>JADJRF010000005.1:1595266-1914319 GCA_016712355.1 Vampirovibrionales bacterium | reverse complement strand
ACGCCAGAATATCGCGCTCATAAGCCGATAGCGTATTAGCGGACGCGCCGCGCTCCTGCGCCAGATTTTCGAGGTATTCCGACAGGAGCAATAACATACAGGGCGACTTCCCAGACACGCGCGGACCGCCGTCGATGGCCTGACAGGCTGGCGTTTCGCGCTTGAGATCGTGCGAGTATTATACCGTGTCCTGCCTGCCCGTCGCCGAAGGTCAGGATTTGGTCTGAATACCGGTGAGCAGCCGCTTGAAATCTTCCGGGCGCGTGGTTTTCAGGAGCGCATCCTCGAATTCCACGCTGTTTGACTGCACCAGCGCTTTCAGCGCCATTTCCATGGTCTGCATATTGTGCTGACCCCCGGTCTGAATAGCCGAATAGATTTGCGCGGCCTTCCCCTCACGAATCAGGTTGGAAATAGCGGGCGTGACGATCATGATTTCCTGCGCCATAACGCGGCCTTTTTTCTCGCCCAGCTCGTTGACTCTGGGCAGGAGGGCCTGCGAAAAGACCGCCACCAGACTGTTTGAAAGCTGAATCCGCACCTGCTGCTGCTGGTCTGCGGAAAAAACATCGATAATCCGGTCAACAGTCTGCATGGCGCTGGAGGTGTGCAGGGTGCCCATGACCAGGTGACCGGTTTCGGCGGCGGTCAGCGCCAGGCCGATGGTCTCAAGGTCCCGCATCTCACCCACCAGAATCACGTCAGGGTCTTCGCGCAAGGCGGATTTCAGCGCCTTGGAGAAGCTGCGGGTATCTTGCCCCAGTTCGCGCTGGTGAACGACGCTGCGTTTGGACGAGTGAATAAACTCGATCGGATCCTCGATGGTCAGAATATGCTCTGAGCGCTGGCTGTTAATATAGTCCACCATCGCGGCCAGCGTCGTAGACTTGCCGGAACCGGTCGGACCGGTCACCAGCACCAGCCCCTTGGGCCGATCCGCGATTTCTTTCACGATAGGCGGCAGATTCAGACTGTCAAAGCTGGGAATTTCCGTGCTGATGGAGCGCAAGGCCGCCGCATACGTGCTGCGCTCTTTGTAGACGTTGACCCGAAAGCGGCCCAGCCCCGAAACCCCATACGAGCAATCCAGTTCCCAGTCCTGCTCCAGTACGCGGCGCTGTTCGTTGGTCAACATGCTGAAAATCAGGCGGTGGACGTCTTCTTTCGACAACGGCGGATAGTCGCCGCGAATCAGCTTGCCGTCCACGCGAAAGACGGGCGGCAGGCCCAGACTCAAGTGCAAATCGCTCGCTTTGCGGCGAAACACTTCTTGCAGCAACTCTTCCAGAATCATCGCGTTTCTCTCCCGTCCCTTCGCCGCGCCATACGCGCCCTGCGTCCAACCGAAGCCGACGCTTCCCATTCTACAGAAGCAAGCATGACTTGCGGCAAATTCCTTGGCGCAAACGGCGAAAAATCCCTCGCCTGAAGGAGAGGTCTCCTCCAAACAATCGCCTGCGGATCCGCTTATTCTTCCAGAAAGAAGCGGACCGTGGTGACGACCTTGCCCTTGTGATACTTGAGCAACTCGTTAATGAGCCAGGCCGATTGATTGTGCAGAAAGTTATGCCACCAGCGCCGCGTGACGAATTCCGGCACGATGATGGTCACCAGATCGTGGGGCGAGCGCTCTTCCACCACGTCAATGTAATCCATCAGCGGTTTGGTCAGCGAGCGATAGGGCGACTTGAGGATCGTCAGCGGAATGCTGCATCCCCATTCCTGCCAAGCCTTTTTAAGGCGTTCGGTCCCTTCGGGATTCAATTCGACGTGGACAGCCTCGACGTGACCGGAAATGGTCTTGGCATACTCCAGCGCCGGCAGCGTCCCGCGATGCAGCGATGACACCAGCACCAGCGCCGTATGCTCCATCGTCACCGGGCAATAGCCCTTGTCGGGCAAGGCGAGCTGACGGGAAATCGAGCGATAATGCCGCTCAATCTGCCGGAAAATCAGGATGAAGGCCGGGACGGCGACCAGGACGATCCACGCGCCCTCGGTAAACTTCTCGAAGGCCAGAATCAACGTCACGATGGCGGTCACAACGGCGCCAAAGCCATTAATCCGCACGCCATAGCGCCAACCCGGTTCGCGATGCCGCAAATGATGCCGCACCATCCCCGCCTGCGCCAGCGTAAACGACAGAAACACGCCAACCGCGTATAACGGGATCAAAGCGTTGGTATCGCCATGGAACAGCCAGATTAACAACGCCGACAGCAGCCCCAGCGACAGAATCCCATTGGTGAAGACGAGCCGGTCCCCCTGATTCATCAACTGCCGTGGCAAGAACCCGTCATGCGCCAACATGCTGGCCAGCCTCGGGTAGCCCGCAAAACTGGTATTGGCCGCCAGCGCCAGAATCGTCATCGTCGCAAACACGGTCACGTAGTACAGGGCCTGCGCGCCCGGCCCCAGCGCCTCGGACGCCATGCGCGCGACTTGCGAAATGACGGTGTCGTTGGGATGCGGCACGACCTGAAAGTAATAAGCCAGGCAGGTCATCCCGAGAAACACCGCGCCGAGAATCAGGCCCATAATGGCCATCGTGCGATTGGCGCGTTCGACGACCGGCTCTTTGAAAGCCGTTACGCCATTGGAGATGGCTTCAATCCCGGTCAGGGCGGCGCATCCGTGTGAGAAGGCCTTGAGCAGGGCAAGCGCTACCAGCGCGCCGGTCCACTGATCGGCGTCGGACGCGCCCGCAGAAAACGGCACGAACGTCGGCTGCGAGACATCGCCATGGGCAATGCGCCACAAGCCGCACGCCATCACGATCGCCATCGAAGCGATAAACGCATAGGCGGGAAAGGCGATAATTTTGCCGGATTCGCGCACGCCGCGCAGATTGAGCAGCGTGATGGCCAGCACCAGCCACAAGGCAATCGACGTGCGCCATTCTGGCGGTACCAGTCCGGTCGAAATCAGGTTGGCCGCCGCCGCGCTGATGCTGACCGATACGGTCAGGATGTAATCAATCAGCAAGGCCGAGCCCGCCACCTGGCACGCGAGACGCCCCAGATTCTCCTTGGCGACGATATAGGCCCCGCCGCCTTGCGGATAGGCGTGAATCACCTGACGATAGGAAATCACGACAATGGCGATCAGCAGACAAATCGCCAGCGCCACCGGAATCGACAGTATCCCGGCCTGCAAGGCAAAGGCGCTGCCCACCAAAGCGATCAAGACCTCTTCGGTCGCGTACGCGGTGGAAGAGAGCGCATCAGACGAAAACACAGCAAGCCCCAGCGGGATATTCAGGCGCTCATGACGCTCCAGTTGGCTCGCCAGCGGTTTGCCGACCAGCCAGCGTTTAAGTTTGCCGAAATTGACGATAAATCGTCCGAACATCGCCTCTGCGTCCTCTGTCTTGGCGTTGCGCCGCGTCCTGTCTGCGGGCAGAATACCGGGACGGCGCGCCGGATGCAACCGGCGGATATGCAAAACGCGCCCGCGCTTACCTTTGGACGATAGAATCGCCGACCAGCGAGTGGGTAAATCCGCTGAGAATTTCCAGCGTGCGGCGTGATTCCCCCGACACCGGGAACACCTGATGCCCGCACCGCTCCAGCGCATGCGTCTCGACCCGAGGACTGTGAACCAGCGCCTCGGCCAGGCGGGCCATCTCGCCAAACGGAATAACCAAATCGCAAGGAGAATGCGCCAACAGCGTAGGAACGCGGATTTCTGGCAGTCGTTGGGCGAAGCGCGCCAGCAGGTCGCTGCCTTCTCGGGCGATACGCGCGTATTCCCAGGGGCGAAGCTGTGGCCGTTCAAAGCCCGTGACCTGATCGGCAAGATAAAACAGGCCGCGCAACAGCGACCACGGCGGCACGCGGAACACGCCCCAATGATAGTTAATTGTATAGGCCAGACTGCAAGGCGCCGACAACGACGCCACGCCCGCCAGACAAGGCGGATTCTCTGCGGCAATGCTCAATGCGCACACCCCGCCCAGAGAATGACCGATGACGACAATGCGATCCGCGCCGCTCTTTTCCGCAAAAGCGTGATAATCGGCGATGGCCCGTTGCACCATGGCTTCCGCCGAAAATTCGCGCAAGGGGCGATCGCGTCGCTTGCCATGCCCCAGCAGGCTGATGGCCCGGGTGACATAGCCTTGTTGCCGGAAAGCGGCTTCCACCGCGTCAAATTCACGCGGCGACCCCAGCATACCGTGAATCAGCAGGATGCCCGTCGTCATATCAGCATCTCTAACGGCGTCAAACGCTCGCGTTTATACCGAAACTGTCTCGGGCAACGCCAACAGCGCTTCGGCAACCGCATCCCCCATTTGCGACGTGCCGACCACGCGCGCGCCGCTCTCGGCGATGTCATACGTGCGGTAGCCTGCATCCAGCGCGTGGGAGACCGCCTGTTCGATCTGCCGGGCCGCTTGCGGCATCGCAAACGAATGCTCCAGCATCATCGCCGCCGACAGAATCTGCGCAATGGGATTAACCTTGTCCTGTCCGGCGTACTTGGGCGCAGACCCGTGAGAGGGCTCGTACATCGCGTGTTTGCCCTCGCCCAGACTGGCGCTCGGCAACATGCCCAGCGAGCCGGTGAGCATCGAGGCTTCATCCGACAAAATGTCGCCAAAGGTATTCTCGGTCAGAAGTACGTCAAATTGCCTGGGATTGCGAATCAACTGCATCGAGGCGTTATCGACGTACATGTGATCAAGCGTAACGCCGGGGTATTGGGCGGCGACTTCAATGACAATCTCGCGCCAGAGCTGCGAGGTGGCCAGCACGTTGGCCTTGTCGACAGACGTGACTTGCGAGCGGCGGGTTTTGGCCAGCTTGAAGGCCGCGTGGGCAATGCGTTCAATTTCCGCGCGCGCGTAACTCATGGTATCCAGCGCAAAATCGGCCTCGCGGCGCTTGGGTTGTCCAAAATACAGCCCGCCGGTAAGCTCGCGAACGACCATGATGTCGATGCCGTCAACAATCTCAGACTTCAGCGTGGAGGCGTGCAGCAGGGCCTTGTGCGCCTTGACCGGCCGCAGATTAGCAAACAGCCCCAACGCCTTGCGAATCTGTAACAAGCCTTGTTCCGGGCGAATTGCCGGGTCGAGCTGGTCGTATTTATAGTCGCCGACAGCGCCCAGCAAGACGGCATCCGCGGATTTTGCCAGCGCAAGCGTTTTTTCCGGCAGGGGCGCGCCGTCGCTGTCGATACCCGCGCCGCCGATGGGCGCGTATTCCAGCGTAAACGAGACGCCGAATTTACGCTCCACGGCTTTGAGCGTTTTAACAGCCTGCTCCACAATCTCGGGTCCGATGCCGTCTCCGGGCAGAACGGCGATAGCGTAGGCGGGGGTAGTCATAGCGGCAATTCTCCTGTGCTGCGGCGGGCGCTCGGCATTTATCAAACCACAAGCCGGATAACGACGCCAGAGGGCGATCGCCTCCTGCAGGGGGCATTTTCAAGCCAGGACGCTCCTAAGCGATAACGCCCCATTCTCCGGGAGTTTCCCGGCGAACAAGGCGCTATCAGCTTGCTGCTTACTCTTAAAAGGTCCCTGAGGCGTTCGTAGCGCTATTACCGCCACCACCCAGACGACCGCCGCCTTTACCGCCGCCACCACCGCCGCCGCCACCGTTAGCAGCCCTGGCAGCCTTTGCGGCAGCCTTCGCAGCGGCCTTCGCAGCTTCTCGGGCCGCTATTCTAGCAGCCTTTTCGGCTTCGCGCTCAGCTTGACGAGCGGCTTTCTCGGCTGCTCTCTCGGCTGCTTTCGCAGCAGCGTTGGCGCCACCGCCGCCGCCGCCGGTAGAAGCGCCATAGGAATCATCGGCGGGATCAGAGGAATCCTCTTGATCCAGCCAGCTTTCGTCACCCGGAAAAGCGCTGATAATGCAGTTGGCTGGATCATTATTGGTGCAAACGCTGGCAGCGGTTTGCGCCATTTGATTGGCCAGATTCTTGAACATCGCCGGCGTCATGTGGAAGTCGGTAAACGTCATATGCAGCGGTTGTTCCAGACCCTCTGGAATGGCGCCGCTATAAGGCTGCCAGCCGCCGTTGATGTAGATTTGCTGGCGATATTTTCCATTGGGCAGCGTGAAACTACGGTACATATTAGCGCCGTTGGCCCGATAATTCGTCACGGAATACGCTGCGCCGCGCTTGTTGTATTTGGTTTCCGTCCGGATATTGAAAGGCGTTACGTAGGTTTCTTTACTGCCTTTCATTTTGCACGAGCTGGGGGGACACAGATCGACCCCTTTCACGACGGCAAAGGCCTGCTTCCAGTGCAGATTGATGAGATCTTTGGACTCTGGAAAACCTCTTAAGGCGCCCGGATGGCCATCAATGTAATTCATAAGATTGGAATAGGCGGAAATCAGGTTCTGGAAATTTTTTCTTGGCAATTCATACGAGAAATACGCCAGCTTAAACAGCTCTTCCTGCGTGAAAAAGGACGCGTCGCAATTCCGGATATCACATTGATATTTTCGGAGAATCTCCTCCGCTTCGGTAAAACTCGTAGAGATCTTCTCGAATTCTGCGGCCAGTTTCTTCAAGAGATCAATCGTCTTGGGATTTCCGTCTTCTTTTTGAAGCTTTTCAGCCATTTCCAGAAAACTCTTTGCGTAGGCGCCGATTAGATCGCCGCCAAGGCCGCCCGCCGTATCCGCAACAGCGCCGCTATTGGGGATCAGGGGCATATTGACGCAAACCCCGCTCTGGAAACAGATCTGTTGCGAGCCGACTTTGCGCACGGCGCCGCTCATATCGCTGATATCGCCCATCGCGCGGACGTTCATTGATTTGGCTTCTTTTACATCGCCGTGCAGATAACGCGCCTGCAACTCCTGCAACATCGGCATCCACTGGCTCTGGGTCAGGAACAGGGCGACAGCGCCTAGCATAAAGCTGGCGCCCAGCGTGTATTCCACCGCCGCACTGCCCATAAAACGGTCTCTATTCTTCCATCGCATTCACAATTCCCTCACTGTTATCCATCAATGCTCAAATCGCGCATACAGAGAGTTGTCTCTCTATCGACCCCGGCGATTCAAACTTGAATAACGAGCGAAAGCGCCTCAAAACGCCCGCAGCAAGGGACTTGATTCGGCAAATGCCGCCAATACCCTGGCAAGTGTCTGACGCGTTGACTAAAGTCAATGCAGCCGGCCAACGATTCGGCTTAAGCTGACGAGGCTGGGATAGTTATTCCCACAATCACGGTCAGGCGCTGCGATGCGCAACGCGCCGTTCCATAGAATTTGTTCCTGGAATGTGTTGATAGAAAAGGACCCCCTCATCATGAGTATGTTTTGTTACCAATGCGAACAAACCTCGCGCGGCACGGGCTGCACGACCATGGGCATCTGCGGCAAGGAGCCGGAAACCGCCGCCCTGCAAGATTTAATGCTGCACGCGATTAAAGGCATTTCGATGATCGCCCATCGCGCCCGCGCTCTGGGCGTGAACGACGCCCAGGTCAACCGCGAGACCTTCGCCTCGCTGTTTCTGACGCTGACCAACGTCAATTTCGACAAATACGCCCACGTCGCCGACCTGCGCAAGCTGGATGCCACGCTCCAGCGCATCCGCACGCTCTATGCCGACGCCTGCAAAGCCCAGGGTAAAACGCCCGAGCTTTTCTACGGCCCAGCCGAGTGGCGCTTTACCGATGATGTCGCCACCCTTCTGAAACAGGGCGAAGAGACGTCTATCCCCAACCGTCTGGCCAAACTGAACCCGGACGTCGGCTCGATGCAGGAACTTATCGTATATGGCATCAAGGGCCTGGCCGCTTACGCGCACCACGCCTGCATGCTGTCTTACGAAGACGACGCCGTCTACGCCTTTGTCCATGAAGCGCTCGATTACCTCACCAAGGAAGAGCAGCCGCTGGACGTTCTGGTAACGCTGGCCATGCGCACCGGCGAATGCAATCTGCGCGTGATGGAAATGCTGGATCGGGCCCATACTGAGACCTTCGGCCATCCGGTTCCCTCACAGGCGCGTCTGACGCCAAAAGCGGGCAAAGCCATCGTCGTCTCCGGCCATGACCTCAAAGCCCTCTACGAGCTGCTCAAGCAGACCGAAGGCAAAGGCGTCAACGTTTACACCCATGGCGAAATGCTGCCCGCGCTGGGCTATCCCGGCCTGAAACGCTTTTCTCACCTGATTGGGCATTACGGCGGCCCCTGGCAGAATCAGCAGCGGGAATTCGCCGAATTCCCCGGCGCCATTCTGATGACGACCAACTGCCTCAAAGAGCCCCTGCGCGAGTACAACGACCGCATCTTCACGATGGATGTCGTCGGCTGGGAAGGCGTGCAGCATATCGAGGGCTACGACTACAGCAAACTCATCGCGCGCGCGCTGGAAATGCCCGGTTTCCCGGCGGACGTACCCGAGCAATTCATCACCGTGGGCTTTGGTCATAACGCGGTGCTGAGCGTGGCCGACAAGGTGCTGGAACTGGTCAAGGCCGGTAAAATCAATCACTTCTACGTGATTGGCGGCTGCGACGGCGCGGAATCCTACCGCGATTACTTCACCCGCTTTGCGACCTCCACCGGCGATGACAGCGTGATCCTCACCATGGGATGCGGCAAATATCGCTTCAACAAGCTCGAATTCGGCGATATTGAAGGCATTCCGCGCCTGCTCGATTTGGGCCAGTGCAATGACAGCTACTCGGCGGTCAAAATCGCCGTGGCGCTGGCCGAAGCGCTGGACACGGACGTCAACAGCCTGCCCCTGTCGCTGGTCGTGTCGTGGTTCGAACAGAAAGCGGTCGCCGTGTTGCTGACCCTGCTGCACCTGGGACTGCGCAATATCCGTCTGGGGCCGGCGCTGCCGGCGTTTATCTCGCCCAACGTGCTGGAGCTGCTGGTCAGCAACTTCAACATCATGAAAACCGGCGCTGTGGAAACCGATCTGGCCGCCACGCGCGCCTAACAACAAAGCATCTCGCACAGGGGGCGTCTGGAATAGCCAGCGCCCCCTGCGCATTTTATATCCCAGATGTCGAAAAGCGCCCGTCCTGAAGCCAGGACGAACGCCTTCCGAAATGGTCCTTGGTCCGCAGCGCCCGAAATTCGCCAGAGAACCCCGAACCCCGGCGCGGGCAACGAGATGGTACGGGCCAAGACCGTGGCGAATACGGAGAAAGAGTCGGGTTACATAAAGAACTGGGAGTATTTAGGGGCAATCCCGGTGGTCAACTGGAAGCCGATATTCATGGCGCCCCACTCATTGGCGAGCGATGCGCGATTGACCGGATCCAGCGTCAACAGGGAATTGGCGTTCGGGTATTGCGTCGGCGCATTGGGGAAAAGCCCGCCGAGCGAATAGTTATTGAAAGGCGAGAAAGCGCCGCCCAATAAACCGGTTGGAATCCCGGAATTGGCGAATCCGCCGCCGGCGCCTAAGCCAGCCGCGCCGCCGGCGCCCGCGCCAAAGCCTGCGCCAAAACCGCCGCCGCCAAAAATATCAAACGGGTTGCTTAATCCGCCCGACATACCGCCGCCGCCGCCAAAGCCGCCGGAAGTCTGGGGCATATTGAGAATGCCAAATTCGTTCAACAGTCGAGAATTGTTGACAGGACCGTTCATCAACTGGCCAACCGTCATCGACTGGGCCAGCAGGGGATAATTGAGGTTCATGTTGTCCCAGGGCTTATACACCTCATAGGAGTATTGGCCTTTTAACCACGGATAATTGAAATAATTGAGCTGACCTGCGCCAGTTACTGGAATGCCGCTGCTCACTGCGTGGTCTCCTCTCGCTAATGCATATCAAATGGACGCGGGGGAAGATATGGAGGCTTCCCAACGCAACACGATGGCTAGAAAGAAACGTAAAACTCGCTTTCTCTTAAAATAATAAAAACAATATAAAGATTCAAATTGCCTCCTGCGGCGCCCTTTTTACAAATCTTGGCAAAGCAGGCGCTGTCAGAATCGTCCGGGGCTTCCCGTTCATTTGAGCGCCGAAAGAGGCGTATAATGGGGCCACACAAGAGGCATGCACCAGAGACTGGCAGCAAAGGAAACCGCTTTTATGACAGAAGAGGGATCACCCGAGGCCGCAGGCGCGCGCTCGTACCTGTTCGCGTTGAACCCTAACGCCAGCGGCGTTGACAGCATTGATGCGCTCAAAAGCCAGATCAGCGAAGCAATGGCTGGCGCTGACTGCCGCTTTGTCACGCCGGAATCGGCAGAAGCGGTGGCAGGCGTTATCGAGGCCGCGCTGGCAGAACAACCCGCCGACGTGCTGGTGGGCGTGGGCGGCGACGGGGCCGCCCGCATGCTGATTCCTATTGCGTTAAAGCATGCGCCGCTGGCCTTGGGCATTATTCCGATGGGGACTGGCAATTTGCTGGCTTCGGCCCTGAATATCCCCGCAGAGGTTGAAGGCGCCTGCGAGGTGTTGCTTCACGGCGAGAGACGCCGCATGCATCTGGGCGCGCTCAATAACGGGGAATTTTTCACGCTGGCCGTGGGCGTGGGCATCGACGCGACGATTATGAAGCAGACCTCCTCCGAACGGAAAAAAGCCCTGGGCGGGCTGGCTTATGTGCTAGAGGGCATCCGTCAGATTTTTCGGGCCCGCGTCATGACCATGGATATCTGGATCGACGACCAGCGCCTGCGCCGACAGGCCAGCGGCGTCATGATTATTAACCATCGCGATTTCCTGACCTCGTTCAATCCCTTTTCGACGCCCTCTCAGGAAAATCTGGAAGATGAATGGCTGGACGTCTGCATTCTGGACCTAAGCAACCCGCTGGCGGCCATTCCCAGTATGTTACAGCTCATGACGCAGGATTTCAGCAATCCCCTGCTGCCGCTGGAGCATTTCCGGGGCAAGCGCGTGCGCGTCAAAACCCGACCCGTGACGGCGGTTCAGGCGGACGGCGATGTCATCGGCAAGACGCCTCTCGACGTCACCATCCGCGAAGAATGCCTGCCGTTTATCATGCGCGCCGCCGCCAGCAACTGAGGCCGGGTAAGCGCCGCCAGACTTTATCAGACGCCGGCGGCGCTGGCTTTGTCATCTCAGGTCAACCCCTCGGGGGCCGTTCCCGCCCCCGAGCCCCCACCCTGTCTTTTAATTTGAGGGCTTCGCCCTCAAGACCCGTCTGGTTCTGGCGGGCCAGCCCCTCACATTTTATGACGCCCCCTCATCTCAGGTTAACCTTTTGGAGGTCGTTCCAGCCCACGAGGCACACCCTGTCTTTATTTGATGGCTTCGCCCTCAAGACCCGTCTGCTTCTCTGGCTGCGCTCATCGGTGGGCCAGCCCCTCACATTTTATGACGCCCCGTCATCTCGGGTTAACCTTTCGGGGGCCGTTCCAGCCCACGAGGCCCGCCCTGTCTTTATTTGATGGCTTCGCCCTCAAGACCCGTCTGCTTCTCTGGCTGCGCTCATCGGTGGGCCAGCCCCTCACATTTTATGACGCCCCGTCATCTCGGGTTAACCTTTCGGGGGCCGTTCCAGCCCACGAGGCCCGCCCTGTCTTTATTTGAGGGCTTCGCCCTCAAGACCCGTCTGAGATTCTCTGGTTGGGCTCATCTGCGGGCCAGCCCCTCACATTTTATGACGCCCCGTCATCTCAGGTTAACCTTTCGGGGGTCGTTCCAGCCCACGAGGCCTACCCTGTCTTTATTTGAGGGCTTCGCCCTCAAGACCCGTCTGATTCTCTGGTTGGGCTCATCTGCGGGCCAGCCCCTCACATTTTATGACGCCCCGTCATCTCAGGTTAACCTTTCGGGGGTCGTTCCAGCCCACGAGGCCTACCCTGTCTTTATTTGAGGGCTTCGCCCTCAAGACCCGTCTGATTCTCTGGTTGGGCTCATCTGCGGGCCAGCCCCTCACATTTTATGACGCCCCGTCATCTCAGGTTAACCTTTCGGGGGTCGTTCCAGCCCACGAAGCACACCCTGTCTCTATTTGAGGGCTTCGCCCTCCAGACCCGTCTGGTTCTGGCGGGCCAGCCCCTCACATTTTATGACGCCCCGTCATCTCGGGTTAACCTTTCGGGGGGCGTTCCAGCCCACGAGGCCTACCCTGTCTTTATTTGAGGGCTTCGCCCTCAAGACCCGTCCTGCCGGGTCATGAAGGCATCATACCGGCGGCTCTGGCGGCGAAACAACCCCGACGCGGGTCTGGATCGCTCTGGCAAGGGATTCCAGCGCGCCGCGATTGTCTTGCAGCAGGCGCTGACCGTTTTCCACCACGGCGCTGTAATTTTCCGGTTGCGTGAGTAATTGCGTGGCCAGCGAAATGACGTCTTGCGGCGTCTGGGCCTGCATCCCCGCATGATGTTCGAGAATGCGCTGGCTGATATCGGCGAAATTAAACATATGTGGCCCAAAAATCACCGGGATTTTACGGCTCAGCGGCTCGAGCGGATTCTGTCCGCCATGCTCGACAAAGCTGCCGCCCATGACCGCCAGCGTACTCAAGGCGTACACCGTCACCAGCTCGCCTATCGTATCGAGAATCACAAAGGGCGCTTCGTTGGGCTGCGCCTCGCTCAGTTGACTGCGCAGACGATACGGCAGCCCGCGCGCATTCAGCAACGCCCGGACTTCGGCGACGCGTTCGGGGTGCCGGGGCGCAATGACAAACTTCAGCTCCGGGAAATCCTTGCGCAGGGTCAGGAAAACAGGCAACAGCAGCTCTTCTTCGCCACGGTGCGAACTGGCAAACGTAACGACAATATCGCGCGGGCCAAAGCCCAGAAGGCGGCGCAGGATGGTTTTATGCGCGTCATCCGCCGCCGGAGGCATATCAAACTTGAGATTTCCCGCCACATGGACGATTTCCGGCGGGGCTCCCAACGCAATGAGCCGCTGCGCGTCGGATTCGCTCTGCATATAGCAGTCGTCAAAGCAGCGTAAAACAGGGGCCATCAGGGCCTTAAGCCAGCGATATCCCTTAAAAGAGCCCGGCGACAGACGCCCATTGATGAGAATCACGGGAACGCCCTTGCGCTGCGTGGCGATATGGATAAAGTTGGGCCAGATTTCGGTCTCCACCAGCACGGCCAGATCCGGGCGAACGGCGTCGAGCGCGCGCCGCACAAAGGGAGCAAAATCCAGCGGGAAGTAGAATACCGGCAGATCGGGAAACACCCGGCGGGCCAGGCCTTGTCCGGTGTGCGTGGTCGTGGAGATCACCGGCAGGCAGGCGTCGTTTAGACGCTTGACCAGCGCGCGAATGGCGTTAAATTCGCCGACCGAAACGGCATGAAACCACACCACCGGCTTACCGCTCTGGCGCAGGGTTTGCAGTTGCGCCAGAAACTCCGGCGGATACAGGGCCAGTTTCTGGCGCAAGCCCGAACGGAGTTTCTGGCTAAAGGCCAACCAGATTGCGATGACCGGGGCCAGCAGAACGAGAGCCGCCCACAGCGCGACGTTATACAGGCCAATCGCCGTATTCATCGCCGTCTGCCGCGTCCGCCGCCAAAGCGGGCCTATTCCTCGTCGTCTTCTGCGGCGGCGTCGATTTTCTCTTCGCTCATACCGCTGACCAGCGTGGCGTCGTCATCGAGCAGGAAGTCGCTGAGCGTTTCCGGCGTGATTTCGGGCGAGCCGAACATGCTCTCGATTTCTTCGAGAATCGCCGACGGCTTGCGCGCGCCCGATTTGCTGGCGTTCTGGGTTTCCTCGATCATATCGACGCGCTCGTCGATAAAATGCGGGAAGCCGGTGCCGGCTGGAATCAGGCGACCAATAATGACGTTTTCCTTCAGGCCGCGCAGGTAGTCTTTCTTGCCTTCGACAGCGGCCTCGGTCAGTACGCGGGTCGTCTCCTGGAAGCTCGCCGCCGAGATGAAGCTCTCGGTGTTCAGGCTCGCCTTGGTGATCCCCAGCAGCACGGGCGAGCCCTGAGCGGGGATCTGCTCTTTTTCGAGCCGACGATTATGCTCATTCAGGTCTTTCTCGTCGACGAGTTCGCCAATGAGAAGCACCGTGTCGCCGCCTTCATCCACGCGAACCTTCTTCGACATCTGACGGACGATGACTTCCACGTGCTTGTCGGCGATTTCGACGCCCTGGGAGCGGTAGACCCGCTGAACTTCGTCGACCAGATACTTGCGAACGGCGACAATGCCCGAGACTTCCAGCAATTCGTGCGGATTCACGGCCCCGTCCGTAATCGGCTGACCGGCGCGCACGTGCTGCTTGTCTTCCACCAGAATGTTGGAGCCGATGGGCATCTGGAGTTCCTCGCGGCCATGATCGCTGATCATGTAGACCTTGAGGCCTTCCTCGTCATCGACGATTTCAACAGCGGCGTCGTGCTTGGCGATAATCGCGATTTCTTTGGGTTTGCGGCCTTCCAGCAGCTCTTCAACCCGAGGCAGACCCTGGACGATGTCCCCGGTTTTCTGACGTTCGAAGATCAGGGTCGCGATCAGGTCGCCGCGCTGACAGATTGCGCGATTCTCGTTCTGAAGCTGGGCGCCTGCGCTGATCAGGTACGGACGGCCCTGACGCAGCGTGATGCGATTTTTCTCAATCGCCGCCACGCGCCCAGAGACCGGCGAAGGCGTGCTGCCGTCGAGCAAGTCGCCGACCTTGACGAAATCGTCTTTCTTCAGGGAGCAGGATTCGGCCAGATCCAGCGACTTCAAGTGGTCCGGGCTAATCAGCAGCAGGCGGCGCACGTCGCGCTCGCCATCAGCCGCGCCCAGACTTACTTTACCGCCGGTTTTGGCCAGCGCCTGGGTTTTCACCAGCGGGGTCTTCGGCTCAATTTGCTGACCGTCATTAACCAGCAAGTGGGTTTGCACCGAATCTTCGCCCAGATTCAGGTCGCCCGGCGCATCGCGGCGGATCGTGAGGTTTTCCAGCACAACGATTTTCATGATGCCGGCGGCGGATTTATCGTCGCTCGACTCCTCGATTTCCACCAAGCCTTTGAGCCGCTCCAGGAAACCGCTCATCTGGATAACCAGACTGGTGCGGATTAGCGGCGCGCCTTCAATCTGGCGCACGCGATCGCCGTCGTTGAACTGGATTTGCGTAATGGGCACGATGCGAATATTGGTCGGCTCAGTGGATTCGAAATCGATGTTGACTTCGCGCGGTTCAATAAAGAACTCCTGCACCGGACGCAGAATCACTTCGGCGTACTCGCTGACCTCGGATTCGTCGACTTCGTCGGCGTCGAACTCAGCCTCTTCGGGCATGTCCATCTGGAAGTTGATGGTGACCATGCTGCGCTCTTTGGCGACGACGCCCGGCGCGACTTCAGCGCCTGCGTCAACCACGGCCCCGTCATCGACGTTGAGCGTGGTGACGTCGGAGACTTCAAACAGTTCGCCAGGGCGCACGATGACTTCGCGCACGATGTCATTTTCTTCAACCAGTTCGAGAATCCCGGCGGTGCGAGTGACAACGCCTTTGACCACTTCGGTGCCGGCCTGCACGAATTGCCCCGATTCCACGCCGGGAATCTTGAGCGAGATATCCTTGCTGACCTGATGCACTTCTTCCGGGATGAAGTAGACTTTGCCGGGCTTGGTAATGATGCGCTGCTCGTCGACTTCCAGATCCTCGTAGCGGATTTCGCCGCTGGTGGTGGTGCTGAGCGTATCGTCAATCAGTTCGGCCACGATGCTGCCGTTTTCAACGGTCGTGCGATCGGGCGCCTTGATGATGAACGTCTCATCGATCTTCTTGTCGTTGACCTTCCAGAGGCGCTCTTTCTTGGTGAGGGCCAGCTCGGCGTTGGACGGCTGAATCGAGGCGATGATAATCGTCAGTTCCTTGCCGCCGGTGATGGCGTTAACGGTTTTACCGTCGACCTTCATGGTTTCGGTCGTCAGGCTTTCCGGCACGCGCACTTCGCCGCCATGTTCGCTAATGAGCAGGGACTCGGCCAGCACCTCGCCCTTTTCGACAAACGCGCCGTCCTGCACCAGATTCTTGGCGCCCGAGGGCAGGTTGTACACATCGCCGCCCAGCACCCAGATGGTACCGGCGCGGTTGGCCGTACGGCTGATGTTGCCCTGACGATCCCGTTTTTCGTCGGCGTCAAAGCCGTCGTAGTGGATTTCGCCGCTGCGGGCCGTGTTGATGTCCTTGGTGGCTTTTTCCGTCAGGCGACGGGCGCTGCCGCGCGCCAGGAATGGATCGAGTTCGGCCAGCGCATCGCCGGCTTTCACTTTGGCGCCTTCTTCGCCGAGCAGCACCGTCGTGTTGACCGGCAGGTTATATTTGTCGACGCCGTCCTTGGTTTTAACTTCCAGAATGGTATCTTTGGCCGTTACATTGACGACATCCCCGTGGCGGGTGCGGATATCGCGGGTGCGCACGGCCTTGACGACCACGCCGTCGTTTTTGGCGCGAATCGCCTCACGACCGCCGCTACTCCCGCTGACGGCCCCACCCGTGTGGAAGGTGCGCATGGTGAGCTGTGTTCCGGGCTCCCCGATACTTTGTGCAGCCATAATGCCGATGGCTTCGCCGATATCGACCAGGCGATTATTGGTCAGCGACCAGCCATAGCATTGCTGACAGATGCCGAAATACGTGTCGCAGGTAAGCGCAGAGCGAACCAGCACTTCCAGAACCCCGGCGTCAGCGATTTTCTGGGCCAGGGTGCGGGTAATGACCTGACCCGCCTGCACCAACACTTCGCCGTCCTTTGTCACGACATCCACGGCGGAGGTGCGGCTGACAATCCGCTCTTCCAGCGGGACCAGTACTTTTTCGCCTTCTTTAACGGCCTGTAACGGAATCCCGTTCTGGGTACCGCAATCGGGCTCGGTAATAATCACGTCCTGAGCGACGTCGACCAGACGGCGGGTGAGATACCCGGAGTCGGCCGTCTTCAGGGCGGTGTCTACCAGCCCCTTGCGCGCGCCATAGCTGGAGATGATGTACTCGGTAACGCTCAAACCCTCTTTGAAGTTGGATTTGATGGGCATGTCGATAATCTGCCCCTGCGAGTCGGCCATCAGGCCGCGCATCCCGACCAGCTGACGCACCTGGCTGATGTTCCCCCGAGCGCCGGAGAAGGCCATCATATACACCGGATTCAGGCGATCAAAATGGTCGATGACCATCTTGGTGAGCTGCTCAGTGGTATCGCTCCAGGTGTCGATAACCTTGGTATAGCGTTCAACTTCGGTGATCTCGCCGCGAATAAAGCGCTGGGTAGCGGTTTCAATCTCGCTTTCGGCGGAAGCCAGCAGGTCTTTCTTGGTCGGCGGGACGGAGAGATCGTCGATCGAGATGGTCACGCCGGCAAGCGTCGCGTAGCGAAAGCCCAGATCTTTGAGGGCGTTGGCCAGCGCGCCGGTTTTGGCGGCCCCATGCTCTTCGTAGATCTTGGCGAGCAGCTTGCGGATGCCCTTCTTGTCGACCGTGCGATTGATGTATTCCAGTTGCTTCTTCTGGCTGGTGGCGGGAGACAGAATGCTCATGGCGATTGGGGGTCCTCGCTTGCGAAAAACTAGTGAATGGCGGCGCGAACGGCCTTGTTGAAGATAATGCGACCGGGCGTGGTCTCAATGAGATCGCCGCTGTCGTCGCGCACCAGAATCTTGGCGTGCAGCTCGACGACGCCCGCTTCGTGGGCGGCGAGCGCGTCTTCAAAGCTGAAGAACTTCATCCCGGCGCCGCGCGAGGCGCGCGGATTGTCGATGGTGAGGTAGTAGATGCCCAGAACCATATCCTGAGACGGCGTAATCACCGGCTGACCGGTGGCCGGAATGAGGATGTTGGTCGTCGCCATCATCAGCATGCGCGCTTCGGTTTGCGCTTCGATCGACAGCGGCACGTGAACCGCCATCTGGTCGCCGTCAAAGTCGGCGTTGAAGGCGGGACAGACCAGCGGGTGCAGTTGAATGGCGCGGCCTTCCACCAGCACGGGCTCAAAGGCCTGAATGCCCAGACGGTGCAGCGTGGGAGCGCGGTTGAGCATCACAGGGTGGCCCTGAATGACCTCTTCCAGCACGTCCCAGACGACGGTTTCCTGGCGCTCGATTTTCTTCTTGGCGGATTTGATGTTCTGGCTTTCGCCGCGCTCAATGAGCTTGTTAACCACAAAGGGCTTGAACAGCTCCAGCGCCATTTCTTTGGGCAAGCCGCACTGATGCAGCTTGAGTTTCGGGCCAACCACGATGACGCTTCTGCCCGAGTAGTCCACCCGTTTGCCGAGCAGATTCTGACGGAAGCGGCCCTGCTTGCCTTCGATGATGTTGCTCAGTGATTTAAGCGGGCGGTTATTGGGGCCGACGACCGTGCGCCCGCGCCGACCGTTGTCGATCAGGGCGTCGACGGCTTCCTGCAACATGCGCTTCTCGTTGCGGACGATGATTTCCGGCGCGCCCATTTCCAGCAGGCGCTTGAGGCGGTTGTTGCGGTTAATCACCCGGCGATAGAGGTCGTTGAGATCGCTGGTCGCAAAGCGGCCGCCGTCGAGCTGGACCATCGGGCGCAGATCGGGCGGAATCACGGGCAGGACGTCCATGACCATCCACGTGGGGCTGGCCTGGCTGCCCAGCAAGGCTTCAATCAGGCGCAGGCGCTTGAGAGCCTTGGCGCGCTTCTGGCTGGAGCCTGAGGCCCCGGCGATTTCCTCTTTGACCTGCTCCTGCAACTGGACCAAGTCCAGCTTTTCGAGCATCCGCTTGATGGCCTCGGCGCCGATGCCGACCTCCAGCTGCGCTTGCTCGTTCTCTTCGAGGATGTTGTCGTAGTCTTCTTCTGAAAGCAGTTGGCCGGTTTTCAGCTCGGTATTACCCGGATCCAGCACGATGTAGGAGTTAAAGTAGATGACCTGCTCGAGATCGCGCAGCGACAGGTTCAGCACCAGACCCAGATAGCTGGGAATGCCCTTCAGAAACCAGATATGAGTTACCGGCGCCGCCAGCGCGATATGCCCCATGCGCACGCGGCGGACCTTGCTCTCGGTCACCTCGACGCCGCAGCGTTCGCAGACGATGCCCCGATGGCGTACGCGCTTATACTTGCCGCAGAAGCATTCCCAATCTTTGGTTGGCCCAAAGATGCGCTCGCAGAACAGGCCGCCCATCTCCGCCTTGAGCGTGCGGTAGTTAATGGTTTCGGGCTTTTCCACCTCGCCGTGCGACAGTTCCATCACGCGCGAAGGCGAGGCGATGCCGATGCGGATAAAGTCGAACTGGTCAATACTGGTGCTTACCACGGGGGGTCTCCTTTATAAAGGCTATCGCCGCCGCTAGTCCTGGGCGGCCGAGAAGAAGTTCAGCAACTCGCTTTCTGCGCTGGAGAAGCGCTTCTTGCGAGAAACGCCCGCGCTGTCCTGCATCAGATCGACTTCGACCTCGCGATCGTCTTTCATCTTCTTGGTAACGCTGATATCGAGCCCGATGCTCTGCAATTCGCGCACCAAGACCTTGAAGGACTCAGGAATACCGGGCCGATTCAGGTTCTCGCCCTTGACGATGGCTTCATAGGCGCGGCTGCGACCAGTCACGTCATCTGACTTGATGGTGAGCATCTCCTGCAGCGAGTAGGCGGCGCCATAGGCTTCCAGCGCCCAGACTTCCATCTCGCCGAAGCGCTGACCGCCGAACTGGGCCTTTCCGCCCAGCGGCTGCTGCGTCACGAGGCTGTAAGGACCTGTGCTGCGCGCGTGGATCTTGTCGTCGACCAGGTGAACCAGCTTCATCATGTAGATTTTGCCGACGGCCACGGGGTTGTCGAAGGCGTCGCCAGTGCGGCCGTCGTACAACGTGGTTTTTCCGTCGGGATGAATGAAGCTTTTACCCGAGCTTTCGACCGCCTGGCGCAGGGCTTCATGCACCGTGGTGCGCGAGGCTTCTTCGCCATACATCTCGTCAAACGGCGGCACTTCGTAGAGATCGCCGTTCAGCCACGCCGTCAGGCCCAGCAGGGTTTCAAAGGTCTGGCCGACGTTCATCCGTGAAGGGACGCCCAGCGGATTCAGCACGATATCGACCGGCGTGCCGTCCTTCATGAACGGCATGTCCTCGATCGGCAGAATACGCGACACGATGCCTTTGTTGCCGTGGCGCCCGGCCATTTTGTCGCCCACGCTGATTTTACGCTTCTGCGCGACGTAGACGCGAACGACGGTATTGGCGCCTGGGGGCAGCTCGTCGCCCTTTTCGCGGTCGAAGACCTTGACGTCGACCACGCGACCGCCTTCGCCATGAGGGACCCGCAGCGAGTTATCCCGCACGTCTTGCGCCTTTTCGGCGAAGATGGCGCGCAGGAGCTTCTCTTCCGGCGGACGTTCAGATTCACCCTTGGGCGTAATCTTGCCCACAAGGATATCATCGGGGAAGACGCGCGCGCCGACCCGGACGATGCCGCGATCGTCGAGGTGGCGCAGGGCCTCTTCGCCGACGTTGGGCACTTCGCGGGTGATTTCTTCCGGCCCGAGCTTGGTGGTGCGGGCGTCGATTTCGAGTTTTTCAATGTGGATGCTGGTAAACGTGTCCTCGTGGATGAGGCGCTCGCTCAGCAGGATGGAATCCTCGTAGTTGTAGCCTTCCCACGGCATAAAGGCGACCGTGATATTACGGCCCAGGGCCAGTTCGCCTTCACGCGTGGCGGCGCCATCGGCAATGACCTGCCCGCGCCGCACCTCGTCGCCCTTGCGGACGATGGGACGGTGATTCATACAGGTATCCTGGTTGCTGCGCAGGTACTTGATGAGCTGGTGGCGATCCACCTTGTTCTGATCCGTGCGGATATCGACGTACTCGCCCGTGACTTTCTCGACGGTGCCGGCGCAGCGCGACGATACGGACATGCCCGAGTCTACGGCGACCTTGCGCTCCAGCCCGGTGCCGACCATCGGGCGCTCGGCGCGCACCAGCGGCACGGCCTGCCGTTGCATGTTGGAGCCCATCAGCGCGCGGTTAGCGTCATCGTGCTCGATGAAGGGAATCAGCGCGGTCCCGATGGAGATGATCTGAATCGGCGAAATCCCCACGAAGTCAACCATTTCAGGTTCTGTCGTGGTGAATTCGCTGCGATAGCGCACCGGCACCATCGGGCCGATAATCCGGCCGTCTTCGTGGCGGCGCAGATCGCCGGGGGCGATCCGGTAGCGGTCCTCTTCGTCAGCAGACAGGAAGACAATTTCCTTGGTCACAATCCCGTCGCGGACGCGGCGATAGGGGGTTTCCAGAAAGCCGTAGTCGTTGACGCGCGCATAGGTCGCCAGGCTGCCAATCAGACCGGCGTTCGGGCCTTCCGGCGTTTCCACCGGACAGATGCGCCCGTAATGGCTGGGGTGAATATCGCGAACCGCAAACCCGGCGCGCTCGCGGGCCAAACCGCCCGGCCCGAGGGCCGACAAACGGCGTTTGTGCGTGAGTTCGGCCAGCGGATTGGTCTGGTCCATGAACTGCGAGAGTTGCGACGACCCAAAGAACTCGCGAATCGCAGCCAGCAGGGGTTTGGGGTTCAGCAGGTTGCTGGGCGTCAAGGTCTCGGTATCTTGCAGCGTCATGCGTTCCTTGACGATGCGCTCCAGCCGGGTAAAGCCCACGCGAAACTGGTTCTGCAGCAGCTCGCCCACCGAGCGAATCCGGCGGTTGCCCAAGTGGTCGATGTCGTCCTCAATGCCTTCTTCGTAGTGCAGGTTGATGAGGTAATCGACCGCCGCAATCAGGTCTTCAGAGGTCAGAATGCGCACGGCGTCCGGCGTGGAGAGGCCGAGCTTCTTGTTCATTTTGTAGCGGCCCACGCGGCCCATATCGTAGCGCTTCTCATCGAAGAAGCGGCTTTCCAGCAGCGAACGACCGCCGCTGACGCTGGGCGGATCGCCGGGGCGCAGACGTTTATAGACTTCGATGAGGGCTTCTTCGGCGGTTTCCGTGACGTCTTTCTCCAGCGTGCGCTTGAGGAAGTCGAAATGCCGGAAACGGTTTTCCATCTCGGAAACCGTCATGCCCAGGGCGCGCAACAGCGTGGTGGCAGGCAACTTGCGATTTTTATCAATCTTGACGTGGATGACGTCGTTGGTATCCGTCTCAAACTTGAGCCATGCGCCGCGATTGGGGATCAACGTAGCGTTAAAGATACGCTTGCCGTTGAGCGCAACGTCTTTCTTGTAGTAGATGCCCGGCGAGCGAACAATCTGGCTGACAATGACCCGCTCAACGCCGTTAATGACGAAGGTCCCGCGATCGGTCATCATCGGGACTTCGCCGATATAGGCTTCCTGTTCTTTGATTTCGCCGGTATCGCGGTTGACCAGGCGCATCATGATGCGCAGTTGCTTGGAGTAGGTGGTCTCGTGCAGGCGGGCTTCTTCGACCGAATACTTGGGATTCTCAAAGGTATACTCCGGCAGGAAGTACAGTTCGAGACGGCCCGTGTAGTCTTTGATCGGCGAGAAGGAGAGCAGCTCTTCCTTCAGGCCTTCGGCGATAAACCAGTTGAACGATTTCTTCTGGATTTCGGCCAAATCGTGCAGCTCATCCAGCGGCAGGGGGTCGACTCCAGAAAGCGTCACCCGTTCTTGCATCACGGAAGTCATCGCATACCTCGTCTAATTATCAATGCTAACCGCAGCGAAACCTAACTCCAGACGGCCTTATCTCCCGGGCGTCGCGACCGCTGGCGGGAAAGCCCCATCGGCGCTGAAACGCAAACGAACCAAGCGGCTTCAGATCCTCGCTTCCAGTAAAGGGAAGGCCGATTAGGCGGATCTGAAGCCCTGTTGGCTCATGAATGCTACTTCAGCTCGACCGTGGCGCCAGCCGCTTCCAGCTGCTCTTTCAGTTTTTTGGCCTCGTCCACTTTGACGCTGGCTTTGATTTCTTTGGGGGCGGCGTCCACCAAGTCCTTGGCTTCCTTGAGACCCAGGCCGGTAATGGCGCGGACTTCTTTCAGGACGGCGATTTTGTTGCTGCCGGCGCTGGTCAGCACGATGCTGACTTCGGTCGGGGCTTCTTCGGCCTCGGCGGCGGCGCCAGCGGGGGCGGCGGCCATCGCGACAGGCGCAGCGGCGGTAATGCCGAATTCTTCTTCAAACGCCTTCACGAGGTTGGCGGTTTGCAGGAAGGTCAGACCCTTGATGCTTTCAAAAATCTGGGTGGTTTTGTCATCGAGTGCTACGGGCATGGCGTGTATGAAACCTCATGGTTTTCCGGTCAACGTTAGCTAGCTTGTTGCTTTTGGCTGGCGACTTGGTCCAGGACGTTCGCCAGCGCGCGATGCGGGCCGATGAGAGCCGCAACAAGGCCATTCATCGGAGAAGCGATCCCGCCCAGAAGTTTGGCGCGCAGTTCATCGAGCGGGGGCAGCTTGGCCAGTTCATCCACTTCCTTGGCCGAGAGCGCTTTGCCTTCGAGATAACCGCCGCGAATTTCGTTTTCTTTCTTGTTTTTCTTGAGATAGTCCTGAAGCGTCTTTACCGGCGCGACCTGATCGGCATTGCCGACGACCAGCGCCGTCGGGCCTTTGAGCAGAGGCTCAATCGCGGCCAGCGCATCGCCTTCGACGGCGCGCTTCATCAGGGTATTTTTGGCGACCGTCAGGGTCGCATTGGTCTTGGACAATTCGGCGCGCAACTGGTTGATTTGCGCAACCGTCAGTCCGCGATAATCGAGGACGACGGCGACCTGAACGTCGCTCACCTTGTCGCGAAGTTCTGCGACCGTCTGTTTCTTTCTAGGAAGGGCGCCCACAGCGAATACCTTTCGTTTTGAATCTCAAAAGTCCTGGGAATCTGAAAGCGAAAAAGGCTGAAAACGGCGTGTCGCAGCCCGCAGGCTACACTATCAGAGAAAAAGGCCGCCGTGTAAAGGGTTTAATCAGGCGACGCGAGGTCGCAGGCCCACAACGCGCAGAGAGTGGAGAGGACGCCGGATGCGCCCATGACCTGCCATTCGCCGCTCTGTCGCCGTGGGGGGCCATTGTAAAATAGCGGTAGGGGCTTGACAAGGGAAATCAGGCAAGCGGCGCGAAAAACAGCCGGCTTCAGACAGAAGCCGCGCTATTGGCGCGCTTGAGCCGGTTCATAATTTGTTACGTTTTTCAGCGCAGCGCGTAAGTCTGAGGAGATGCGCGACTTGGGAACGAACCGAAACGGCGTTTGCGGCATCAGCGCGGGATCAGAGCCGCTGATAAGAATAATCCCTCTTTCAGGATGGCCCTTCTCAAGCAGCGCGTCGGCGACTTGCAGGCCATCGCGAGAGCCGCGAAGCTTCCAGTCGAGCAGGGCCACGTCGGGGCGGATATCATCATACAGGGTCAGCGCATCGTCAAAGTTATCGGCGACGCCCGCCAGCTCGCAATCGTCACATAACGCCAGCAGCCCGGCAATCCCCGTTTGCCAGAGCGGTTCGTCTTCCACCAGCAGGATTTTCATTTCAAGAGGCCGCCTGTTGAGGGTGGGTCAGTCATCCATTCGGATTTTCATGCCCGCATCGTCGTCTATGACAGTTTTAGCGCTTTCCGGCAGACGTCCGGGCGGGAGGCCGGCAGGTTCAGGGCTGGTGAGGTTGAGCAATTCATCGACCGGGCGCGTGAAGACGTCAGCGGCCATCTGCTCCAGCTCGTCAATGTCAATCAGACGTTCATTCTGCTGACACCATTCCATATAGGCCTCGAACGATTCGATGGTGACGACCATGCGATAGGAGGCGGCCTGACGGTCCTCGTCAGTCATCATCAGGATGCTGTTGACGGCTTTGTGCAGCAACTGATCCTGATCATACCAGCGCCGCTTGGCTTTAGACTGAATCAGCCCCATTACCTTGGTATGTCCAAGGCTTTTCAGGCCTTCGCGACCGCCCAGCAGATTGTTATCTTCGCAAAACTGGGCAATGTTCTTGGCAATGAGGCGCTGATACTGCGACGACAGTTGCTCAAACAGCTCAACCGCTTTCTGCGTCTGCGGATACTTGTCATACCACCGGTTATTGCCTTTCGGCATCCTGAGTTCGCTTTCTATTGATACCCAAACGAGATACGTTTCCCTTATTAAACTGGATTGCGCAAGGGGTGTCAAAGCCAAAGTCAGACAATGGGAATGGCGACTCGTAAAAATGCAGGATTTTGGGGATGCGAAAAGAATTGTAACGGGGATATTCTCTAGAATAAAAGTTGGGAAGGAAGCTGCCGATAATGAGGAAGCCATTGTGGGATGACGCCCGGCATAACGGGCGCAAAGACGGAAAGACAGGCGTAATGCGCGCACACAAAGGATTTACCCTGATTGAGCTGACCTGTATCGTCGTTGCGATGTTGGTCCTGTCGGGCATCGCGCTGTTTGTGTACGGCGACGTCATGGAATCGGGCGATGCGACGCTGGTGGATTCTGTCCAGGGCTCGCTTCAGACGGTCATTTCCCAGGCGTCTTCGCGGCTGGACGTGAATCCGACGGCAACGCCGTCTGCCAACGTCGTCAACGTGCTGCGAATGTCCATCCCCGATACGGCGGCGGTTACTGCGACCGGACCGACGACATACCGGCTGGAAATGCCCCGCTCGGCTCGCCGCGCGGCTTATCAGGTGGGGGCCAACGGCGCCGTGCGAATCACGGGCCTGTCGGGCTTCACGCATTACAGCATTGACGCCGACGGATCGATCAAGAAGCTCTAAGACGCAGCATTCAAGACATCGAAGATCCCAAAAACGCCGGGAGACCAGACGCCATGCGAATCGCCGCCCGAGGCCTGACCCTCATTGAGATCGCCATCTCGATGGGCCTGTTTATGCTGGTGGCGCTGGCGGTCGCAACCATTCTGAGTTCGGGCATGGATACGCAAATGGCCTACCGCGTGCACGAAAACGAGCACAACGTGGCCATGAACATCATCGATTCCCTGCGTCAGGATATCATTCGGGCCAAGGCCATTACGGTGGCGGGCGGGGGAAGCCAACTGGTCATTACCTCGCCGAGCAATGCCGTCATCAACTGGAGCATCACCGGCGGAGAAGCGCGGCGCAATGGGCTGCTCTTGAGCCGCAGCGCCTTTTCCCCCAATATCGCCCTGGCGGCGAGATGCGGCGGCAACGGCACCACCGTCTGCTTTGAAGGCCGCGACCAGAACGGGGCGATCATCAACATCAATCCGCGACGCGTCGTTCTCAATGAACTGACCATCGTCCAGCAGTTGCCCACCGGCGGCGGAAGCAAGCTGGACCGCGAGTTTGGGGCCGCCTCCTACCGCGTCAACGACGCCAGTTTTGAAGTGACAACCGGAACAACGTTCCAGTAATCGCGGCTAGTCGGCGCGAATGGCGTCAAACTGCATCAGGCCGGGGTGGAGAATCACGCGCTGAACGACAGCCAGCGGCGCGGTGAACTCAATAAAGCTATCGAAGACGCTCATGCGCGACAGGCCGCCCTCTTCTCGCAGCGTGCGCTGAATTTCTTCCAGCGCCTGAGCCGACTGCGCCGTGATGCGGCCCCGGACGGCGGCGCCCGTAAACAGACCGGGGGCATTGCGAAAGGCCAGGAAGATATCCCAGGCGCGGCGCGTACAGCGAGAGGTCGCGGCGCTAAAGACGTCGGTGGAGACCGGCGGCGGGGCGCCAGCGGCAGAGTCTGGCGAGGCGGGGGCGGCTGGAGCGGCGGCGTCTTGGCTCATCGGGCATCCGGTCCTTATGATTACGTCTTGCGGATTACGGCTTAAAAGGGCCGGTCGCGTTATCTTAACAGGAGCCGATCGATTCGGGCAAGAAGCGCCGCGCGCGCGGGTTTTCTTAATTCATTGTTAACGTGCCGGATTTCACGCGTTTTTTTAGATACAGTAGGAATGTCGCACGGACAAACGGCTCCCCCGCCCCCGGCGCAAGCGGCCCGCAAGACTTGCAGCGTCTGAAACGACGCCCGAATGCAGACAGAGAGGCCCTTTCACACAACATCTTTAACACCCCGTTATTCAGCGTTTGAGTCTATAAATAAGAAAGAGGACGCAGGCTATGTCCGAAAAAGTCGTTGGAATTGACTTAGGCACCACTAACTCCGTCGTGGCGGTTATGGAAGGCGGTCAGCCCGTCGTCATCGCCAACGCGGAAGGCAACCGCACCACGCCGTCGATTGCGGCCATCTCCAAAACCGGCGAATGGCTGGTCGGGCAATTGGCCAAGCGTCAGGCCGTGTTGAACCCGGATCGCACGATCGCCTCCAACAAGCGCCATATGGGCGCGGATCACAAGTGGACCATCGACGGCAAAGGCTACACCCCGCAGGAAATCTCGGCCAAGATTCTGCGCAAGCTGG
This sequence comes from Vampirovibrionales bacterium, assembly GCA_016712355.1. Classification (NCBI taxonomy): domain Bacteria; kingdom Bacillati; phylum Candidatus Melainabacteria; class Vampirovibriophyceae; order Vampirovibrionales; species Vampirovibrionales bacterium. Next base: position 1,887,126 of record JADJRF010000005.1, on the reverse strand, counting down.
TGGACGACGCCTCGAAGTACCTTGGCGAAAAAGTCACCAAGGTCGTCGTGACCGTCCCGGCCTATTTTAACGACAGTCAGCGCCAGGCGACCAAGGACGCCGGGCGGATCGCCGGGCTGGACGTACTGCGCATCATCAACGAGCCGACCGCCGCTTCGCTGGCCTATGGCCTGGACCGCAAGAACGACGAAACCATTCTGGTTTTTGACCTGGGCGGCGGGACATTCGACGTATCGGTGCTGGAAGTGGGCGACGGCGTCTTTGAAGTGAAATCGACCCACGGCGACACGCGCCTGGGTGGCGACGACTTCGACGAGAAGCTCATTGACTGGCTGGCCGAAGAGTTCCGCAAGCAGGAAGGCATCGACCTGCGCGGCGACAAGCAGGCCATGCAGCGGCTGAAAGAAGCTGCCGAGAAGGCCAAATGCGAACTGTCCAGCGTGATGGAAGCGCACATCAGCCTGCCGTTTATCACCGCAGACCAGAACGGGCCCAAGCACCTGGAAATGACCCTGTCGCGCGCCAAATTCAACGACCTGACCCGTGATCTCGTCGAGCGTTGCCGGGGCCCCGTCCAACAGGCCCTGAAAGACGCAGCCCTCAAGCCCGCAGACATTGACGAAGTCGTGCTGGTGGGCGGCTCGACCCGGATTCCGGCGGTGGTGGATTTGGTGAAAGAACTCACCGGCGGCAAAGAACCTCATCAGGGCGTCAATCCTGACGAAGTCGTCGCCGTCGGCGCGGCGGTTCAGGCGGGCGTCCTGGCCGGAGAAGTCAAGGACATCGTGCTGCTTGACGTCACCCCGCTGAGTCTTGGGATCGAAACCCTCGGCGGCGTCATGACCAAGCTCGTCGAACGCAACACGACCATCCCCAAGCGCGCCTCTGAGACGTTCTCGACTGCCGAAGACAATCAGACCAGCGTCGATATCCATGTGCTGCAAGGCGAACGCCCGCTGGCGCGCGATAACAAGACGCTCGGCAAGTTCCGTCTCGAAGGGATTCCGCCGGCGCCGCGCGGTATTCCCAAGGTGGAAGTGACGTTTGACATTGACGCCAACGGCATCGTGAACGTCAGCGCCAAGGACATGGCCACCTCCAAGGAGCAGAAAATCACCATCACGGCCAGCACCAACCTCGACGATCGCGAAATCGACCGGATGGTGAAGGAAGCCGAGGCCCATGCCAGCGAAGACGCCAAGCGTAAGGAAGAGATCGAACTGCGCAACAACGCCGACAACTTGTGCTACAGCGTCGAGCGTCAACTGAAGGACCTCGGCGATAAAGTAGCCGACGACGAGAAGTCGCGCGTTACGAGCCTGGTTGACGACCTGCGCGCGGCCATCAAGGCCGACCGCTTCGACGATATGAAGCGGCTGGTCGACGAGCTGCAGAAGGCCGCCTACGACATCTCGACCAAGGCCTACGAATCGGCCGGGGCTTCGGCGGAAGGTACAGGCGAGGCGCCAGACGGCGCCGGCGGAGATGATATCATCGACGCCGAATTCCGCCCATCGGACGAAGGCGTGGGGGCTGCCAAAGACTAGGCGCCCTGGCCGCCGGGCGCCTCGCGCCTCAGCCGCCCTTCTAACCCTTATAACGTCCGCGCGCTCCCCTCGATCACACTCGATCACAAGGGAGCGCGTGGCGTTTGGAGCCGGGCGCGCGCCAGCAGGCCGCTCAGCAGCGCGCGGCTCACAACAATCCGGCGAAAGAAGACAAGCGCGCATCGTCAACAAGGGGGCGGCTTTCCGCAAAACGTCCAGCGCTGCCACCAGGCCTGTTGCGGCTCGATGTAGAAATCTTCCGGGCGCAGCGTCACGGTGTGCGCGAGCGCTGACGCCGGAAAACGGGCCGTAATCAGCGCTTGCGCGCGCGTATCCGACAGAATGCCCGTACACGGCGGGGTTTTCTCCAGCGCGGGATGGGGACGGGTCTGCTGGGCCTGAAGCAGCGCGCCTGCGGGGTTTGCAAGCGTCCCGCAAGGCGCAGGCAGCGGCGAACGCAGCCGGGTCGCCTTCTGACGACGCTCGCGATCGTCCGTATTCACGGCGCATGCGCCGCCCGACGCCGCGCCTTCCAGCGCCCACAGGCGTTTCTGAATGTAGTCGATGAGAAACGCCTTGGGCAGCATAATCCGCATGCCCGAACCGAGGCCGGGGCGCGGCGCAGGCGGGCTCTGCGCCGAAGAAAGGGCTTCGTCCGCTGACGAGACGCGCGGCGCAGTTGACGCGCCGGGATTCAGCATCGCCAGCGGGCATTGCAGCACGCGCAGCACGGCGCGCAGGGTTTCCAGCAGCGGGGTTTGCGTCGGTAATGGCCGAGGCGCCCGGCGTCCGATGCCCATCCAGGTGCGCATGGCGCGTTCAAAACGCGTGACAAACTGCACCGCCCAGAATCCCAGCCTGCGTTTGCCCGGATCGCGGGTTTTATCGGCCATCGCGACATCGAGCGCAGCGCACATCACCTCGTCAAAGAGCGAGATGTTCTGCATGAGGATTGAGAACAGCGCCTTTTGGCGCGAAACGCCAGCCATGAGAGGATTTCTCCCTGTTTGCGAGAGGCTTGAGAGAGGTGATACTATCAGGCTAGCGCATGCGTTTATAAAAGCATAGAGATCAATATTTACGATTTTCAGCAGCCCGCCCCCTGAGCGCGTTTCGGGGGTGTGGGGGGGGAGGGCGAATTCCTCGCATGGGAACGACGCGTCAGGAAAGAACCCTCACCTTCGCCCATGAACAACGCCGCTCAGCCGGGGTTTACTGTGAAAGCTTGTGCGCGTCCCTCGCTTAGGCGAACGCCTTTTTTGGCAGTATCGAGGCGCTTATTGTTTGGGGGTTGCCTGCTTCAGGAGACGGGTCCATGTGGCCCGCGCCTCAGGGCCCATGTCCGGCTTTTTAATGGCGTAATGCACAACATATAAGCCCTCTTCTGTCGAAAACATTCGTTGAATTTCGTCCTGAACCATTTCGACAGGCTCCATTATTTTAAATTCAAAGACGACATCATTTGGCGTGTTCATCACATAGCTTACTTGCACGTCTGGAACCTGATTTCTCAGACGCATCACAAAATTCTGGACGTATTCCTGAGCGTTTGCCAATTGGCCCGTATTGGGGACAAATTGCGACGTGACCAATTCTTTCCAGCTATTAATGTCATCGCCTTTTACGAGATATTCAACGGTGAGCAGATTCGGATTTCTTTCTTGCCAAGCGGGGAGCCAGGTTCGCTCATCGAATTTCAAGTTGAGGCGATCATAATTCGTTTGAGAAACCCCGCCATCTCCCTTAAGAAGGGCTGTTGTACTGCAATAGGGCTTTCCGTCAATAGCAAAATATTCAACGCACGACGGTTTATTTTGAGAAGTAACTTCAATCAGATTGGGCGGAATTCCTTCTGCGGAAGCGCTAGAGAAAGCAGCCAACACGGCGACAGGCAGTAATAAACAGGCGGCTGACCATTTTGGGTTCATGTGATGGATCTCCTGGCGTCTTGAGCCCGGCCCCCGCCATGAGGAGGTGAAGGGGAGAAGGCGAAGGGGCCTAAATCGTGTAATTTCAACGTCATAAAAACGTCGTCAAATCGCGCTTTTATCATGACATTCTATGAAAATAACGCTTGCGCACAAGCTTTCTGAGCGATCCATTTTGAGATAAATGAGGTCCTGAAGGCCGAGCGCTTGGCGACGGGCAGCCCAGCTCCGCGCGCGGGATTTCTACAAATCGCCCCATGTTGCATGGCCTCGAAAACTGATTATCCTGTGGAGTGAAGCATCCTTCGGGCGGTGGATTGAGGGTCGAAAAGCCTCCAGTTTCGACTGGAGAGGTCGACACGCTGATAGATCCACTGCTTCTTGCGGGAGGCTGAGGGGTTTCGCTGAGACGACGGGAAGTAAGCGCGCGCATGGCCTCACGGGTGTATGGCTATTATCTGCCGCCGGTGTTTACCGGCTCCGGCGACAAGCGTAAAAGCGCCGCCGCCTCCGATGAGGGCGCCGGCGCGGGACTCGCCAGCGCAAGCGCGCCGTCTGCGACGTTGGCCACGGTTCACGAGCAGACGCGCGGCAATGGGATTTCGATTACCGCCATTCTGGATGACTTCCGCAACACCATGAACGCCTTGGGCGCCGATGAGCCGCTGCGCGAAGAAGTCGACGCCTATCTGCGCGCGGTGAGCCTTCAGGCGAGCAAAAGCAATCCGTCGGTTCCGTTTATCAAGCAGTCGCTCAAAACGGCCGCCGACTCGGTTGACGCGTACATCGCCAAAACACTGGAACAGCCCTCGCGCGTGGTGCGCGACTGGGTAGACGCCCTGCTGCTGCAAACCATTGACTATCGCAAAACCGCCGCCGCCCCTTCCGCCAGCGGCGTCACGGGCGATTCGTTCACGGTGTCGCGTGCGCAAGGCCTTGGCTCTGCGGCGAACGGGACTCCCGCTGCGGCGAAACCGACGGTCGTACGGACCAGCGCCTTGAGCGCCGACGATAAGAACCGGTTTCGAGACGCCTTTGACGCAGGCAAGACGCTGGCCGCGCAAGGACAGCCGGAATCTGCGCTGACGTCTTTTGAACAGGCGCTCGCCATTGCCCAGGACCACGGGCAAGCCTCGCTGGCGGGTAGAACGCTTTACGCCATGGGCAAAACCGCGCAACTCAGCGCCGATCCCGCTGTACGTGATCAAGCGATCGGCTACTATCAACGCGCGCAGGATAAATTCATCGAAACCCAGCAGATTGAAAAACAGGCCCGCGCGCTGGCGGCGATCGGGGCGATTCACGATGATCGCAACGAACTGGCGCAGGCGGCCAGCTATTACGCGGGCGCGCTTGCCCCCTCGCGCGAATCGGGCAACGGAAAACTCACGGGCCGCATTCTCAACGACGCCGGGATGGTCAGCGTGCGGCAAGGCCGACTGGTCGAGGCGATCGCCCAGTTCAAGGACGCCGCCAACGCCAATACGTCTTCGCAACAGGGCGATCCCCATTTATTGCCCGATATCTACAGTAATCTGGGCGAAGCGTATCGCTTGCAGAACGAGACGACGCAGGCCGCCGGGGCCTTTCGGCAATCGCTGAAATACGCTCAGGAGCTGCGCGATAAAGATGGCTATCTCAACGCGCTGACGCAATTGGCGGCTTTATACGAGTCGCAGGGCCAGAGCGAGAAAGCCGCGCCTTTTCGCCAGCGCTTGCAAAAGCTTCAGCCGGGGCTGGTTTAGGGGCAGACGACTGCGCGATCGGGGGCTTATGAGGCTCTTAACAGCGGCGCGCGTCTAGCGATCGTCGTCCTGATCGGCGTAATCGGCTTCGTTGTAGAGAGCCGGGGCAGGCGGCTCGGCGCTGGCGATGGGACGCACCACGACGGCGACCGATGCGCTGACCTTAGAAGAAAACTTGACGTACAGCGTGTATTCGCCCACGCGATTAATGGGGGCGTTGACGTTGAGCTGTTTGCGCTCAACCAGCAGGCCAGACTTTTCGTGCAGGATGCGCGATAACTCTTTGGTGGTAATCGCGCCGTAGAGCTTGCCGGTGTCGCTGGCGTTGGCTTCCAGCGCGATGGTTTCGATGGCGGTAACGATGTCGGCCTTGTGTTGATCTTCTTTCTGCTTTTTCTCGGCCTTGGCGCGGATGCGCTCAATGCGGGCCTGCAAGTCTTTCATCGACCCTTCGGTGGCGACGATGGCCAGTTTTTTGGGGAAGAGATAATTGCGGGCGTAACCGTCGGCTACCGCCAGCACGTCGCCGCTATCGCCCAGGGCGTCTACGTCTTTGGTCAGAATCACTTTCATAAAACAGAGCGTCTCCACAGGTCAGGTCGAGCTTACTATCATACATAGGCAATCGTGCGTGTCAAAGCGGCGGCCTTACGCGCGCATTTTGGCTATAATAGCCGCCTGTCCCCTGTTTTTAACGCGATGATAGTTGACCGGATTTTAAACCCGGATGGAGCCCCCTGTCGCATGCCCGCCCAATCGCCCCTGAATTTGTCGCCGCCTCTGGAAGACGCCTTCTGGAAGGACCCTGAGGCGCTCTCTGTTGAGGCGATGACCCGGCTGACAGCCGCCCTGAATATTCGCCACGTCGCCGTCATTATGGATGGGAATCGACGATGGGCCAAGCGCCGCCATTTGCCGACGCTGGCCGGGCATGGCGAAGGCGTTCTGGCTTTTAAGCGCATCGTTGAGCATGCGGGCGCCGTCGGATTGCAGGCGCTGACGGCCTATGCGTTTTCCACCGAAAACTGGCGCCGCGACCCGCAGGAAGTCTCCGGCTTGATGGGCCTCTTTTTGAAGACCATTGCGGCAGAAGTCGATCGTCTGGCGACGCAGAACGTGAGATTACGCTTTATCGGCGATCTGGCGGCCTTTTCGCCCGATCTGGGCGATGCGATGCGCGCCAGTGAGGCCAAAACCGGGCAGAACAATGGGCTGTTGCTGCAAGTGGCCGTCAACTACGGCGGACGCGCGGAAATCGTCGCCGCCGCTCGCGCGCTGGCCCAACGCGCGGCGCAAGGCGAGCTGTCGCCGCAAGTCATCGGCGAAGACGACCTGAGCGCGGCGCTTACCACGGCCGGGGCGCCGGACCCGGATCTCGTCATCCGCACGGCGGGAGAATCCCGGCTGAGTAATTTTTTGCTCTGGCAGGCCGCTTATGCCGAATTCTACGCGAGTGAGGCGCTGTGGCCCGATTTCTCGCCGGTGGAATTGAATCGCGCGCTGCTGGCCTACGCCCGCCGGGAACGCCGCTACGGGGGATGATGGACGCCGCTCAAGTTTGAGGGCCTCCTGTCGACAGGCTAGCAGAGAGCGCCCTTACGGAGACAGGCGGAGCATCATGGCAGCCCCTCAATCGATCCCCCCGTCGATTTCAGATCCCGGATATACCGCCGCTTCGCGCGCGCCGTCGCTGGGCGTGGTGGCCGACGCGCCCCGGCATTCGCGCTTGGGGATGCTCAGCCTGGGAATTGGATGCCTTGCGGCCAATACCGGGCTGCTCACGTTTATGCTCGTGGTCATGCTGCTGATGGTGAAAGAATCCGGGTGGGCGCTGTTTTTTGCCATCGTGTGCCTGCCCTCTGCGTTCAGCTTGACGTTACTCGGCCTGGGGCTGGGCGTCTGGAGTCTGTTTCGGCCCCGGCAGCGGCTGGGCTTTAAAATCGCCGCCGTGTCGCTGAGCGGGCTTAATCTGGCGGGGATTGGCGTGATTGCCCTGACGCTGCTGGCTCTGGGCGTGAGCTGGAACGCCGCCGAAAGCAAGGCGACTCAGGACGACGCCGCGTCGACGGAAGACGCCTACGGCTATATTTAAGCTCAGAAGCAGGGCTTAGCCGTCGCGCAGGTCGGCCAGCGCCTGATATAAGGCGAGCGCCTTGGGCGAGAGTTTCTCGGGCATGGCAATCGCAATGGTGACGAGCTGATCGCCGCGCCCGCCGCTGTTAGGCGCGCCTCGGCCCTTCATGCGCAGCGTTTTGCCGTGCGGCGTGCGCGGCGGAATAGAAAGCTTTACCAGCCCGTCCAGCGTCGGAACATCGATTTCTGCGCCCAGCACCGCCTGGGGAATGCTGAGAGACAGCGTGTAGTAGACATCCGCGCCCTCGACGCGCAGTCCGGGGTCGGCTGTGACTTTGATGATTAGATAAAGATCGCCGTTTTCGCCGCCGTCGCGGCCCTTGCCGCCTTCACCGGCGACGCGGACCTTGGAGCCGGTTTTTACCCCCGGCGGGATGCGAACCTCGAGCTTTTGCGTGCGCGAAACGGATTTTTCGCCGCCGCAGGCCGGGCAGCTCACGCCGTTGAGCTTGCCGGTGCCGCTGCATCGGCGGCAGGTTTCGACGTGTTGGGCATGCACCGGTTTGATCACGCCGCTTTCGGCCTCGTGCGGAAAAATCGGCGTCTCGACAGAAATATCCTCGCCGCGCCGGGGCTCTGCGGCGGGGCGCGAGGACCTGGGGGCTTTGGCTTGCGGCGGCGGAGCGGCGGCCTTCTTCAGGAAGTTCTCGAAGAGTTCGTTAATGCCGACCGTGTGCGTGTCGGCCTTTTCTTTAGATGATCCCGAAGAGGAGGACGCAGAAGAAGAGGAAGACGGCGGCGGCTTTTTTGCCGCCTGAGGCGGCGGCGGGGGGGGCGGCTGTTTTTTCTCGGCGGCTTTGGGAGGCGGCGGCGTTTCAGGGGCGCGACGTTTCAGCGTGAGTTCCAGCGCGGCGTCGTACTTGATGCGCTTATCGGGCGAGCTGAGCGTTTCGTAGGCCTCGTTGATGGCCTTGAATCGTTCCTCGGCGCTTTTATCGCCGTTATTCAGATCCGGGTGAAACTTGCGCGCCAGACGTCGATAGGCAGATTTCACGGCTTCTTCGCCCGAGAAGGCGGGCAAGTCGAGGGTGGCGTAATGATTTTTGAACGGCGGCATTCAGGAGCCTTCTGGTTCACGCGGGGTCTCAGGGCGCAAAGGGGCTCAAAACTCCAGAGGGCCGCCCGACGCTTCTATTTTAGACCAGATTTCGTCCTTGAGACGTTCGCCTCAGACGTTGCGACAGGACGGTCGCCTTCTTGCGATCCGTATCGGTCGCGCGAGTGGGGATCTTCAATCGTCGGCCAGACGGCGCCATAGCAGCCGATAGTCAGACAAGCGCTGATGTTGCGCCCAATGCGCGGAATGCCCGGCCAACGCGCCCTGCATCTGTGACACCCAGCTTCGCAGGCCCTGCAGAGCGTCTTCCAGATGCGCCTGATAAACGCCATTGGCCCGTGGGCGGCCTTTTTGTTGCGAAGCCCGTTGTGAGAGGCGCATTATCACGTTGGAGGCGGCTTCGTCGAAGCATTCCGCACGCATCAGCGGACGCGCCAGCCAGATAACGCTGCGACCGGCGGCGGTTTCTTCAAGAGCCGAGACGGGATCCTGTTCGCGTTGAGGCGTATAGAGGCGGATCGGGGTCTGGCGGATGGCCGTTTCTTCAGCGCCAGCCTCTGCGGGCGGCGCGACATGGCGGCCCTGGGCGTAAAAGGCCGCCAGCGATTTGAGAAGCCTCAATTGCAATTCTTCTTCCTGCGTCGGCGTGACGGCCTGACGCGCGAGTCGATCGCGCCAGAAGGTCTGTGCAGCAGGCATGCCCAACGCATGGAATCCCGGCGCGCAGAGAGCGAAGCCTTCTTTGGCAAGCGTCTGGCGGGCGTTTTGCGCGTCGTCGTCGCCGTTAAAGCCGGCATCGGCCAGGAGCCCGGCTTCAAAGGGCATTCCCAGACGGCGGCTCTCCGCCAGCGAGAGGGCGCCTTTCAGCAGCAGGCGCGCGGCGCTGCGATCGGCGTTAAATTCCGCCAGTTGCGGGTCTCGCGATAATGTGGCAGATGCGCCGCCTGCCGTGCGGGTCTCCCATATCGGGCGCAACGTCTGAATGACGTCCACCAGCTCTTGATCGCTCAGCGAGCCGAGGATATTCTCATGGCGAATCAGGTTGGAGAAGTCGCGTTCGGTAAACGGCGCGTCAGGGCCCGGCGTGTCGGCGACGTCGGCGTCGGTTTTCGTCCAGAAGGACAGACGCTCCAGCGCGCATTGCGGAGAAGACTCCGGCTGGAGAGTGGATTGATACGCGGTCGGACGGCCCTGAATCGTCAAATCGCCTGTTTGCCCGGCCGCCAGCAGTTTAAAGCCAAAGGCCGGGCTTTCAAACGTCGCTTGCGGCGCGGCATTGAGCGTAGAAGGCGTCAGTATGCGCAGCGACGCTTCGGCGCCGGGCGCTTTTTTGCCGTTGGCGGGCGGAAGACCATCGTCCGAGGCCGGAGCCTGCGAAAGCGCCTGCTTCAAACGCTTAAGGCGAAGCGCCTGTATCGAATCGGCGGCCATGCGGCGCTCGAAGCAGTCGTCGCGCATGGAATCCAGCAGCATATTGGTTTCGCTGAGGGCATGACGCGTCAGCGTCAGCTCTTGATGCAGATGACGCATTTTCGCCTGAATCTGGCCCCGGGTTTCTGACGAAAGGCCCAGCGTCTGACGCGTCCAGCGGATGGCGGCATCCCACAGGCGTCGCCACAAGCGGCGAGCGGGCGTCGCGGAATTGAGGCGCTCTGCCGCCGGACGATGCCGGACAGGCGTCGGCGCCAGATCGTTATGTCCAAATCGGGGCGCGGAGCAAGCGGCGCCCATCAGCGGGGAAATCGGCATCAGGTTACAACCGTTGTTGCGTTCGGCGAGGGGCGCTGCGTCAGAGTGAGCGTCAGGGCCATGCCGGATCAATAAACGCGGCGGGCGCGAATGGATTGTCATTGGCGACGTCTCAGGATTATAATAACGGCCCTGAAAGACGATCCACAGAGCAGACAATCTCGCCAGAACAAGCCCCCAGAAAAATATCCAAGAGAGAGGACGGTCCTGATGAAAGCATGTGCGCCCCCCGCCCCCCCCTTCATGGCGGGACTGCTGGCCCTGACGCTCGCCCTGCCCCTGACGCTGGCCGCTTGCAAGCCGCCTCAACAAGAGACCGCCCCCGACGCGTCGCCGCGCGTCAGCGTGTCAATCGATCGTCCCATCGTTGAGATTCCCCTCAAGCAGGAGGCCTTCGGCCTGTACGCCATTCGCGAAATCGCAGGCGTCGAATATCTGATTTCACGCGATCCCGTGGGCCAGCCGGGCGGGACGTTTCTGGACGCGTCGATCGGCAACGGCCCCAAGACGTTTAATCCGTGGGTCAGCAAAGACGGCACGTCCTCGAGCATGGGCGCCAAGATCACGTCGGGGCTTATTACCATCGATCCCGGCAGCGGCGGCGTGATTCCGTGGCTGGCCAAGTCGGTCGAGACCCTGCCCGATCGCCTCACGTATCGCGTCACCCTGCGCAAAGGGCTGCGCTGGTCGGACGGCAAGCCGCTCACATCGAGCGACGTGGTTTTTACCTGGAACGAGATCATCCGCCCGGGTCTGGGCAACGCGAGCTTGCGCGATCTGGTGATGCTCGAAGGCAAATTCCCCGAAGTCCGGGCGATTGATCCGCTGACGATTGAGTTTAAGACCGCGAAACCCTTTGCGCCGTTTATCCGCCGACTCGGCTATGAAATCGCGCCCGAGCATTACTTTGGCCCGATTGTGCGCAAGGGCGGCGAAAAGGCCTTTAACGCCGCATGGGGCAACGACGAGGCCGCCCAGCATCCGGAACGCTTTATTTCGTCGGGCATGTGGGTGCTGGAGCGCTACGAGCCCAGTATGCAGCGCGTGACGTTCAAGCGGAATCCGTATTTCGCTATGCGTGACGCCAATGGTGCGCCGCTGCCTTATCTTGAGCGCTATGTCACCAGTTTTGTCTCAGACAGCAACAACCTCGTCCTGAGCTTTGAGCAGGGCAAGATGGACGTCTACGGGGTGGATCCGCAGTATGTCGCCCATGTGCGCCGCTTAAAACGCCCCGGCTTTACGATGTACAATCTGGGCCCCAGCGAAGGCAAGCAGTTTCTGATGTTCAACCTCAGCGCGCGGCCCGATCCCACGACCGGCCGCCCGGCGAACGATCCCGTTCGCGCGCGCTGGTTTGCGCAACAGGGGTTTCGCCAGGCCGTTGACTGGGCGATTAATCGCAGCGATATCGCCAGTAATATCTTTAAGGGATTGGCGCAGCCGTCATTTACGGCCGAATCGCTCGCCTCGCCTTTTCTCAACGAAACGCTCGCGCAAGGCCACCCGCAGGATCTCCAAAAGGCCCGGCAATTGCTGCAATCCGCCGGATTCCACTGGGATGCGTCGGGCAAGCTGCAAGACGCGCAGAATCATCCGGTCGTCTTTGAGCTGATCACCAACGTCGGCAACGAGCTGCGCGAGGCCATGGGCAACAGCATCGTGGGCGATCTGGCGGAATTAGGCATTCAGGCGCAGTTAAAACCGATTGATTTCAACGTGCTGACCACCCGACTGGATTCCGGCCAGTGGGATGCGGTGATTCTGGGGCTGGGCGGCGGCAGTCCGCTGGAGCCGCACGATGGCGTCAACGTCTGGCGCAGCGACGGGGCCCTGCACATGTTTAATCAGCGCATCAAGAACCCGAAAACCGGCAAAATTGACCTCGCCGACCGCTTCCCGTGGGAAAAAGAAATCGACGACCTGTTTGAAAAAGGCGCGCAGACCATCGATCCCGCAGAGCGAAAATCCATTTACAACCGCTATCAGCAAATCGTCGCCGATCAGGTCCCGTTTATTTATCTGGTGTCGCCGTATCGCTTTATCGCCGTGCGCGATCGGCTCCAGAACGTCCGGCCCACGCCGCTGGGCGGGATTGAGCATAATCTGGAATCCATCTGGATTCAGCCGCAGGCCGACGCCGCCACGGGTGAAGGTCAGGCGCGCTAGTGGGCGAAGCCAGAATCAAGGTCCGGGCCGCAGCGGCGCTGATTCAGGACGACCGGCTGTTATTGGCGCGCCAGAACGATCGCCCGTTCTGGGTGTTGCCGGGCGGCACGCTGGAGCCGGGAGAAAGTCTGGCGGCTTGCGTCATCCGCGAGCTGCGCGAAGAAACGGGGCTGATCATCTCGGTGCGGCGCCTGCTGTATCTGCGGGATTTTCGCCATCCGCAGCGGCCCGCGCTGGACGCGTTCTTTCTGGCCGACCTCTGCGGCGGCGCGCTGGCAATGACGCGCGAGGAGAATCTCAACGAGCTGGGATTCTTCTCGCGCGCAGACGTTGCCGCCATGTGCGTCGAACCGCAGCCGGTCTTTGAGCGTCTGCTGGCGGACTGGGACGCGGGTTTCCCGGATGCGCGCGCCTCGACAGTTTATCTGGAAGGCTAAACGGCCTCGTTCGTCGCGCGGGCGCTGGGGTCGCGCCGGGGATGAAATCTCATGAGGGCGGGTGGTGCGGCAGAAAGGGGTGGCCGGTACAATGGAAAGCGTCGGCTTCTTAAGGAATCTCGCCCGGTGTCCTCGCCCGTTCGCATCTTGCATTACTACCCAGATTTTGGCGCGCAGGGCGGCATTGAACGCCACATCGAGCAACTGACGCTTGCCCTGAAGGCGCGCGGACGCTATGAGCCTCTGGTCGCCTGTACGGCGGACGGACCGTTTTTGAGGCGTCTACAATCGCAGGGCGTACGCGTATGCGGCATCCAAACGGCGGCGCTCTTTGCCAAGCCCAACTATCGCGCGCTGGATCTGGCGAGTATGACGCAGCTTGCGCGCCTCATTCGCCGCGAGAAGCCGCAGGCGGCGCATGTGCATATCGGCCAGATTGAGAATCTGCTGTTTAAGGCCTTGGGGCTGCCCACGGCGTATACGTTTCATGGCTACGAAAAGCTCTATAGCCTGGAGCAAACGCCTCATGCGGTAACGCGCGCGTTTAAGCGGGCAATCCGCGCAGGATTTCGCTTTAGCGTGGATCGGCTGGACGCGTTTTGCGTCGTCAGCCGCGCCGAACGCGATCGCCTCGCGCGTGAAGGCTATCTGTCGAGCGCCGATCGCGGCATGATTCTGCCCAATGGCGTGACGCTGGAGGCGTTTTATCCGCCGAATCTGGCGGCGCGCGTGGCGGCGTTTGAATCTCGCTGGCAGATTCCGGCCAATGCGCGCTGCATCAGCTTTTTGAATCGCCTCGACGCGAATAAGAATCCGCTGGCCTATGTTCGGCTGGCCGAGCGCTTGTGCGCGGCTTTTGCTGAGCAGCCGCTGTTTTTTCCGCTGGCGGGCGAAGGGCCGTTGTCAGAGGAGGTCGCGCGGGCGGTTCAGGCGAGCCCGTTTGCCGATCGCTTCCGCCTGCTTGGATTTTGCGATGACGTGCCCGCTTTGTTGGCGCGCTCAGCGGCCACGGTCTTCACGCCGCTGATGGAAGGCTTTGGATTGGGCGCGCTGGAAGCGATGGCTGCCGGATCGCCGCCGGTCGTCTACGCAGTCGGCGGCCTGCCCGAAATCATCGGCGACGCCCCGGATTTGAGCGCGCTTCTGGTCGCGCCCGACGACGAGGCGGCCCTGTTTGACGCTGTTTGTCAGATTCTCGCCTTGTCTGGCGCCGAGATCGAGGCGCTCCGGGCGCGTTTGCAACAGCGCGCCGAGGGATTCTCCCTGTCGGTCATGGTTGACCGCGTGGAAGCCTTGTACGACTCTATTCTGCGTCGCGATCGATCGGTCTGTCCATGAGGCGTACCGCGATGCCTTGCGAGAGGGCTGCATAATGTCTTGCGCTGTGAACCCGTCCGCCGCCCCTGACGCCGCGCCGCCGCTGGTGTCGGTGATTTTACCTGTGTATCAGGGCGAGGCGACTATCACCCAGGTCGTCCGCTCGGTGCTGACGCAGACATACGCGCATCTGGAACTGATTGTCGTCGATGACGGCTCGACGGACGCGACCGCCCAGCGTCTGGCCGCGATCGCCGATCCGCGCCTGCGCGTGATTCGGCAAGACAATCAGGGCGTCGCCTTTGCGCGAAATAACGGGTTTTCGCAGGCGCGGGGCGAGTACATCGCGTTTATCGACGCCGACGATCGCTGGCTGCCCGAAAAGCTCGCCGTCGAGATGCAGACTGTCGAACAGCACGGCCAGCCGCTTTGCATTGTCTATAGTCGCTATTACGGCGTTGACGACGCCGATCGCCTGATTAACCTGTCTCCCTCATTCACGGCCAGCGGCGATGCGCTGGAGACGATTCTCAACAACGAGAGCGTCATGCTGCCCAGTACGGCCTTGATTCATCGGCAGGTATATGAGGCCGGGGGCGGCTTCTCGAAAGATTGCTATCACGAGGATCGCTCGTTTTTTATCCGCGCCTGCCGCGATTTCCCCGCGTTTCCCACGCAACAGCGGCTGACGCTGTATCGTCAGGCGATGTCGGGCCGGTGTCGCCGCGTGCTGGCCGATTATGACGCCGCCATCGACGCGGAGTTCTCGATCGTCTCCGCGCTGCAAGGCGCGCTGAGCGAGGAGCGTCTGGAGCGGCTGCGGCGCGTTCAGGCAAAAAATCTCTTGTATCGATTCCTCATGTACGGTTACATGGACTACGCTCGTCGCTTTTACCCCCGCGTGGATCGCTCTCTCTTGAGAGCGGACAAAAAAGGCCGACTGGCGTTGATCACGATGATGACTGGCATCAATGCGCTAAGCGCCGCGAGACTTTGCGCTCAGACGGTCCTTCGTCTGGCCCTGGCCCCGTGGTGGAAAACCCGACTGGCGCAATTGAACGCCATCTGGCAGCCTTCTGCCGGATCTGCCGACGCTCTGAAGGCGATTTCCCATGCTGCTGTTTAACTTCCATTACGTCGAACCCGTCGCGGCACGGCCCGAGCGACGCCATATCACCATTACGCCGCAAGGGCTGGCGTGGTTCATCCGCACGCTGCGCATGCTGGGATTCCGCTTCGTTTCCATCGGCGAGGCGCTGCAGGCCGCGTCTCCCGAAGCCCTCGGCCCCAAAAGCGCCATGATTACCTTTGACGACGGCTACGAGAATCTCGCGCGTCACGCCTTGCCGGTTCTCCAAGCCCTCAACTGCCCGGCGCTGCTCTTTGTCCTGGCCGGAAAGCCCGGCGGTTCCAACGATTGGGATCAGGGCCATGTGCCCGATTCGCAGCGCGATCGCCTGATGACGTTTGAACAAATGCGCTCGCTGGGCGAATCTCAGGTCATTACCTTTGGCAGTCATGGCTTGCTGCACCGCTCCTTGCCATCGTTACAGGAAGACGCGCTTGACGAAGAGCTGAACCAGTCTTACGCGCGCCTGAGCGCCGAACTGGGCGAGTCCTTTGCGCCGGTGTTTGCGTATCCGTGGGGAGACGTGTCGCCCGAGGTGCTGGACTTTATGGCGAAAACCCCTTACCGCATGGCCTTCACCACCGAGAAGCGCCGCTGGACCTCGACGGATTCGCCCTATGCGATTCCGCGCCATTCGGTTTATTTTCGCGACGGCAACCCGCTGATTCTGACCGCCAAGCTGGCCCGCCATGGGCTGCTGATGGGCTAAGCGTAACAATTCTACAGGCGACGCGCGTCGCACTTGACTTGTCTACGATAAGCGTCACATACTGAGGCGGACACGAAGATACACGTTTCCTATCCGGCGTGTATCCGCCGGATTTGCGTGACGCGCGGCATTGCCGTGCGATGGCCCGGCCCTCTTATTTGATGTAGCGATGTGGAGATAACAATCATGGATGTCAGTATTCCCCCTCATTTTGGCGCGAGACAGGCTTCCCAAAAGAATCGCAGGATGCAGGCGGCGGCCCTTGCGGGCGCGTTGTCGGCAGCGGCAGGGCCTTCCGCGGCGCAGTCTGTAGATCCCAATGTCACGTGCGCTACGTTTAAACTCGGCCCCACCACCTTGTTTGAACAACCCGCCGGAAGCAAATATGCCTACAAGGGAGTTCTCCCCTTAATAAAGCCCAATACCCCCGAAGGGGATGAAGTGGTGAACAAGATTGCTGAGGCCATTAATAGAATCGATGGCCTTAACGTCACGGGAAAAGACATTACAGATGCCTTTAAAGCCGGACAATATAGTGGGGAGTATACCGGGACTGATCAACGGCCAACCGAAAACGCCCCTCTCTGGAAAGAAGCTCATCATTACGGGAAATTCAGCTTTTCTCCCAAAAGAAATGACGGCAAGCTCGGCACTCCAGTCTATGGAGTCCCAGGTACAGAAGTTTCCTTAGTTTATGATTATGTAGACTATGGCGCCACACGGGAAATTCCTGTTTTACGGAAAGCATTCGTGAAATTCCCTGGCCTTCCAGATACGGTCTTAGCGCCAACCACCGGGATGGATCAGCAAGACGTTAGAATCGTGTTCAATGTGGATGGAGACAAATCCATCCATATCCCCGGCACGGAAGAAACGGAGAATTCCCCTAACCCCGGTGTTCCGGTATGCGTTTATAAATACTACTAACCCGTCTATCTCGATTGAAACGCCGCGCTTCGCTTGAAGGCGGCGTTTTGTCTGCGCAGGCGATTATCTACTACAATTGAAGAAGCTCTGCTTGATTTGCCTTGGCGGTTTGAGACATAATCTTTATGACACGACTCCCCCAGCTCGCGGGGCGCTTGCCGTCTCAGTACGCGCCGCCTGCGGTTGCGCTGGGGATCCCCAACCCGACTGTGGAGATTTTACCCTCATGACGATATCCCCTGTTCATTTTGGCGCGCAACAGAGCCGCGCTCACCAAACCGCGAAGGCTGCCGCGTTGGCGCTGGCTTTAACTGCCCCCATTCCCAGCGTCGCCGCCGACCCGTCCGGCGCCGTCTGCGGGGATGTGAGCGTCATCAAGGCCGCTATTCGCAAGACTGAAGAGAATGGTCGGCCTGCTCTGACCAGCAAAAACGTCAAACTGGAAGTCGCCCCCACTCCGGAAAATCGAGCTTTATTAGAGCTGCTGGCTGAGCGCATGGGCGTTGACGCCGCAGGGGTCAATTATTTGCTCAAAAAACGGGGGGTGGAATTGAAGGCCCCATGGGTTGGCACGACGGTTCTTGCCGGTCCCGACAACAAACCGTCGGGAGATATCGCCACGTATGAAGGCAATCTCTCAGGCGTTGGCCGCAACGGCAAGCAGGATCCGGGACAAACGCTGGCGGTTCGTCTGGAGACCGTCCGTCACTATGCTCCCAATACCCAATGGCCATCGGTTTCAGAAATCAGTTTTCAGCCGACGGGCGCGCCTGATAAAGGCGCCTTTGCCGGCCTTATCCCCACGGACGCCAGCCAGTGGAAATCCCCTGAGAATTTTGATCAACGCCCGAGAAGTGGGGTTATTCTCATCAGCGAAGACGCTGAAGGCGACAACAAACAAACGCCTGCGTTTCGCGTGTGTTTAGACGAGCCCCTGGCTCCCCCGGCGAATGTTCGGATTGAGGGCGAGAACTAGCCCCAGTCCAGGCCGATATCGACCGCCGGCGCGCCCAATGTGAGCGCGCTGGTGGAGATAAGGCGCACGCCGGTTTGCGCCACCGCGCGCGCGTTCTCCAGCGTGATGCCGCCGCTGGCCTCGACAATGGCGCGATCGCCAATCATCGCGACCGCCTCGCGCAAGGCCTCCAGCGACATGTTATCCAGTAGAATCGCGTCGGCGCCCGCTTCGAGCGCCTCGCGGGCCTGGGCCAGCGTGTCGGCCTCGACCTCGATCTTCGCCAGATGCGATAATCGCGCGCGCAAGGCGGCCACGGCAGAGGCAATGCCGCCGCAAGCGGCAATGTGATTATCTTTCAGCATGGCGGCCATTCCCAGATGGTACCGATGCGGGGCGCCGCCGCCGTCGATGACGGCTTGTTTTTCCAGCAGACGCAGGCCGGGGGTGGTTTTTCGCGTATCGGCAATACGGGCGCCCGTGCCAGCGAGCGCATCGGCAAACTGTCGGGTGCGCGTGGCCACGCCGCACAGGTGTTGCAGAAAATTCAGCGCGGTGCGCTCGGCGCGCAGAATCCCGCAGGCGGGACCTGACACCCTCAGGAGCGCCGCCCCGGCTGCCAACGTATCGCCGTCGGCGCACAAGGGCTCGACGCACAGGCGCGCATCGGTCAGGGTAAAGGCCAGCGCAGCGGTCTGCAAGCCGGACACAGTCAACGGCTGACGGGCGCGCGCTGTGGCCTGCGCCTGCTGAGCGGCCAGCGCGGGCAGGTTATCCGTGGTGATATCGCCTTGCGCCAAATCTTCCAGAAGCGCCCCACGGACGAGGGGCTCCAGCAGGAGCGCGCGATCGATGCCGTTGTTCATATAAGCAGACCTCAGACCAGATTTCGCCGCGTCATACCGGGACGGCCGCCATGGCGATCGCGCCATTTTTCGCCTGTCGGCTGTGGCGCGCCGTCGCCTCGGTGTCGGGGTAATCGGCGCGGTAATGCGCCCCGCGACTCTCGCGGCGGGCCAGCGCGGCTTCCGTAATGAGTCGGCAGACGCCTAACTGATGGGTATAATCGGCCCCCAGCGGAATAAAGCGCTCATATTGCGCTTCTTCAGCCTGCCGGGTGAGCGCGTCAATCTGGGCGAGGGCTTCGCGCAAACCGGCCTCGTGGCGAATCACGCCAACGCCTTCCCACATCAGGCGATGCAGGGTCGCCAGACGGTCCGGCAGTTCAGCGGGCGTCTCAAACGTCGGCGCGGTCATTGGCGGCAAGTCCAGCGACAAGTGAGATTTTTCTGATAAGACGCCCGCTGCGGCGGGGGATTCGGCTAGAATCGCCCGGGCGGCTGATCGCGAGATCACCAGGCACTCGAGCAGCGAGTTGCTTGCAAGGCGGTTGGCGCCGTGCAGGCCCGTCCAGACGCTTTCTCCTACGACGTAGAGGCCGTCGACGTCGCTGCGGCCTGACGTTAAATCGACCCGCGCGCCGCCCATCATGTAATGCGCCGCCGGTGCGACGGGAATCCACTCGGTGCGCAGGTCCACGCCAAAGCCCAGACAGGCTTTCAGGATCGACGGAAAGCGTTTTTCCAGTAAGTCGGGCGGCAGATGCGTCATGTCCAGAAACACGCGGTCGCTGGCCTGGGGTCGGCCTTCCTGACGATGAATCTCCTCGAAAATGGCGCGCGTCACGACATCGCGCGGCGCCAGCTCGCCTGCCGGGTGATAGCGCCTGGCGAAGGCCTCCCCAAGCGCGTTGCGTAAAATACCGCCTTCTCCGCGCAGGGCTTCGCTGATCAGAAAGCGCGCCTGTCCGTCCTGATAGAATGCCGTCGGGTGAAACTGTACGAATTCCATATCGCGCAGCTCAGCGCCCGCCTGATAGGCCAGCCAGAAGCCGTTGCCGGTTGCGCCCGGCGGATTCGTCGAGCGACTGTAAAGCCGACCGCCGCCGCCGGTGGCCAGAACGACCGCGTCGGCGAAGATTCGGTACGAGCGTTGATTCTCAAAATCGTGGGCGTCGCAGCCGTAGCAGCGGCGTCCGTCCGACAGCAGGGCCGTGGCCTCGCAAAAAGCCAGCGCCTCAATCAGCGGATGCTCGCGGACGCGATCGATGAGGGTCATTTCCACTTGCTGACCCGTCGCGTCGCCGCCCGCGTGAATAATGCGGCGCGCGCTGTGACCGCCTTCCAGCGTGAGTTCGAGCCTGCCCTCGGCGTCGGCGTCAAACGGCACGCCCAGCGAGAGTAAATCGGCGATGGCGTCCGCCCCGTCGGCGAGAATTTCGCGCACGGCGAGCGGGTCGCACAGGCCTGCGCCGGCGGCGAGCGTGTCGCGCACGTGCAGATCCAGCGAATCGTCAGCGTTGTCGGCGAAAAACGCCGCAATGCCGCCTTGCGCGTACCGCGAGTTGTTTTCGCCCAGCGCGTTTTTGGAGACAATCAGCGAGCGACGGCCCGCAGCGGCCAGCTTGAGCGCCAGAAACAAGCCAGAAATGCCGCTGCCGATAATCAGCGTCTGGGTATGCAGAAACTCGGGCTCCGCAGGCATAGCAGGCGTCCAAAAGCGAAGGCGGACAACTCTTTCGCGTATTGTCGCAGAAACAGACAAAAAAAACCGGCGAGGGGGATCGCCGGCAAGAATCTACTTTTCGTAGGGAATTTTCGTCACTCTCAACCGTTAATACTGCTCCAGATAGGGTAAAAGCTTCTGGACGCGCGCCGCATCCGGTTTTCCAAGCGCGGTGAGCAGCGCGGGCACAACTTTGTTCATCTGGCACTGGAACGAATAGCGTCCCTTTAAAATCGAACAATTAACGCAATCGGCGCTGGTGAGGTAGCACTTAATGGCCTGATCCGTCCAGGTCTGCGTAATGGACGCCGACACGTCCTCATCTGAAGGGGCTAACCCCGGAATGGGCGGCTCGGAGGCGTATGATTTCCAGTAGCGCTCCAGCTCAACCCCATGCGTCGTATCCGTTGTCGACATGCCGCCTGTCACCTCGTCTGCTCCGCCCAATGCCCTATTGCCGACGCGTTCGACGGCGGGGTATTTACAAAACGATACAAACGGCATTGTAGCGATTGCGCCCGCGCTCGCAATCCCCTGGACGCACGAGCTTGCCATCGGCGCGCAATTGGCGACCTCTGGCTCTCGCGCGCCGGGCTGTTTCTCGTGTATGGTGATGAGCATCGCCCTGTTGCTGGAGCCCACGTCCCGATGGACGCGCCGACGCCGTATTACCGCTCGTATCGCCGCTATCTTCAAGACACGTTCGGCGCCAAGATCTACAAAGTGACGCTCGACGCGGGTTTCACCTGTCCTAATATTGACGGGGCCAAGGGTCGCGGCGGCTGCACGTTCTGCGACGAGACCGGCTCGTCGTCGCGCGCGCAGAATCCCGCCGACAGCCTGACGGCACAGATTCAGCAAAACATCGAGCGGCAGCGCGCGCGATTCGGCGCGGAAAAATTCATCGCTTATTTTCAGTCGCATACCAACACCTATGCCCCCGCTGCGCGTCTGAAAGCTTTATACGACGAGGCGCTCGCGGCGCATCCTGACGTGATGGGGCTCGCTATTTCCACGCGGCCCGATTGCGTGGATGCGGACAAGCTCGATTTAATCGCTTCATACCAGCGCCCCGATCGCTCTATCTCTGTCGAATACGGCATGCAGACCATTCACGACGCGACGCTTGCGCGCCTGAATCGCTGCGAAACGCATGCGGACTTTCTCAAGGCCTATGAGATGACGCGCGCGCGCGATCTCGACCATACAATCCATGTAATTCTCGGCCTGCCCGGCGAATCCCATGCCGATATGATGGCGAGCGCGGATGCGCTGGCCGCGCTGGATGTTCGCGGCGTCAAGATTCACTTGCTGGTAGCGATGGAAAAGACCCAACTGGCAAAAGAATATGCCCAGGGCCGCTGGCGCCCCATGGAACAAGCCGAATACGTTGAAACCGTCTGCGATTTCATTGAACGCCTGCCCCCGCACTGCGTCATTCATCGCGTGGCAGGCAACGGGCATCATCAACACGTGGTCGCCCCGCGCTGGATGATGCGTAAACTGGAAGTCATGAACGCCATTGACGCCGTGTTTCGCCGACGCGGAACCCGTCAGGGCGCGGCCTGTCGCACGCCCTCGCCCAAGGCTTGATTCTGCGCCCGCCGTGCGCGACGATGACGGAACTCCCCGCGCGTCTCTCGCAACGACGCCCCGCATTGCCTTCAAGACCTCCCCCGTATAAGCGCCCTGATGAAGCCCTCTGCATGACGACAGCGTTTAATCCCGCGTTTGCGGTTCGCCGCGAAGTGACGCTCAGCGGCCATCTGCTTGACTCGCTGACCCTGGCCAAGGTCCTCGACCTGATTGAAGCCATGGGCGGCGATTACGCCCTGAATGCGCTCACCATTGGTCAGTCGCGGCGCGAGTTTTCGTTCGCCTCGATTGAGGTCGCCGCCGCAGATAACGCCGCGCTGGAAGCCATTGTGGCCGCTCTCCAGCCGCATCTCGACAAAACGCCGTTCCCCTCCAGCGATTGCCGTCAGGGGCGCGGGGCCGCTCTGGCTGCGGCATGCGAGGCCAGTCCCCTCAAAATCGGCGCATCGCCTCTGGGCGCGCCGCAAACGCCTAAAGTCCTGATGTGCGCGCCGGATTATTTCACCATTGAGTACGCCATCAACCCGTGGATGAGCGTTGGCGGCGCGTGCGACGGGGCGATGGCCCGTCAGCAATGGGAAGCGCTGGCCCAGGCCATCGAAGCGGCGGGCGCGCAAACGCTGCGTCTTCAGCCGGTCGCGGGCTTGCCGGATCTCGTTTTTACGGCGAACGCCGCTTTTGTCTACGGCGACTGCGCCATCATCGCGCATTATAAGTTCCCAGAGCGGCAGGGCGAAGAGCCGCATGTCCAGCGATGGTTTCAAGAACAGGGCTTTCGCGTGGCGACCATGGCGCCGGGTATTCACTTTGAAGGCGCGGGCGATGCGTTAATCTGGCGCGATCGGGTGTTTGCGGGCTATAAAACCCGATCGGCGCTGGCCTCCCACTCGGCGATTACCGCGCAAACGGGCCTGCCGGTCCTGTCGCTGGAATTAATCGATCCGCGTTTTTATCATATCGACGTCTGCCTGTGTCCGCTTCGCGGGGGGCATACGCTGTTTTATCCCGGCGCCTTCGATGACTGGGGGCAAAGCGTCGTGCGCGCCAATATTCCGCCAGAGCTGTTAATTGAAGTGACGCCGGAAGAAGCCGCCGATTTCGCCTGCAATGCCGTCAATATTGACGACGCCGTGATTCTCAACCGCCCGTCGGCGCGCCTGCGCGAGATACTGGGCGCGCGCGGCTTCAACGTGGTCGGTCTCGACATGAGCGAATTTCTGAAATCCGGCGGCTCGTGTAAATGCCTGACGCTGCGCGTGGGTTAAGCGCGGGAGACTGCTGATTCGCCATGGCCCCGTCCCTGCTCCCGCCGCCGCCTGATATTGCGCAATTGCGTCGCGACTGCGCAGGATTACTGCAACAGGCCGTGGAAGAATCGCTGACCGCGCGTCAGGCAATTAATCGCTGGCCGGCGCCCAGTGGCGCGGACCCGTCGCTGGATGCCGCCTATCAGGCGCTGTTGCATTTTGAAGCCGACGAAGTCCAGCAACGCGGCGAGATGTTCTATATGGATGCGCAACTCGCGCTGTTGTCGCAAATAGCGGCCTTTCTGGCAGACAATCGCGACTTGCCGCCCTATATGCTCAGCGCCTATCCCGTCGAGCATCGCACGGCGGTATTTCATGAGCGCGAGGTGCTACTGAAGCCGCTGGCACAATGCCGTGACGCCTGGCAATGGATCCGGCGAAGCGTTTCGACGGCCCTGACCGATATCGCGCGCCTGTTATCGCAAAAGCGGTAACGGACGCCGACTGTTTTCTGGCTAGCGCAGGGGCGGACTTCCCCCCGCGCCGCTGACGACCGGCAAGGGTTTCGAAGCGCTGACAACCATACCCGAAGAGGCAGTTGAGGCCGTTTGCTGAGGATTTCGTTTCGAGGGCGGCGGATAATGTCGCTGCGCGCTTCTGTAAACCTGATCGGCGCGCGCTTTCATCGCTTGGCGAACCGGGGCGTCGGGCGGCAGGTTCTGCGACAGGACGTCATATTGACGCGAATATTGCGTCACCAGTGACTCCAGTTGCGCGACCTGAGTCGGCGTCGCAGGCGGGCTCTGGGCAATCTGCTGGTCGAGCGTGGCAATTTGCGCGGCGAGCGTTTCCAATCCCTGTGATTGCCCGCCATACGGCTGGCCAGCCGCGCTACCGGGCAAGGCATCGGCGGGTAGCGGCGTCAAAGAGGACGCCGGAGCCGCCGTCTTGAGGACCTGACCTTGGGCGGAGGTGGTCACCGAGCCCATCGCGGGAAGCGGGTCTGGCGCGCTTCTTGCGGCAATGCCCTCTGTCGCCAGACTGGGGTCGGGGCCCTGCTGGGCAAGGCTGTTCATGGCGACGCTCGCGCTGATTCCGGTCTCTGGCGCGTTGGGCAGCGCAGAGGGCAGCTCGCTGCGCGAGAGGGCGGGCGGACCGTCGCCGGCTTGACGGTTCAATAACGACAGGACGGGCGCGTTGGCGGCCGCATTGCCGACATGGTGGAGGCTGTCGTCGTAGTTTTGCGAAAATAACAGGATCGCCGGAACTGCCGCCAGTCCAATGAGCGCCGTCAGGGCGCCAGTTTCAATGGCGGAGCGACCATGGGCGTTTCGCATCATCATCTGCCGGGCCTTCCTTCTTAACACTGTGAATTCTCGTATGTCCAGAAAGGACTCGACCGAAAGCCGGAAATCTGGAGAGAGGGAGGCGGAATTGTTACAATTGCCAGAGGCGATCTGCGATTTTATGCGCGTGAGCCGTCTGCCGCGCTATCGTCGTCGACGGTTTTGTAACGACGGACCAGCCATTTTTGCTCACGGGTCTGATTCAGCTTGTCGGCGAAGGCTCGGGTCAGGGCGCCGATTTTAAGCTGGATGGCAGGTTCGAGGAACTCCACGGCGTCCATTTTCTGCTTGAGAAACGCCTGAACGTCCGCTGACTGCTGAGTCAGGTCATACGCCTGAATCGCGCG
The DNA here is from genome assembly GCA_016712355.1 of Vampirovibrionales bacterium. NCBI lineage: Bacteria > Bacillati > Candidatus Melainabacteria > Vampirovibriophyceae > Vampirovibrionales > Vampirovibrionales bacterium. The sequence continues at coordinate 1,862,223 of JADJRF010000005.1, read as the reverse complement.
GATGCGTTCGCCGCGCTGAAACAGCAACTGGGCGATTTGATGCACGTCTTCCGCCGCAAGCGCATTCAGCAGAGCGTTGGAAAGCCGCTCCAGATGCTCGAATTCCGCCTGAAGGCTGCTCGTCGCTGATCTCATGGCAGACGTCAGGGAGGGGGGCGCATCAGGCGCTGTCGCGTCGTCCTTCACTGGCTTCCCTTTCCAACGGCGCAGAGGCGTTCAGAGCGCCCGCCCGCTCGCGCAACGCAATTTCGATGGCTTCGCGCCATGTGTCGCGCAGCGAGCGCATATGGCCGAGGACTTCATCCACCATCGTAACATCTTTTTTGAGGTTGGCTTCTACCAGCCGGTAGTGCAGATAATCGTACAGCCGGTACAGATTCTGGGCGGCTTCTCCGCCGATTTCGATATTCAGGCTGCACATGAGTTCGGTAATAATGCGCTGGGTTTTAATGAGGTTGTTATGCGATTTTTCGATATCGCCGGTTTCGAGACCTTTACGCGCGGCATTGAGAAAGCGAATCGCGCCGTCGTAGAGCATGATTAAAATTTCTTCCGGCGTGGCGGTGGTCACCGCCTGCTCTTTGTAGTGCTGGGCTTGCTTGGCGTAAGCCGAGGGTCCGCTCATAAACGGGCGCGCTCTCTCATTCGGCGTCGACGTCAAAGGCCGACATCTGTACAGAGAGCATCGGCGCGCCGGGGCTGAAACTTGAACCGTCCGCCAAGGCCTCGTCCATCTGGAGGAGGCCGCGCACCGCCGCCGCGCCCCTGATTTTGCCAAAATCGCCCTAACCTGCCACGCAGGCAGGCGGAAAAACCCGCCTTGAGGGCCAAGCCCTCAAACACAGACAGGACAGGGGCCTAGGGGCGGGAACGCCCCATCATCAGGAGGGGGACATAAAATCCGGAAGATTTTCTGCCCCTGCGCCACGCGGGCAGGCGAAAAAACCCGCCTTGAGGGCCAAGCCCTCAAACACAGACAGGGCAGGGGCTCGGGGCGGGAACGCCCCATCATCAGGAGGGGGGGACATAAAACCCGGAAGATTTTCTGCCCCTGCGCCACGCAGGCAGGCGGAAAAACCCGCCTTGAGGGCCAAGCCCTCAAACACAGACAGGACAGGGGCCTAGGGGCGGGAACGCCCCATCATCAGGAGGGGGACATAAAATCCGGAAGATTTTCTGCCCCCTGCGCCACGCAGGCAGGCGATAAAACCCGCCTTGAGGACCCAGCCCTCAAACACAGACAGGGCAGGGGCTCGGGGGCGGGAACGCCCCATTATGAGGAGGGAGCATAAAACCCGGAAGATTTTCTGCCCCTGCGCCACGCAGGCAGGCGGAAAAACCCGCCTTGAGGACCCAGCCCTCAAACACAGACAGGGCAGGGGCCTAGGGGCGGGAACGCCCCATTATGAGGAGGGGGACATAAAATCCGGAAGATTTTCTGCCCCTGCGCCACGCAGGCAGGCGGAAAAACCCGCCTTGAGGGCCAAGCCCTCAAACACAGACAGGACAGGGGCCTAGGGGCGGGAACGCCCCATTATCAGGAGGGGAACATAAAACCCGGAAGATTTTCTGCCCCTGCGCCACGCAGGCAGGCGATAAAACCCGCCTTGAGGGCCAAGCCCTCAAACACGCAGGCAGGCAATAAAACGGGCCTTGAGGGCGAAGCCCTCAAATAAAGACAGGGTGGGGGTTTGGGGGCGGGAACGGCCCCCAAAAGGCAGCACTCATGAAAGAATCATCATACAAAAAACGGCCAACGCCCCAACCCGGCGGGGAAAGGAACCGATTTCCCCGCTGGTTGGGTCGTTGAACTGTGTGTTGTTGAAATGAGTGAAAGAAAAATCGAAACGCTCGGCCCGCTTAGCGCACAAACAGCGACAGGCCAGGAGGCGTAAAGCCGCTGATAATCGCCTGATGCAATTGCGCAAGAGGCGTATCGGCGTTGAATTTGAGTAAATCGACAATTTTGGGAAGCGGGCGATCGCCCTGGACGACCGAGGCGCTGGCGCCGACCATCAACGCCAGACTGGCCAGCCACAGCGTGAGTTTTTCGACGGGGGACAAGGAGCGTTCCTGCATCACGACTCTTCTCATCTGCGCATTCTCCTGAGCTATTTCATCTCGCTGAAAAATTCAGGGGGAATCAGAGTTAATAACCTCAAGAGCCAGTATCCGTATTCATCGCCGACCCGGCTGACGCGCGATTTGAATGGAAAACCTGAGCCTAATCCATCTTGCCAGCCGCATCCTACTGGGACTTATGACGAACGCGGCTTAAAAAGTTCCCGCAGGGGCGGCAATTTGTTTCGATATTTGCATGAGAAAACCAAAAACGCTTACGCCTGAGGGTCTCACGCCGTTTACATGACTTCAGACGTCGCCGCGCGCGTAAAACGGGTCCCGATTTTTCCTTCCAGGGCCTGGCACAGGGCGTCCAGACTGGTGATCAGGGCCTGTTTGCCGCCTGCGTCCAGATAATCCAGCAGGGCTTCGACTTTGGGACCCATACTGCCCGAAGAAAACTGTCCCTGAGACAGATACCGGCGCGCATCCTCGACCGATGTCAGGCCGAGCGCTTGCGCCTGCGGCGTACCATAGTCGAGATAGACGTGGCTGACGTCGGTACAAATCACCAGCGTCTCGATTCCCAGCGAGGCGGCCAGCAGACACGAGGCGTAGTCTTTGTCGATGACGGCTTCAACGCCTTTCAGCCCGTCGTCGCCGCGCACCACCGGCACGCCGCCGCCGCCGCAACACAGCACGATAACGCCTTGCTCAATGAGCGTCTGAATGGCCTTGAGTTCCAGAATCGCCTTGGGGCGCGGCGACGGGACGAGGCGGCGATAGCCGCGACAGGAGTCCGGGCCGACGTGCCAGCCGCGTTCTTCGTACAGACGCTGGGCGACTTCCGGCGTGATAAATTTGCCAATGGGTTTACTGGGATGCTCAAAAGCCGGATCCTCGGGCGAGACTTCCACAGACGTGATGGTTGCCATCACGGTGGCGTCGAGTCCGGCGCGGATCAGGCGCGTTGAGAGGGTATTGGCAAGCCAATAGCCCATTTGGCCTTGTGTCCAGGCCACGCAACTTTCCAGCGTCACCCGCGAGGTGAACAGACGCGCTGAGGTTTCCGCCATATCGAGCAGGTTGCCGACCTGCGGACCGTTGCCGAAGGTAATGACCGGCAGATAGCCCTGGCGCACGACGTTGACGATATGGTCGCAAATAATTTCCACTTGCGCCGGATGCAGGTTATTGCCGCCCTCTTTGTCATAGAGCGCGTTGCCGCCAATGGCGATTACGATGCGTCGCGTCACTCGTCTTTCTCTTTCTTGTTTTTTCTATCTCTATCTCTATCTCTATCTCTATCTCTATCTCTATCTCTATCTCTATCTCTATTTTTATTTCTCGATTTCTCTATCTGTCTGCGCGCTCTCTGTTTCCCCTCTTCTTTATTATAATGAACCGGGCGCCGTCGCGCCAAACCCTCCAGTTTACGGGTTTTTGCAAACCCTCCCCGAGCCAGAGCCTTCCTCGCCGATGACAACTGACGCGCCGCCCTCCTATCGCTATCTGGATAACGCCGCCAGCGCGCCGTTAGACCCTCGCGCGCTGGCTGCAATGTTGCCGTGGCTCGCCACCGCCCAAACGGCCGCGCACGGGTTCGCCAATCCGGCAAGCCTGCACGGGCCGGGGCAAGGCGCGCGCACGGCGGTTCAGAATGCGCTGGCGCAAATCGCCCATTGTCTGGGCGCGCGTCCCGATGAAATCACCCTGACCAGCGGCGCCACGGAAGCCAATAACTGGGCGATTCGCGGGCTGGCCGAAACGCTGAGCGCCAGCGGACGCCCGCGCCATCTGGTGACGACTGCCATTGAGCATCCGTCGGTGCGCGAGCCTGTGCGCTGGCTGGAGCGCGCGGGATGGCGCGTGACGTATGCGCCGGTTGACCGCGAGGGCTTTGTGCATCCCGACCTGCTGGCGCAGGCGATGGGAGACGATACCGCCCTAGTGTCGATTATTCACGGTCATAACGAAATCGGGACGGTGCAGCCGCTCGACGAGCTAATCGAGGTCGCGCATCGCCATGGCGCGCTCTTTCATGCGGACGCCGCGCAGACCGTCGGCAAACTGCCGCTGAATGTGGCCCGCCTGCCGGTCGATTACCTGACGTTTTCCGCTCATAAGTGCTACGGCCCTAAAGGCGTCGGCGGGTTATTCGCCCGTCACGACGCGCCCGCGCCTGCGCCCCTGCTGTTGGGCGGCGGTCAGCAACAGGGCCGACGCTCCGGGGTGGAGAATCCGGCGCTGGCGGTCGGGTTTGCGACTGCCCTGCATTACGCCTGCGAAGAAGCGCCAGCCGAAAGCCGCCGCCTGCGCACGTTGGGGCGTCGCCTGCTGGAGCGCCTGCGCATTGAGCTTCAAGAAAGCCGCTTCCGCCTGATTCTCAACGGTCCTGAGGATTTTCATCGGCGTTTGCCGGGCAATGCGCATTTTTCGCTATTATGCGAGGGTCATGCGCCGCTCGAAGGCGAAGCCTTGGCCCTGCAACTGGATTTACGCGGCATCGGCGTTTCCAGCGGCTCAGCGTGTCATAGCGGCTCGCTGACGCCTTCTGCCTCCGTGCTGGCGCTGGGTAAAACCCAGGCCGAGGCCACGGCGACCCTTCGCGTGAGTTTAGGCCGTGAGAACGACGACAGCGACGTGGAAGCCCTCATCGCCGCGCTGCCTGCCGTCCTGCGGCGTGTGGTTCCGGCGGGGCGGTTATAAATAGAGTCGCGCCGATCGCAAGCGTCGGCGCATGGCCTCACGGCTATGGTATGACGTTGAAGCGACTCGCAGCGCTCATACCTTGTTTTCCGTCGGGGGCCTGGAAAGTGACAAGCCTTACTTGAGTAATTTCGGAGCCTTTGGCAATAGGGAACTTTCCGGAATCCGTTACTATTGTAAAAGTGTCGTCAAACTTCATACCCGGATATAGCGTTTCAAAATCTCTTTGATTAGTGATTTCAGAATCCAATTGAACGCGTTGGCCTTCCAGACGTCCGGGATAGTTTTCCGCAGTGCCCCGAAATTTGAGGGGCTGAACAGTGGAAAGCATGTCGAGTCTCCCAATGATGAGCGATTATTAAGTTTCTTTCATAAGGCAAACGACGCGTCGCGTCAATTACATGCATAGCAAATAAAGAGGCGACGCCCGCATCCGGTTGGCCAGCCCTTAGAAAGGGGTAGAAAGTCTGAAGAGGCCGGTATTGGTCCAATCAGGCTGTCCAGGCGCTGATCATCCGCTTTGGCCCAGGCAACCGGGGTGTGATGGGTTTTAAATTTTTGTCGAGGAAAACATCAAATTTACTTGCAGGAATCATGCGAGAGAGTCTGTCGTCTGTCGTACCGCCTGCTTTGTCCCGTACCGCTTCGACGCAAAGCAGTCTGGGAGCTTCCTTCCAAAACTCATCGCCACTAAATAAAAGTCCACCTTGTTGATTATCCATCAGTGTTTTGAATATATGATAACCTTCCATCTCTGGATATTCTTCATAAAAACGGGCGCCATCGCCTGTGCGGTCGACTCTGACGTACATACCGGCCAGGGATCCGTCGTAATGTTCCGCCGTGCCGCTGAATCGGATGGGTTGAGTAGATAAGGCCATGGGAGCGCTCCTAAAAAAGGGACTACTGGAATCCCTTTTGTAAGGCAAACAAGCGTCAAGATCAATTACAAGTGTAATAAATTGTGCGCCTTACGGGCGCGCATCGAAAGGGCGTCAGGCGCAAAGGCCTGAGCGGGCCTTAAAACTGGCGGGTTAACGTTTCCATAGCCAGTGGAAACCGGCTCTCAGGGAGGCGATCGCCTGTCGTAACGATGAATTTCTGGGCCTCAAGGGGTCTGGCGACCCTTATATCACAACGTCAAACCGCTCCGCAGCGCTGAAATCAGACAATTTTCCGTCCTCAGTCTGGAATTTAACAACTCTTGGAGGGGAATACACGCCGTCTTTAACCATAAACGCAGATGGAGGACCGTCAGGATCAGCAATTATGGTGAAACTCTCATAGCCTTTCATCTGTGGATAAATTTCACCAAAATCAGCGCCCCCGCCTATCCAATCGATGGTGACGGTTCTCCCGGCTAACGATTCTGGATAGGTTCCCGCCGTACCGCCGAATCGGATGGATCGAATAGACAAAGCCATAGAAGCCGTCCTCAAGAGGAACTTTTGAATCCCTTTTATAAGGCAAAAAACCATCAAAATCAATTACAAACGTAATAAAATTAACGCGACTTACGGGCGGTTGCCCAGAGCGTCGGCGGGCGGGGCGGCGCTGGGGAATCGGGCGAAGGCGGCGTTGAATTTCATCAGGTAAGGCAGGCATTCCGGCGTGATGCCCTTGCGATCGATGGTCCCCGGCCCCTGAAAATACGCGGCGAGCGCTTTGTCGAGATTCCCCTCGTACTTGCGCAGCAAATAACTCATATAGCGCGTCAACCCCGCCGCATTGTCCGCCGGATGATACGGGTCGCGCACGCCCAGCCAGCGCGCCGTGTCCGGCTTAAGCTGCCCCAGACCGATGGCCCCGGCGCTGGAGACGGCATCGGCGCGAAACGACGATTCGATCGAGACCAGACTGGCGATAATGCGGTAATCGACCCCATACAGTTGCGCAAAGCGAAATAGCGCCCACGCGATGTAACGCGTCTGCATGGGATCCAGCGCGCGGTTGCTCTGCTGGATAAAAGCCGGCAGCTCGCCGGGCAAATCGCGCAGAATTACGGCCATGGGGGTGGGGGTGTCGAGACCGACGGGCGACGGCGCGCCGAGTCTGGCGTCGAGATCCGAGTCAAAGCCGATGCCTTCTATGATGATTTCGCTGGGCGCGTTTCCCTGGGTGAGCATCGGGTTTTGCGGCGTGGCGCTTGCGATCGACGGCGGCATCGGGCCAACGCTTGCCGCAAACAGCGTCGTGACAATAATCAGGGGAATCGCGCGATGTCGAAAAGGTCTCATAGCCTTTACTGTCTCTGTCGATGCCTTCGTCTCTGCGTCTGGAGCGGGATTTCGCAACCGTTTGCAGGCGTCTCTCTATCCGATGAGCATCCTCGCGCGGGGCGCTTGGCGGTCTCAGCGGCGCTCCCTGTATTTTAGCATCTTGACTCGATTGGCGACGAACCCAAGGGCAGCGAACACGACGACGCGGGGGCCGATGGCGCGTTCTGGGCGGATGCGTCAAACGTCGTTTGCGGCAGAAAGCGCTCGATATAGCCGCCGCCCAGCAGTTCCACGAAATCTGCGTCGTAGATGGCGCAGACCTGGCCTGCCGTCACGGCGTTCAAGGGCGTTTGCGCCTCGATGAGATAAGCGCCGGGAGTCTCGGCGGGGCAAATCCCGGCTTGCGCAGGCGGCGCGGCATAGCGGATTTTAACGGCGGCGCGAAACGACGGTTCGCGCGGCGCGTCGCCCAGCCAGCGAACATCCAGCGCCGTCAGGCGCGATGATTCCAGATGGCAGGCATCGCCTACGTAAACCGTATTGCTGGCGGCATCTACCCGCACGACGTAGACGGGACGGCTTGCGCCGCCGCCAAGCCCCTTGCGCTGCCCGACGGTAAAGGCATAGAAGCCTTCGTGACGCCCGAGCGTCCTGCCTGTATCGAGATCAACGATCGGGCCGGGCTGTTTGCCCAATGCGCCCTGGATGTAGGCCGCATGGCCGTTCATCGCAAAACAGACGTCCTGACTTTCCTTGCCGTCGGCTTCGGCAATGCCCATCTCGCGGGCCATGGCCACCACTTGCGGCTTGACGAGATCGCCGAGCGGAAACAGCGCGGTTTCCAGATCCTGAGAGCGAACGCGGGCCAGCATGTAAGTCTGATCCTTACGCGCGTCGGCAGCGCGAAACAGGCGAGGACGGCCGCCGCGTCTGTCTATGCGCGCGTAATGGCCGGTGGCCAGAAAATCCGCGCCCAGCGCCTCGCGGGCGTACGCGGCAAGCGCTTCCCACTTGACATACTGGTTGCACTCCACGCACGGATTGGGCGTCAGGCCCTCGGCATACGAGCGATTGTAATAATCCAGCACGTAGTGCGAAAACATGGCGCGTAAATCTACCGTGTCATACGGGACGCCCAGTTGTTCGCACACGCGCCCCGCCTTGATGAGAGCGTCATTGCAGCATTTTCCCGGACCGTCGAGCGTCCAGGCCGTGAATCCCACCACGTCATGACCCGCACGCGCCAGCAGACAGGCGACGACGCTACTATCGACGCCCCCGCTCATAGCGACAGCGATGCGTTTTCGGCCAGAAGGCGCGGCGTTAACGAGGACGTCGGGCATAGAAAACATGGTGCGCGCAGTTGACGCGCGCCGTTTTTAGGGCTTCCATGAAAAAACGCCAGACAAGGCGAAGATGCCCATCATAACGCGATCAACGCCTGGCCGCCATCACGCCTTAACGCAGGATTTATCATGCGCGTTACGCCCGCCCCGCCAAGGTTTGGCGGCCTCTTTAGCCAGATTACCCCTGTGACTGCGCTGGATAGCAACGGGTTGCTACCCGGAGAAGCTCCCCGTGAGCATCCGACGGATATTCTCGCCATTGGCAATCGATCGACGACGCCGGAGAGTTTTGGCGTCAACGCGCCGGTGACGATCACGGTGGATCGCGAAAACGCATCCATTAACGTTCTATCTCATGGCACGCTGTTTGAGGCGGCTCTCGAAGCTATTGTGGATTTACAGGTCGCCCGGGCGTTAGCCGCGCGCGGGGCGACGGCGCATTACGAGGGCCCGCTCACGGATTGGGCGACGAAACAGAAGAACCCTAGCCCGGAGGCGCAAGCGGCGTTGGCGGCGATGACGCCCCGGTCGTCTTAAAGCGTTTCGTCGCTGATGACCTGATACAGCGTCTCGGCCAGTTGCGCGGGAACAGCTTTTTCCGGGGCCTGTAAGACTTCCACCGTCAGGCGGCGCGCGCCCATGCGCAGCGTAATGCGTTGACCCACGCGAATTTCTGCGCCGGCTTTGGCCATGGCCCCGTTGATTTGCGCATGGCCCTTGTCGCAGAGTTCATTGGCGAGCGTGCGGCGCTTGATCAGGCGCGAAACCTTCAGAAATTTGTCGAGCCTCAAGGCGACGTTCTCCTTGCGCGTATGGGCCTCGGCCCGTTTGCAAATGCCTGTGCGCGGGCATATGATAATCACACACCGTCTGACAGCATATCAAACCCGCCGCCTTCAACGCGACTTTTGGAGCGAACTCTCGATGGAAGAATACCTGCAAAACGAGACGTTCTGCATGGCGCAGAAACAACTTGACGAAGTGGCCGAAAAAATGAACCTGGACGCAGGCATCCACGAGCGCCTGCGATACCCGCGCAAAGCGCTGATCGTGTCAGTGCCGATTAAGCTGGACAACGGCAAAACCAAGGTGTTCAGCGGCTACCGGGTGCAGCACGACCAGACCCTGGGCCCGACCAAGGGCGGGATTCGCTTCCATCACGAGGTGTCGCTGGGAGAGGTCGCCGCGCTGGCGATGTGGATGACGTGGAAATGCGCGCTGCTCAATCTGCCCTACGGCGGCGCCAAGGGCGGCGTGCAGTGTTTTCCCGAAGAAATGAGCCAGACCGAGCTGGAGCGCATCGCCCGGCGCTACACCACCGAGATTCTGGCCCTGCTGGGGCCGGAAAAAGACATTCCCGCGCCCGACATGTACACCAACGAGCAGACCATGGCGTGGATCATGGATACGTACAGCAATTTTGTCGGCTACGCCGTGCCGGGCGTCGTCACAGGCAAGCCCGTGAGCGTCGGCGGCACGCTGGGACGTACGGAAGCCACCGGACGCGGCGTCGCCTATATCGTGAAACTGGCGCTCGAAAAGGAATTTCGGGGGTTGGAAGATCCCACGGCGGCGGTGCAGGGCTTTGGCAACGTGGGCAGCGTCACGGCCAAATATCTGTATCAGCAGGGCATTAAAGTCACTGCGGTCAGCGATCTGCACGGCGCCATCCGGAATCCCGCCGGACTGGATATCCCGCGCCTGCTCAATTATGTTCGGGAAACGGGCTCTGTTAGCGGATTTGAAGGTTCAGAAGCCATCGACGGCCAACAGGTGCTGGAAGAGCCCGTCGACGTGCTGGCCCCCTGCGCCGTGGCCAGCGTGATTCACGAGCGGAATGCGGATCGCATTCAGGCCCGGCTGATTGTCGAAGGCGCCAACGGCCCGGTGACCTACGAAGCCGACCAGATTCTCAATGCCAAGGGCAAGCTGGTGATTCCCGGCATTCTGGCCAACGCGGGCGGCGTGGTGGTGTCTTATTTTGAGTGGGTGCAGGATATCCAACACCTGTTCTGGAGCGAAGAACAGGTCAATGAGAAGCTGTACTACCTTATGGGCAGAGGCTTTGAAGAAGTCTATCACCTGCACAAGGCGCGTGACGTGGATACCCGCACCGCCGCCATGATGCTCGGCGTTGGACGCGTGGCCGCCGCCAAGACGCTACGCGGCCTGTACCCCTGAATCTGGCCGGAAAATCCGGCTAGAAACTGCCAGAATCGCGCGCAGGGCGAAGCGATTCATGCTCAGAGAACGAGTCGTCGTGGGCGCTGTCCTGACAGTTGGCGAAAATCTTGAGCTGCACGTCTACCAGCGTCAGACGCTTTTCGCGCGCGATTTTGGCGGCCAGCGCAATGACTTCCGGCGATTCAAATTCGGCGGTCTTGCCGCAGTCGATGCAAATAATGTGATGATGCGGCTTTTCCGGGTCGCGAATCAGTTCGTAGTGCTTGTGATCTTCCGAAAAATCCAGTTCGCGCAGCACGCCCATCGTCACAAACAGGCGCAGCGTGCGGTATGTCGTCGCCAGACTGATATCTGAGGCCTGCTTCTTAAGCGCGCGATGCAGCTCTTCGACGCTCAAATGGTCGCCGGTCGGCTGATTCAGAAAAACGTCCAGCACCTGCTCGCGCTGTAAGGTCAGGCGAAAGCCCTGGGCGCGTAGTTCCGAGAGCAGTCGTTCACGAAAATCCAGCGGAAGCGCGGCGGCGTCGGCTGTCATGCGAGGAATCCCCATACAGGCGTTGCGTCCGGCTGCGCGCGTTTACTTGCGCCCGCCAGCGTGCTAGAACTATACCATAAATTTGACAATGCCCTGAAGCGCCTTGTCCTGCGCGTTTCGCCAGCAGTCTGCGTCAGGCTGTTCGAGAGGCGGAGCCCCTCCCGCAGACAATTGCCAGTTGACATGTGACAGATGAAAGGAGCGGAGATCATGCCTTTTAACATCGGCCCGCTTGAAATCGCCCTTCTGTTTTTGATTGTGTTGATTCTGTTTGGCCCCGGGCGCCTGCCCGACGTGTTCCGCGTCATGGGTGAAGGCGTGCGTCAGTTCAAGCGCGCGGCTCGCGATATTTCCGCCGATGACGCGCCGAAAACCGAAAGCGCCGCCAAGCCCCCTGCGGCATGACCCGCGTCGCCTTCGTCATTGACCGCCACGGCTGGGCTTTCGATTCCGACGCCCACGCCATCGCCGCGTCTATTGGGCCGGACTATACGATCGACGTGCTGTGCAGCGCCGACTATACGCCGCGCGCCGCCCTCTTCTATGAGCTGTTCTTTGTCCGTCGCTACGACATCATCCACTTTTGGTGGTCGGTCGACGCGCAAGAGGCCTTGAGCGAAACCACGCTGCGCTACCTCCAAGCGCGCGGGGTCTCGTTAAACGCGTGGATCGAGCGCTTCTCGCGGCAAATCGTCAGCGCGTCGATTTACACCAATCGCTATCTGACGCCTGACAATCAGATTCGCTTTGCCGCCGTTTTCAGCGCAGTCAACGCCTATGCGGTCGGCAACCAGATTCTCTACGCCCAATACGAAGCCATTCCCTGGGCGCCGCTCCCCGCCATTCTGGGAGAAGGCGTAGATCTGGCGCTTTTCGCCGGTCCCGAGCCGACGCCGCGCCAGCCCTCAGAGCCCCTCGTTGTCGGTTGGGCGGGCAACAGCCAGTTTAATCCCGGCGAAGACCACAAGGGGATTCACACGATTATCCGCCCGGCGGTGGCCCAGTTGCAGGCGGAAGGCGTTCCCATCGTCCTGAAAACCGCCGACCAGCAGGATCGGCTGATTCCGCACGAGGAAATGCCTGCCTTTTACCGCCAGTTGCATGTGTACATCTGCGCGTCGGCGTACGAAGGCGCGCCGTTACCGGTTCTGGAGTCGATGGCCAGCGGACTGGCCGTGGTTTCTACCCGCGTCGGCCTGGTCCCGGAGGCGTTCGGTCCGCGCCAGCAGGACTTTATTTTGCCGCAGCGTTCGGCCCAAGCGCTGGCCGACGCCCTGCGCACGCTGGCAACTGACGATGCAACGCGTCTGGCGCTGGCGCAGGAAAACCTGCAAAGCGTTCAGGCCTGGTCGTGGCCGGAAAAAAGCCGCCTCTGGCGGGATTTTCTGGATGCCCTGATAAAGGACAACAGCGAATCGCTACGTCGTCGCAAGGCCTACACGCTGATGGCGCACTATAACCGGCTGATTCACTGGGATGGGCGCGCAGCCCTGCGCTACGTCAAAACCGCGTGGGACATCTTCGCCGTAAAAGCGCGTCGGCGCTCGCAAAAATTCTTTAAATAGCCCCGACGTTCAAATGCGACAGACGGGGCATGACCACATCGCCGCCATTATTGGCGCGATTCGACAGCCACAGCGGCGTGGCGTTGACTTGTCCCGGAAGGATCGCCGCCAGACGGGGCGCCCGTTTACGAATAAAGCCATACAGGCCATTGGCAAGGCTCAGACCCGCCAGCATCCCGATAAGCGCGCCAAACAGCGGATTCGCGGCGCGAATGAGCTGATAGCCATACTTCTGCGAATCGGTCAGGCGGTTGGCCAGTTCGCGCACGCGGCGCATCACGCGCTGCCGCGCCTGCCAGTCAACGTCGAACGGATGCTGCGCCAGTTTTTCAGAAACGCCCTGACTCAGGCGCGCAAAGTATCCTTCCAGCGCCGGATCATTCAACGGGGCTTGAATTTTGCCCAACTCCTGCGAGAGCTTCATCCGATGACTTTGCGCCGTCAGCGGCTCTGCGCTCAAAAATCCGCGGGAATGCTCCAGCAAAGGCAGGCTGTTGTCGATATGACCGCCCATTTCTTTGAGCCCGGCGCGCAGCGTGGGATTCTCGCGCGCCAGATCGTCGCCCAAGGCGTGTAAAGCGGCGTCGGAATCCTGCGCAAAGAAGCTGCGCACGCTGGGGTCTCGCAGCAAGGGCAGCAGCTTGCCCGTCTCGCGGTCGGCAGACGTCATGGTGTAGCGAAGGCCTGTCATCGCGCCCAAATAGCCCAGCGACATGGAGCCTGCGACCGTCAGCGCGCTTTTCAGCTTGCTGTTGTCGTTGGCGCCCTGCCCCATTTTCCAGGCCAGCGTGCCGAGCGCAATTAGCGGCAAGACGCCGCTGGTATACGTCATCAGCCCATAAATCAGCCCGGCTTCGCCCAGGAGTCTGGCCCACAGGGTCGGGTCGCCTGCGGGGCGGGCGCGCTCCTGTCCCTCGATGTAAAGCAGCGCGGAGCCGGCGGCGGCGGCAAGCGGAATCTGTTCTGTCGCCAGCCTGAATTCCTGACCTTCTCTTAAAATCTGGCTGGGGGCCTCAAAAAAACGGTGCAGGACGTTACTGGCGCGATCCGCCGCGCGGCCCATGCCGCCGCCCGCCACGTGAGAGGCGCTGTTGACGCTTGCCGGTTTAATACGCTGAATCGCCACAAACCCAGACCTTTTTCGGCGCATGCGAGCTATTGCTCCCCCAACCAAAACAGGCGCACCGGAAAAATTGCTTTGCCTTGTCATCACGGCGTCATACCCGCGCGCGACGATCGCGATTGCTCCCGATTCGCGCGTAATAAACCCGCAATCAATACGCAATTGAGGAGCGCCCTCCGTCTTAATAGCAGTGACGGAGATAGCGCCGATCCCCTCGTTTGCGCCCTCCAGACGTCAGGAAAGGCCAGCTTCGGCTTTTGACTGTGCTACAGCCTCTCGATCCATCCACGCGATCCGCTCCCCGCGCCCGCTTTTCGCAGGCGCCGATTGCCGCAGGCCGACGCTTACGCGCCGCGCAAGGCGTTTTTAACTGGCTGGAGCGCAGCGGCCTGGGCAAGAGCGACTGGCGCAAAGGCAATCTGTCGCTTCAGGATTTCGCCAGCCGCACGAGCCTGCTCTTCTCGTGGTATGTGCCGCAGACGATTATTTCCATTCGGCATAAAACCCACCCGTGGGAGAACTTTGGCCGTAACCTGACGGTGTTTCTGGTGACGTTGGGGGTTCTCAGCTACACCAAAAGCGATCGGTTCAGCCTGAACACCCTGCTGTTTGATCGCTTCATGAAACCCGCGCGGCTGGGCGGCGATTATTTTGAACTCTTAAAAGCCGCCGGCATTGATTTCTGGGAAAAAGACCGCAAGCGCCCGTTCTGGACCAAGCTGGATGATAATCAAATCGCAAAACTGGACGATTTCATCCAGAAAATCGCTCCCGGCGCGAGCGCCGAAGGCCTGTTACCCTGGGAACAGCGCGTGCTGGGCAAGTTTTCGGACGCCGACAAGCTGCGCCTGCATACGATGGGCAAAAAATTCCTGAATCGTCTGAATGGCATGCGCCTCGCCTCCACCGGCATTATTATCGTCGCCATGGCCTTGCTCGTCGGACAACTGGCGATGGAATTCGTCTTCCGCACCTTCGCGCGTCTGGATAAAGACTTTGATCCGCAGGAATTCAAGCAACGCCATCTGGATTTAAAGCGGCCAGCCGCTGCGACGTCATCGCTTGAGCCAAGCCGCGTTCTGTCCCTTCCGGCGCCGCTTATGACGCCCGTTTCTGCGTCTTCCGGGCCGCGTCCCGTTTCAGCAAGGCCTGTCATGGCGGCTTCTGCGCCTCAGCCGGCGACGGCGCCATGGGCGTATGGGCCGATGCCGACTTATGGGGGCGGCGCCTATGGTCAAGCGCCGCAAACGGTCTGGAGCTGGCCGCCGCCGTCTGCGCCTTCGATCAACTCGTTTGCGCCCCCGGCGATGCCGCGAGGGCCTCAGCCATGACGTATCTGTCCAGCCAGCTGGTTCAGGCCACGCTGATGCACGCGGGCAACCTGGGCTACGTGTTTCGCGACGCCTACCGCGACGAGACGACCGTTCCCGATTCGCGCTACGCCGAGTATCAATTCCGGCATTTCTTCGGGTCGATGGTGTCGCCCTTTGTCTTTGACGGGGCCTTTCGGGCTGTCGATTCCTTCTACACGATGCCCTTGATGGCGCATACCCTCAAGCTCGATGACGCGCTGGGCATTGACAGCCTCGAAGCCGTTCCGGCCTTGCGCAGGCGCTTTATCAACGTCGGCGTGCAGGCAGACCATTACCCGATGGTGGCGCGCATGTTCGAAGCCGTCGATGCGCCGAATCTGCCCGCCCACGTGCGCGAAAAAGCCGCGCCATTAGCCCGCCATCTGAAAAAAACCCTGTTCTACGAGCATTACCTCACTGATAGCGGCTTGCTGCCGCAGGCAGAAGAACGCGCCGTCAAGTCGATTCTGCGCACGCACGACATCGCCCGCAAGTTCGTCGCTTCGTTGGAAAACGTCAAGAACGAAGCCCCGTTGCGAGAAGGCCTGAGCGCACTGGCGCGCGATGGCAGTCTGGCAAGCAAAGCCGCGCGCGATCTGGTTAAAGGCGCGCTGGAGACCTTCCATTTCCGGCTGAATGTCGACTGCAAGGCGCTGGAATCCGCGCCAAGTCTGTCGCATTTTCTGGAGGGGCTGGTGGCCCAAGGGCGGCTCAAGGCGCATCATGTAGCCGAGATTCAGCAGGCGGCGACCATGGCGCATAAGGCCGTCTTACATCCCGACGCCTCGCGCGATGCGCTGGAAACCCATGAACTGGCCAGACTGGCGCAGGATCCTGAGCGTCAGAAGCTGGCCCCGTTTGTAAAAGAAGGATTTGAAAGCCGCAGAGTCCTGCGCACCCTGCAACGGATTCACCGCACGGCTTTCTGGCCCAAGATGGCGGCAAGCGCCGCCACGTTTTTCGTCATCGTCGGCTGGCTGCTGCTCAATTATGACGCCCAGAAAGTCCAGCCGTGGCAGAAGCGACTTATCGCCGAAGGCATTAATCCGGCGCCGGTCGTCCGCGCGCCGTCGTATTTGAGCATCATTCCCGGCATTGCGACCTTTGCGGCGCTCCAGTCGGATCGCATCGCCGACAAGCTGGGTCTGGCAAAGTGCGCGACATTTCTGGATCGTCGTCTCGGCTACGCCGGTCGCTTCGCCTTTGCCGCCGCCGCCGGTCTTTCGGCTGTCATTGCCAGCGGCAGCGCGATGATTAGCCGCAACCTGAGCAAGGCCCGCGCCGCCCGGCCCGCGCCAACGTCGCTGTCCCCGTCAGCGGCGGCGCATGCGCTGCGTAATCCGTTTTTTGCGACGTTTCGCCAGACAAGCGCCCAAGGCTTCTAGGTCGGGCTTAAGGCTCGGCTAAGTCGCGCAGGGCGCGGCGCAAGAGCTTGCCGGTCGGCCCCTTGGGAATTTCCGCCAAAAACCGGACGGATTTGGGACACTTGAAGTCCGCCAGCCGCTCGCGGCACCAGGCAATAACCGCCGCCTCGTCCAGAGTCGCGCCGTCGCGCAGAACGACGTAACTCCGCACGTCCTCTCCATAGAGGGCGTCCGGCACGCCGATGGTCGCGGCATCGGCAATGGCCGGATGCTGGTAGAGGCATTCATCCACCTCGCGCGGATAAATGTTCTCCCCGCCGCGAATAATCATGTCTTTGACGCGATCCAGAATATAGAAAAATCCGTCGGCGTCGCGCATGCCGATATCGCCGCTGTGAAACCAGCCGCCGCGAAAAGCGTCCTCGGTAGCGTCGGGGCGCTTGAAATAGCCCCGCATCACGTTATCGCCGCGAATCACGATCTCGCCGCTCTGGTGAGGGCCCAGCGGCTGATCGTCTTCGCCCCAGATGGCCACCTCGTCGCCCGCCGCCAGCCCAATGGAGCCTATCTTGCGCCGGGAGGCGTCGCGCGGGTTAAACGTGGCGTAACACGTGGTTTCTGAGAGGCCATAGCCTTCAAAAACCGGAAAATCAAAGGTCGCCTCAAACTGCCGATGCGTTTCCACGGCCAGCGGCGCAGCGCCACAAATGGCGAATTGCAGCGTCGGCGCCGGCGTCTGCGGACGTCCGCGACTGGTGAGAATGGACAGAATCGACGGCACCGCGCTGAACAGCGTGACCCCATACGTCGTCACCCAGGGCCAGAACTGAGAGGCGCTGAATTTTCGGCACAGGACGACGCTTGCCCCGCACGCCAGCGGCGTCATCAGCGTGACGACTTCGCCATTGACGTGAAATAGCGGCAGAACGCACATAAAACGGCTGTTTTCATCGAGCGAGAACCACTGAAAGATAGTCGTCGCATTGGCGATTAAATTCCCATGCGTCAGCAGCACGCCCTTGGGCTTGCCGGTCGTGCCGGAGGTGTAAATAATCATCGCCTCGTCGTCGGCGCTGAGGGGGCCTTGCGCCGCGAATCCGTCACGCTGGCCGCGCGTCGTCAGCGTCAGCGGTTCGATGTCGTGACGGGGCCACGGAAACGCCGCCTGCGGCGCGCTCTCCGTCGCCGCGTCGATCGCCGGATCCGGAATGACGACCAGACGCCGCAGGTGCGGGAGCTGCTCGGCGATGCGCGCCAGCTCCGGCAAAAATTCCCGCGTGGTGACCAGAATGCCGGCCTCGCAATGGTCGACGATAAACTGAATTTCCGGCGCCTTCAACAGCGTATTAATCGGCGCGGCGACGGCCCCGATCGCCATCGCCCCCCAGTAAAACAGGCAGAACTCGGGAATGTTCGGCAGCAGCAGCGCGACTTTTTCGCCGCGCACGACGCCCCACTCGCTCAGCAGACGCGACACCCCGGCGCAGCCATCGGCCAGTTGCGCGTAAGAGAGCGTCTGCTCACGCTCGGGAAAAATCAGAAACGGCGCCTCGCCGCGCGCGCGCGCCTGTCGTTGCAGTAAATCGCGAATCGTCTCGCCCGCCGTCATGCCGTAGAATCCCCCGTCAAGGTCTGGGTCGTTGCGCGCCCCGCGTGAGAGCCCGCGCTAGATATTGTATTCCCGTTTCAGGACATTGTCAGACGCTTCACAAGGCTGAGAAGATGGCGTCTTGTCAGGGGGGCGCGGTCAGACGTTTCTGACGCTTGAAACGCACGGCGTCCGCGCTAATAACAGGTAAACCCCGGATTCAGCAGCGAAGGCTTGTTATACAGAAACGGACCGCCATCCGGCGCGCTCAGCAGCGTTTTGCCGCAGGCCAGCGCCATCGCGTGCCCGGCGGCGATGTCCCATTCCATTGTGGGGCCGCTGCGTACGTAGGCGTCCGCCGCGCCATCCACCAGACGGCAGAACTTCAGCGCGCTGCCGATTTTCAGCCGCTCAATGATGCGTCCCTGCGCTTTCCACACGTCAAGCGCGGGACCTCGGCGCACATCGTCGCCGCTGCCCAAGACCCGCACGGGGCCGCTTTCCGGGAACGCGCGCGGAGTCAGCGCCAGGGGTTGCGCATCTCCTTGCTGGCGGTAGCAGCCGCCTCCCACGAAACCGTAATGCGTCGTGTCTTCCGTGGGCGCGCAAATCAGCCCAAAGACCGGCAGTTGGCCCTGAATCAGCGCGATATTAACGACAAATTCGCCGTTGCGGCGCAGAAAATTCTTCGTCCCGTCCAGCGGATCGATCAACCAGAAGCAGTCCCACGCGCGCCGGGCGTCATACGACGGCAAGTCGGCCTCTTCCGAAATCAGCGGGATACCCGGAAACAACCGTGTCAGTCCGCTCGCCAGCACCTGATGCGAAGCCCGATCGGCGGCGGTCAGCGGGCTGTTATCCGCCTTCATGGCCACATCGACCCCAGGATCCAGAGGCCGCTCATAAACGGCCAGAATCGCCTCTTGGGCCTGGCGGGCCAGCGATACCAGCGCGCGCGCCTCAGGGGCGCCTAGGAGTGTCGTTGTCATCAGCCTTTTATTATACCGCTCGCAAGAAAGGCCTTGCGACAGGATGGCCCGCAGAACGGAAGCGATTTGTATACCAGTATACAGGTTTATTTTGCTGTTTTCGAATGATTACTATCTTACGCGGCCCCTATTATTGTTACAATAAAACACATTGGGTTGTTATTCAGAATGAGTTGGCAGGTTTTTTGTCCTGAATACTCTTGTTAGGGTTGATAGTCGGGTTTAGCAGCCATTTTGGGGTGATTTCGCGCGATGACCGTCGGGCAGCAGCACCGGATATTACTGATTGATGATGAGCCCACCGTGGTTCGCGATACCCTGGACGTTTTCGGCTATGACGTCGACGTGGCCACAGACGGTTACAGCGGCGTGCATCAACTCTCGACGAACCCCTACGGCTACTCGCTGATCATTCTCGACCTGAACATGCCGGTCATGGACGGCTGGGCAACGCTCAAGTGTATTCGCCAGGGACATGACAACCCGACCATCCCCGTCCTGATTATGACCTCTGAAGACGCCGACAGCCTGGCGGTCAACGGCTTGCGGCGCGGGGCCGATGAGTATCTCGTCAAGCCCGTTCCGCCCGCAACGCTTCTGGCGCGCGTCGAAGCGATTCTGCGCCGCGTCGAATGGACGCGCGAATCGGCCCAGCGCGCTGACGGCAAGCCCGATGGGCTGCATGAGTCCTTTCACCTGCTCACCCCGCGCGAGCGCGAGCTGTTACAGTTTCTGGCGCGCGGTTACACCAATAATCGCATTGGTGACACGCTGGGCATCACGGAAACGACGGTTAAGAATCATCTGGCGCACATTTTTAAAAAGCTCAAGGTCTCCAATCGCACTGAGGCCGCCTATATCGCTCAGAAACTCGATGTCGTCTAGCGTGAGGGCCGCCCGCCGTGCCTGAAGCCCGCTTATTTGGATCGTTTATCAGCGTCAACCCCGCGCATGTCGAGCCTTCCGGCCAGGCGTCTGACGGGGGTTCTGAAGAAACGTCCGGCCAGATTTCAGAAAACAGCGAAGATGCGCCTGTCTTGCTTCAGGCGCAGGTAATGTCCTGCGCTCAAGCGTTTTTGAAGTCGCTGTCGCTGCGCACGCCGCTTGAAACGGCTGCAGAGACCCTGTGCGAATCGCTCGCCGGGGCCTTCGGGCTGGATAGCTGCCTGCTACTGCTGAATGACGACTGGGAATTGTTGATGCCCGCCTCGCGCGTCGCGGCCTCCCCCGCTGAAGAGGGCTTCTTCCCGGCCAGCGGCGTGAATTTGCTGACGCGCCAGGCGCGCTGGCTCTACGAGGAGCGGGCGCCCTGGTCGCCGTTTGTGATTCAGGCGCTGTTTGAGTGGATCGACGCGTCGCCGGAATCTGCGCCGCTGATAATCCCGGATCTGGGCGCCGATGCGCTTTTGCCGCAAAGCATGCGGTCTTATTTTCGGGCGCAGCATGTAAAATCGCTGGGCATCTGGCGGCTTTACGATGCGGCGGGCGCGACGGCGGGGCATTTGCTGTTGCTGGGACGACGACCCGGCTCCTGGCATGAGATCGCGTGCCAGGCGCTGACCCAGAGTGGTGAATGGATTGCCATGGGCCTGTCCATGCAAAGCCAGTTGCTGGAGCAGCGGCGCGCGCTTCGCCGCGAGCGTCTGGTCGGCAAGATTATGGGTTACTTGAATCAGACGTTTAACGTCCAGTCGATTCTCGGGCTGATTTGCAAAGACATTGCCCGCGCACTCGGCGCGGATCGCTGCCTGATTCTGCAATACGACAGCGCCTCGGAATCGCTGCCGGTGCAGTATATGGGCCAGTATTGCGCACACTCGGGCATTGAGCCGGTTCAGCGCGACGATCTGCCAAGCGAGGCCATTCTGTACAGCCTCAACGGGCAAATCGTGTCGAACGCGCCTTGCGCGCGTCTGGCGCAGCAGATTCAGGATTTTAACGACCGGTATGGCGCGCAATCGTCCGCCGCCGTGCAGATGGTCTTTCGCGGCGCGCCCATGGGAATGATTCTGACCCAGCAATGCGATCGGCTGCGCGTGTGGGACGAGGACGATATGGCGCTGCTGCATACGCTGGCCATGGAGCTGGGCGGGGCGTTCTATCTGGCCGAGTTGTTCCGGCTGACGGAGCAGGCGGGGTTGGAGGCGGCGACCGCTTCTGAGCGCAAGAATCGCGCGCTGGCAAGTTTTGCGCATGAGCTGCGCTCGCCGCTGCACACGGTGATTTCGTGCGCGGAATTGATGAAAGACGATCTGTTTGTCCAGCAGCCCGAAAAGCGCCGCGAATACGCGGCCCTGAGCGAAAAAAGCGCGCGCTATCTCCTCAGCCTGATTAACGATATGCTCGACGCCGCCCGGATCGAGACTGGCGGCTTTTCCGTGCGCGGCAAGACCTTTAACCTGCATGCGGCCGTTCTCGACGCGGTGGAGATGATTCAACCGCAGTGCGATCAAAAGCGGCAACGGCTGCGAGCGTTGTTTCCGCGCGCGTTGCCGAGCGTCTACGTCGGCGACCCGATCCGCATTCGTCAGGCGCTGATTAATCTGCTGGCCAACGCGCATCAGTACACCCCGGAAGGCGGGGAAATCACCGTATCAGCGATTTTTCATCCAAAATCGCCCGACTCTTTGCGTCTGAAGGACAGCGAGCAATGCGTGTCCATCCACATCGCCGATACCGGCTGCGGTTTGTCAGCCGAAGACGCCGAAAACGTCTTTCGGCCCTTTTACCAGGTGAATCCTGAGGATCCCGCCTCTAAAAAAGGGTTGGGGCTGGGGCTGAGTATCGCAAAATCCATTGTGGAACTGCACGGGGCCTCGTTATCGCTGGGGCCGCGCGAGGGTGGCGGTGTGGAAGCCGTGCTGACGCTGCCGCTGTGCGGCGCGGTGCGCGCTGCGTTTGCAGAAACGCCCGACTCCAACAACGCCGAATAACATCCGCACACGCCGGGCCGGATTAAATATCCAGATTACCGACTTTGCGCGCGTTGGTCTCGATGAACAGACGTCGCGGTTCCACGCGCTCGCCCATCAGCGTATCAAAGAGCTTGTCGGCGACGGCGGCTTCTTCGATTTCAACGCGCAGCAGCGTGCGGGTTTCCGGGTTCATGGTGGTGTCCCACAACTGGGCGGGCATCATTTCGCCAAGGCCTTTGAAGCGTTGCAACATGACGCCTTTCTTGCCGCGATCTTCCACAAACTGACGGAGATCTTCGTAGGTCGCCAACGACGATTCTTCTTTGGAGCCCACGACCATGGTCAGTTTTTCGTCAGGGGTGAGCGGGTAGAAAGCGACGATTTTAGCGTGCAGCTCCAGCAGGCGCTCGTATTCCAGACTGTCCAGAATATCAACCGACAGCGAGATGATCGACTCGCTTTCGGCCCGACGGGCGTCACTGCGGGCGCTCATCGGGTCGACGGGCTTGCCGTCGGCGGCCGGTTCAATGTGGATAAAGGCATGTTCCTGCTCAGGATGTTCGGCGTCGAGCGAGAACCTGTGATGCGGGAACTGCTGGATGAGGCGCTGACAGAAGGGCTCTGCGCTGGCGCGCGTATGCAGCTCGGCGGATTCAATGTGGTTTTCCACCAGATATTGCCGCACATCCGCAGGGATTTTCGCGATGGACGGATACGCCATCGCATGATGGTAGCGGTTGAGCTCGCCCAGCAACTGGGCCAGCGCGTCGCCGCTGCGGCTTTGCTGGCCATCCTTGCTGAAGAGTTCCAGATTGGCGATGCCGCGCAGGCGCAGTTTTTTCTCGAGGGCGCGCTCGTCGTAGAGATACTCCTCGTGTTTGCCTTGCGACAGCTTGTACAGCGGCGGTTGCGCGATATAAACGTAGCCGCGCTCAATCAGGGGACGCGCATAGCGGAAGAAGAACGTCAGCAGCAGCGTGCGGATGTGCGCCCCGTCCACGTCGGCGTCCGTCATGATGATAATCTTGTGATAGCGCAGTTTTTCGCAGTCGAATTCTTCTTCGGTGCGCGATATGGTGATGCCCAGGGCCTGAATCAGGCTCTGAATCTCGTTGTTATTGTAGATTTTATCCAGCCGCGCGCGCTCGACGTTGAGAATCTTGCCGCGCAAGGGTAAAATCGCCTGGAATTCGCGGTTTCGGCCCTGTTTCGCGCTGCCGCCCGCCGAATCGCCTTCGACGATGTAGATTTCGCAGCGTTCGGGTTCGCGGCTGGCGCAATCGGCCAGCTTGCCGGGCAGGTTGCTCGATTCCAGCGCCGTTTTGCGGCGCGTCAGTTCACGGGCCTTGCGGGCCGCTTCGCGCGCCTGCGCCGCCAGAATGGATTTCTGAATCAGCGACTTGGCCGCCTTGGGGCACAGTTCCAGCCAATCGTTGAGGCGATCGCTCACGACGTTTTGTACGATGCCCTGCACTTCGCTGTTGCCGAGTTTTTCCTTGGTCTGCCCTTCAAACTGCGGATTCGGCACCTTGACGCTGATGACGGCCGTCAGCCCTTCGCGCACGTCGTCGCCGGACAGATTCTGGTCGTTATCTTTCAACAGGCTGTTTTTGCGGGCGTAGTCGTTCATAATCCGCGTCAGCGCGTTGCGAAAGCCGGTCAGGTGGGTGCCGCCGTGCGAGGTATTGATGTTATTGGCAAAGCAGAGCACGGTTTCGTTATACGAATCGGTATACTGCATCGACACTTCGACTTGCACGCCGTCGCGCTCGTCGTCGCAGTAGAAATAATCGTGCAGCACCGTGCGGCTCTCGTTGAGGTAGGCGACGTAGCTGCCGATGCCGCCTTCGTAGAAGAAGGTTTCCGGCTCGGCGTTAGCGGCCTTGCGGTCGGTGAAGATGATTTTCAGGCCCTTGTTGAGGAAGGCCATCTCGCGCAGGCGCGTGGCGATGACGTCGGTGTCCATAATGGTGGTTTCAAAAATATCGCCATCGGGCCAGAAGGTGGTTTTGGTGCCCGTGCTTTGGGTGACGCCGATTTTTTCGACGCCGCTGGTCGGAATGCCGCGCGCGTAGCTTTGTTTCCACACATGGCCGTCGCGGCACACTTCCACCACGAATTTTTCGCTGAGCGCGTTGACGACCGAAGCCCCCACGCCGTGAAGCCCGCCGGAGACTTTATAGCCGCCGTCGCCGAATTTTCCGCCGGCGTGAAGGACGGTATGCACGACTTCCAGCGCCGAGCGGCCGTCATCTTCTTTCACCGCGACGGGAATACCCCGTCCGTTGTCGGAAACGCTGACGCTGTCGTCCTCATGCACTGTCACAAAGATTTCTGAGCAATAGCCTGCCAGCGATTCATCCACCGAATTGTCGACAATCTCGTAGACAAGGTGATGCAAGCCGCGCTGGCTGGTCGAGCCGATGTACATGCCGGGCCGTAAACGAACGGCTTCGAGGCCTTCGAGCACCCGGATCTGATCTGCGCCGTAAGAAGAAGAGGGTGTGGTCATGGTGGACATGCAATCTGCCTTCTCAGAAACAACGGCGACGCGGGTTGAGCGTCACTTAAAACCCGGCGCGCGGGGCGATTATATCACGGTCGCGCGCCGAACGCCCGCGTCGGTGAAGCCCTTCAGGCTTTTTTACAATCTCATGCCTGTCCCTTGCGCGCCACCGGGGTTTCGCTTCGTAAAAACGCAAAAACGCGCCAAAAATATAGCAATTTTGCATCACGCATGGCACGGAATCCCGTCGCGGCGACCCGCATTCTCATTAGCGCTTTCAGCGAGACGGGGAGAAGCGCGATGCCTCTCCCCGTCGGGTCGTCTCAAGCGCTGATCGTCAACTTATAGCCCAGACTGTCCAGAATCGCCTTCAGGCTATGCCATTCGGGGTTTCCTTTGGCAGAAAGCATGGTATAGAGCTTTTCCCGGCTGACGCCAGCTTCTTTGGCCAGCGCTGATTTAGACAGATTCTGGGCGTCCAGAATTCGGCGCAGGGCGACGAGAAAGGCGCTCAAATCGCTTTCACCGGCCAGCGATTCATTCAGATAGGCAATGGCAAACGCCTTGTCCTGAAGCCTTTGCGACATGTAGTCGTCATAAGGAAGCGCTGCGTCGTTGTTCATGGAAACGATCGTAACCTATAAGTCACAAATTGCAAGTGTAGAAATACTTGGAATGGCGACGGGGAGAAGCGCGATGCCTCTCCTCGTCGGGTGATGGATTGGAAATGGGCTAGTTGACGGCGCGGTCGACGAGTTTGGACTCTTTCAACCAGGTCATCATCCCGCGCAGGCGGCGGCCAACGACTTCCAGCGGATGGCCGTGGTCTTTCTGCACGGCCGCCTTCAGCGACGGCATGCCGGCGCGATACTCGGCAATCCACTCGCGCGCAAACTGGCCGGACTGGATTTCGTACAGGACGGTCTTCATCGCGGCCTTGACTTCGGGGCCCACCACGCGAGGACCACGCGAAACGTCGCCGTAGCGCGCCGTGTCGCTGATGGAATAGCGCATGTCCTCAATGCCGCCTTCATACATCAGGTCGACAATGAGCTTCAGCTCGTGGAGGCACTCGAAATAGGCCAGCTCCGGCGGATAGCCCGCCTCGATGAGGGTTTCAAAGCCGGCCTTGACCAGCGACGTAGCGCCGCCGCACAAAACGGCCTGCTCACCGAAAAGATCCGTCTCGGTCTCGTCCTTGAACGTGGTTTCAATCACGCCCGCGCGACCCGAGCCAATGCAGGCGGCATATCCCAGCGCCAGATCCCGCGCCTGGCCGCTGGCGTCTTGATGCACAGCAATCAGCGCCGGCACGCCGCGCTGGCGTTGATATTCCGAGCGGACCAGATGGCCGGGGCTTTTGGGGGCGATCATCAAGACGTCGACAAACGGCGGCGGCTCGATTTCCTTGTAATGAATGCTGAATCCATGGCTGAAGACCAGCGCCTGACCTTCGCGCAAACGGCCTTTGAAGTACTGCTCATAGACATCGCGATGCTGAATATCGGGGATCAGGAACATCAGCATATCGGCCCATTCAACGGCCTGCTCAAGCGTGACGGCTTCCAGACCGGCGGCCTTCACCTTGGCCTCGGTGGCGCTGCCCGCGCGCAAGGCGATGCGCACCTGCGCGCCCGATTCCTTGAGATTGACGCTTTGGCCGAAGCCCTGACTGCCAAAACCAATGACGGCGATTTTTTTGGCGAGGAGTTTGGAGGTATCGATGTCCGCGTCGTAAAACAGGCGCAGAGGGGTTTGCGTGGCCATGAGAGAGTGGTCCTTTCCATCGTAATGCGAGTGACTGGATGCGATTAACGCTGTGAAATTCAGGGCCGGGACGCGCGGCGCAAGGCAAGGGGGGCTTGCGGGAAAAAGACGCGTCTGGGGCGCGGGGGATGTTTAACCGGCGGCGGCGAAGGGCGCGTCGTCGACGGCCTCGACGGTCACTTCCAGCGTGGTGACCTGACGCTCGATGGCCTTGAGAAGCTTGACCAAGCGCTTTTCATCCGGGCAGTGTACCTGAATCGACACGCGCAGACAAGGTTTCATGTCGCCCGAGCGCGCCGCCGCGCGCGATTCAAAATAATCCGGCACGTAGCCCTGATGACTGAGCGTGCCCATCACGCGATCCAGCGCGCCGAGGCGGTTTTGAATCAGACAAATCAGGCGGCGTTTCATGCGCGCGGTCCTCCTTCAGCCGAGGCGTCGTCGGTCTTGGCGCCCATCAGCATCTGATCGTTACTGCCGCCGGCGGGCACCCACGGATAGATATCCGCTTTTTCCTGCACGCGGAAGTCCATAATGACCGGGCGATCCGTAATGGCATAAGCTTTTTGAATCACGGCATCAACTTCTTCAGGCTGCGAAACAGCGAAACCAACGGCGCCGTAAGCATCTGCGAGCTTGACGTAATCCGGCGAGGTCATCCGCACCTCGGACTCGCCCTGAAAGAAGCGGCCCTGCCACTGGCGAACCATGCCCAGATAGCCATTATTAATGATAGCGATTTTGACCGGCATGGCGTAATCCACGGCCGTCGCCAGTTCCTGAATCGTCATCTGGATGCTGCCGTCACCGGCGATATCCAGCACCAGACTGTCGGGAAACGCGAACTGCGCGCCGATGGCCGCCGGAAACCCGAAGCCCATCGTGCCCAGACCGCCCGAGGTAATCCACGAGCGCGGGCGCGACAGGTTGAAATACTGCGCCGCCCACATCTGATGCTGACCCACTTCGGTGGTGATGATGGCGTCTTTGGGCAAGAAGTGAAACAGGCGTTCAATGACGCCTTCCGGCTTCAGATAACGCTGCGGCGAGCCGTTATCGGCCACGCGGCGTTGTTTAAACTGTTCAATGCGCGCGCGCCATGCGTCGCGGCCTTCCAGCGGTCCTATGTTCTCGCTCTGGGCCAGAAACGCCTTGAGCACGTTGCGCGTATCGCCCTGAATCGGGATCAGCGCTTCGACGTTTTTATTGAGCGAGCCGGGGTCGAGATCAATATGAATAATCCTGGCATTGCGCGCAAAGCGGCTCGCGTTGCCGGTCTGGCGCTCATTGAGGCGGTTGCCGACAATCATCAACACATCGGCGTTGGCAATGGCGATGTTGGCCCAGTAATGGCCATGCATGCCGCAATACCCCAGATAAAGCGGATGCTCGTAAGGGAATCCGCCCAGCCCCATCAATGAGGACGCCACGGGGATTTGCATCCGTTCGGCGAAGGCCAGAACTTCTTCGTGCGCCGCGCCGCCGATGACGCCGCCGCCAATCAGCATGACGGGCTGTTTGGCCGATTTCAGCAAATCCAGCGCCTGACGCACCTGCGTATCGGTAAACGTCTCGTGCGGACGGTAGCCCGGCAGATCAATCACCGACTCATGATAGTTAAACTCGCCTTCCCCGGTCAGAATATCCTTGGGAATATCCACCAGAACGGGACCCGGGCGTCCGCTGGCCGCGACATAGAAGGCTTCCTTAATCGCGCCCGCCAGGTCTTCCACCCGCCGCACGCTGATGTTGTGCTTGGTGCACGAGCGCGTCATCCCCACGATGTCGGCTTCCTGGAAGGCGTCGCCGCCCAGCAGGGTGGTCGGCACGTTGCCGGTAATGACCACCAGCGGAATCGAATCGTAATAAGCATCCGTAATGCCGGTCACGGTGTTGGTCGCGCCGGGGCCCGACGTCACCAGCGCCACGCCCGTTTTACCGGAGGCCTTGGCAAAACCTTCCGCCATATGGACCGCGCCTTGCTCGTGGCGCACCAGAATGTGGCGGATGGGGAACTGGGGCAAATAATCGTACACCGACAGCACCACGCCGCCGGGGTAGCCAAAAATCGTCTCGACGCCGGACTCAACCAGCGATTGCAGCAAGATTTGCGCGCCGTTGAGCCGCGGTCTGGGCGCTGCGTGCAGGGGAAGCGAATCCAGCGGGGGGCTGGTTTTCATGGTCGCCATGATTGTCTGCGTCTCCTTGTGAGGGGGTGAAAATGGGGTTGACGGGGAGGGGCAGGGGGAGGAGGAGGGGGAGGATGCGTCCACTTGCGTCAAAATCCTAAAAGCGAGGGGGATTGATTTGTAAAAAACGCCGTCGGGAGATTTTGGAACCCCGGCGGCGTTAAAAGCGTTGTTTCGTCTAAATCGATCGAAGCGCGCTGCCGCCTACCGGTCAAGGCCGACAAGGACGACTTGCGTTTGAAGAGGGGGGCGGCGCGTCAACTTGAGTGAATCCTGTTGAATAGGTTAATCACACTGTAGGGCACACGATAGCACAGCCCCCTTCCCTCCGCAAGCCTTTTAGCGACGCGCGTTTGGGCGATTTTTCGTACTTACCGGCGAGAGGTGGAGAGGCATTTTGGGAGACGCGCCCAAAAAGGCGCAACTTTTGAGCGCCGCTCGATTTTATCGAATGGAGTGCATATTCCTAATAATTTTCATATTTGAATCCCCTCTTGAACCCCCTGAACAAGGAGTCTCCCTCTGTGCGTATCGCGTTTGGTTCCATCTTTACAAAACCGTCTACTGATAATAATGAATCCACTGACAAGCAGCCAAAACGCCTTCCCGTTGCGGAAGTGACTGACTACATGCTGCCTCCTCCGAAAAGTTTGATGGGACGATTCAAAACGTGGTGGCAAGATAAAACTGACCACCGCACTGTTCTGGAGAAAATTTCATTACAAGAGCGCCAATCGTTTGAAGACCGGTACGGCGTCAACTTGCCTCCGTCGTCTGCGGCGTCTCAGACACCCGATAATCATGAGTCAACAC
This sequence comes from Vampirovibrionales bacterium, assembly GCA_016712355.1. NCBI lineage: Bacteria > Bacillati > Candidatus Melainabacteria > Vampirovibriophyceae > Vampirovibrionales > Vampirovibrionales bacterium. The sequence goes on along the minus strand of JADJRF010000005.1, from coordinate 1,832,998 downwards.
CGCCTGCCCTTACGAACAAAAAGCATTATCAGCCTGAAGAAGAAATTTTCACTCCCGAACGCATCCAACAACTGGAAGACAGGCATGTTGTTAAGAACCCGAGCCACCCGGAAAATTATTATAAATGGTTTCCCCGCGCAGGCGCCGCGTCGCCCCCTGTCCTCATGCTGAGCCCGAAGGTCCCTGAGGAATCCCAAAAGCAAAATCCGCCTTCGCGCCTTATTAGAGAGAATGGAGCCTTCCATTTGCAAGTGCCAGACGGTAACGGTCAGTACGTCGTTCCTGATGAGGGCTCGATACCGAATTTCAGAACGACGGGTAGCATTGAGGATAAACCGCCTTCAGCCAGAGGGAACGTTACTTCAGCCCCTGACGCGCCTCTCACTCTAACGCCTCCATTTAATTACCCGAAAGCAGACCTGCTCGTCATTCCCGGCGGTGGCGCGTTGACTCCGCCAGAACCGCCTACGATTCGCGTACTTGAGCAAGTCGCGCCTTCAGTAAGCGTTGTTTCTGACATTCCTTTTGATAGTCTCCTTCCGAACCCCATTAAGAGTATTAACTCTTCTGGGGATGTGAAATATGACTTCCCCCTGAGCGCTATTGATAAATTAAATAATATTAGCCGCGCTTTCTGGGATGATATCTCGTGTGAAAAAATGCAAGATGTCCAGACGTCTTCAGATGGCCGTCAAGTGTCCTTCCATTTGGATGGCGCCAAGTATACGATAACAGAAGACCCCGACCAAAGGCTGTCTGTTTCCCGTCATTCAGACGATGGAAAGGAAAGCTCATTAAGTATGAGTATTCCAAGTCGAGCTAATAATTTCCGCGCGCCGAGTTATATTATTCAATCCACAGATGGATTCAAAACGGCGCTCCTTATGACCAAGGATCCTTTAAAAAGCCCGGAGGAGAAACGGGCTTATCATGAATTCCGTGAGTCTTTCGGTAGAACGCTCCGCAAGATGCTGGAAAAAGCGTCCGCCTTAAGCGAGAACCCTATATTAATTACAGTGCCTTCTATTTTTCCTGGCGATCCTCACAAAATTAAGGACTATTTCCCCATTAAGCGCGCAGCCTTTGAATAACTCTCACTAAAGGACCCCTCTCTCGTGATGAACGCCCTCCCCCCCGCCCGCTTCGGCGCTAAAACCATGCCTCCAAGACCGGCGGCTGACCCGCTAATTGTCGGGGATGGCAAAGCTTTCTACTTAACCGACCCCAATGCCGTCAAGGCGCAACCGCGACAAGACGCTTTTGCCAGCGAAGGGTTTGCCAGAGGGCAGCGAGGCATACCTGGCGAGGCGTTGACAGACCCCAGGTCACTGCCCGGCGACCTCGGCGCAGCCATCCCGGATCCTCAATTAAGGGCTCTTTTTTATTTTACGAAAGCCCTCTCCCATGACTTAAAAGCACAAGAAAACTCTTTATTGGTTGACGATCAAGGCACAAGGATTCTCTCCCTCAAACAGGTTCCGCCCTCGCAGGATGCTCCGCCCTCGCGAGACGCCCAACCCTACGATGTTGTCCAGAGATGGTCCTTGGATAAGCATGGCGCACTCATCATTCAACGGCAAACAGAGAAGGGCGTCCAACAGCTTCGGATGATAAATTATCAGGATGAAACCAATTGCTCTGTTAATTTCAGTGATTCAGAAGCGGGGAACATCCCCTTATTTAAACCGAGAAATATCCCCGAAAACGAACGAGTCGCGTTCTGGCGACTCGCGTACGAAAGAATTATCCTGATAAATGACAGACTCACCCAGATTGCCGCTAATGCTAAACAAACGAGCGCGTCCTGACGGCTTGGCCCGCCGCGCGCTTTGCCGTATGATGGCCGCATCGCACTCACCGCGCCCGATTCATTCGCCCTGAATCGGCGCCCATGGCAGCTATGACGATTGATCCGTTTGAACATGCGGCAGACGCGCCGCTGGTGGCAATACCGGGCGCGCGCAATGGCTATCTGCAACTGGCGCCCTCAACGCGGGCGATTTGCTATGCCGATCTCCCCGATGTCGCCCTGCTGGCCGCCAAAGACTGGGCCGCGCGACTGGAAGCCCTCGGCGCCCCGCGCGTGTACTGGCTGACTCTGGCGGAAGTCGTGCGCCGCTTGCATATTCATCTCTATCCACGTTGGAGCGACGATCTGGCGCGTGGCATCGCGTTGTTCGAGGCGCGCAACACGGCGCCGCAGCCGCCATGGACGCCGCGAACGCTCGCCGAACGCGCTGCGTGGGCCGAACGCTGGCAGGTGGCCGTGATCGACTCCGCCCCTTAACTATGCAGAATCAGCGTCACCGGCCCGTCGTTGAGCAGATGCACCGCCATCGCCGCGCCAAAGACGCCGGTTTCCACGCGACAGCCGCCGTCACTGCGCAAACGCGCGACGAATTGGTCGTAGAGAAGCTCGGCCTCGGCAGGCGGCAGGGCGTCATCGAAGCTGGGACGCAGGCCTTTGCGGCAATCGCCCGCCAGCGTAAATTGCGACACGGCCAGCAGCGCGCCGTCGACATCCAGCAGCGAGCGATTCATTTTGCCCGCCTCATCGGCAAAAATGCGCAGATGCGGGATCTTTTTGAGCGGCAGATCGAGTGACGCGGCGTCATCGCCTTTCTCAAAACCGATGAGCGCCAGCACCCCCCGCCCGATTTCGCCCACCGTGCGCCCGTCCACCGCCACGCGCGCCTCTAAAACGCGCTGAATAACAACAATCACGGCGTTTTTGCGCTCAAAAACCGTCGCCCTTCCACCAATACCGGCAGCCCGCGAAGCGCGCAGAAAATCACGGCGATGAGCGTCATGATCCAGGCGGCGTCTTGCCACGGGGCGAGCGAAGCGGCAGGGACGCCTGGGCGATGGGCGACAATCATCAGGGCGAAGGCAAGCGCCTTGGTGACAGCGTAAGTCCAGCGGCTGAAGCGCGAACTCACCAGCAGCACGCCTAGCGGCGACTGCATCATCGTGGATTGCCCGAAGGCGCTGTAACCCTGAGCCTGAGCAATGGCGCGAAACCCATCGACCAGCACGCCGCGAATCATGACCGTCATCGGAACCCACAGCGGAATCCAGCCAAGCGCCAGAAACCCCAGCCAGTACGCCTGCTCGACGATGCGATCGGCAAAAATGTCAAGCTGCGCGCCGATGGTTGACGTTTCGCCGCGCGCGCGCGCCACATAGCCATCTAGCCCGTCCATCCAGATGGCGGCCACCGTCAGCCCAAAGGCCGCCCAATAGGCGCCCGGGCTGGACGTAAACAGCAGCGCAATGGCGAGCAGGGCCATTAAGGTTCTCAGAGCGGTAATCCAGTTTGCCAGCATATCAGCCGCCTTTTACGCAGACAGATCGAGATACGCCCTCTCTTGCGAGAAGTATCCGACTCATACTAGTACACGGGCAAGCGTTCGATAAGCGCCCCCTTTTTCAGGCTCGCCTGCGGCTACAGCCAGATTGTCGCCAGCGGAGACGCCAGATAGAGCGGCGTCAGCGACAGCGTCAGGCTTAGATTCTCCATCTCCAGCTCGCTGAGCGCATCGCAAGAGGCGTTCTCAAGCGCCGCCAGCAGCTCAGGATCCAGCGCATGGGCCGACAAGCCGCCGCCGGACGCGCCCTGTAAGCTGTCCTGCAAGCGCTTAAGCGCTTCCAGATTCGACGTCAGCGCGGCGTATTGCTTCTTGCAGGCGGCAGCCCATGGGAGATAGGCGCAGTCGGGCGCCATCACCACAAAGGGAGAATCCGGGTAATCGCGGCAAAACTGCGGGCGATCCTCGTGAACGCCGCATCGGTTATCGCGTTGCAGAAAACGGCAGCGGTAAAACACCACGTCCGCCTCGTTGTTTTCAAATTCGGGCGATTGGCGCGCGGCGACGAGGGTTTTTTCGACAATCCCCGGCACGACGCGGCGCGCATCCTCGTGCGAGGCGTACGGCGTCATAATCGAGAAGAAATTCCGCGCGAACTCATCGCCCTCGGCGGCGCGTTGGCGTAATTTGCGCGTGGGCGTGCTGGGCGAAACGCCCTTGCAGCAATCGCCAGCGCTGCAACAGCGCGGCAGCGGAATGCCGAAGGCGGATTCAAACGGGTTGGCGGGCATCGAGGGAGGGCCTGTTATCCAACAGACGGGGGCGATGCTGTCATTATAGCGTCCGTTTGAAGCGCCGCCTTCGCATTCGGCGAGAAATGCTTTTTCGTTTAGGCCGCAAGCGGCTCGGGCGCGGCGGGCGTATCAGCAGCAGCCGGGGCAGCGTCTTTCTGCGGGAAAAACAGCGCATGCGTCTGTTTCAGCGCTTCGCCCAGCATCGTCAGGGGCGATTTCGTGCCCTCGGCGCCCGTGTCAGGCAACTTATAAAAGCTGAGAATCTGCGTTAGCGGCTTAGTGAACGGCTCGATGACGCCGTTGAGCTTTTTACCGATGGCTTCCAGCGCGTCGATCTGCGATTCAATCGTCTCCACCGCGTCGGCGGGCAAGCGATCGCGATGCGTCGTGAGCGCTTGCCGCGTCGGCGTAACCGGATCATCGGCAAGCAGCGTAAAGGCCGCGAGTTCCTCCGCGCCGAGCGAACCCTTGCCATGCACGTCGAGCGTCTGGAAAGATTCCTCAGCGGCTTTTCTAACCGTCGCCAGCATTTTGTCTTTCAGTTCTTCAGAGACGAGGCGGGCCACATCCTGGCCGTCCAGGATCTGACTCATCGACGGCAGGGCCTGCTGCGCTTCATCAGCGGCGTCGGCACTTTTTGGGGAGCCTTTTTCTGCGCCTTTTAAAGCCGTGAAGAACGCTTTGGCATTGGATATAAACGATTTGGCCGTTTGGAGGAGAAAGAGCGTCGCCCGCTGCGCCGACTGGGTGATACTATCCACGCCCTCGCTTTTCTCAAATTCGGCGATGTTCAGGCGTCCGTCGCCGTCGACGTCGTATTTCTCAATCACATGCCGCGCTGCGCCTAGCGCCGCTTGGCGAATCTCCTGACGCTGGGCGCCATCCGGGGCATATTGACGCGAGCTTTCAAACAGATCCGCCAGTGGTCGGTCGTTCTGCTCTAAGGCGGCGAGGGCAGCTTGTCGAGCCGCGTCATTCGCCTGGGCAAAACTTTTGCCATAAGCCGCCGCATCGGGGCTGCCGCTTACGCCGGTAATCGCAGGGGGACGGGATGCATCCATTCGGGGGCGTCTCCAGAAGTCGGGGAAAATACAGAAGCAGCAAACAGAAGAGAGGGGGAGAGAGAGGGGGAAACCATAACCGAGGATCGTCGACGAATCGGGCGCCGCGTACCCGTAACAACGACGGGCAATCTTAAAAGTTGCGCTTCTTTAACGCCGTGTAACAACGGCGCCGATTCGCGCACTTTGTTTCAAGCAAGCGTGTTGATATCGTATATATGTTACATAAATAGCAGGACAAAGCCCCCGATGTCTTCACTCGGCCCGTTCGCCTTCTCTCCGTCCCTGCGCTTTGGCCATCTGGACCGCTCCGGCGAAGATCTGGAGGGCTGGAGCAAGATGACTAACGCTACGGTGCAGCGGATTTCTCTGAATGGTCACTTCAAGACCGTCTACCTCCTCATTCCCAATGACCCGCAGCAAACCGATCCTTTTACCGTCGTGGGCAAAGCGAAATTTGTAGCGGAACGCGCGCAGTCAACGGTTATTTTGCGGCATCGCGGGATCGAGATGGCGGTTTTCCCCTATTCTCGAAATTACGAGTTGGTGGAGGCCTTTACAACGCTGATGGCCTTACAAAAATCAAACGCCCCCGCCCGCTGAGGCAATTCAGCGCGTTGAGGCGCTTTATCTTTACCAATCCCCTCGTTGGGAGAATCCATAATCCACAGGAGATATTGTCTATGACTGTTAAGTCTATCCCATTAACCTACCTGAACAAGGACGTCGGCGGGAGAGTCTTTCTTCAAGCGGCAGGCCCTTCCGGTAAGAAAACTACAATCGTATACCGCCCTGGCCATGACGTTTCACCTGCAGAGGCGCTCGACAATAAGAAGTATTTGGAGAAGCTTACGCGCAGGCCCGTTGAGGTCAAAGGCATCCTCGGATTCGACGCTTAAACCGCTGTTTTTTGACGCCTCGCGCCGGGGCGCGCGCTTTGCCCGCTGGATTCTTTCAGCGGGTTTTGCGTTTTTGAGCTTCCGTCGGAAACAGCGGCGGTCCAAAGACGTAAGCGGATCCTGAACGCAGGCAGTCAGTAAAACGGATTTTGAGGGTGAAACCCTCAAATAAGGACAGGGTGGGGGCTCGGGGGCGGGAACGGCCCCCGAGAGTCGGACTGAGAGAGACGATCGAAGGCATCCTCGGATTCGACGCTTAAACCGCTGCTTTTTGACGCCTCGCGCCGTGGCGCGCGCGTTACCCGCTGGATTTTTTCAGCGGGTTTTGCGTTTTTGAGATTCCGCTTGACGTAGGGGTCAAATGGCTCATAAATACCACGGCTGGCAAGCCGCAGCAGCAGCAAGAGCGCGCACATGACGGACACTGAGGCAAAATACGCCAATTAAAGGAATTGGCGCAGGAGAAAGCGCGTCTATAATGCGACTGAAAATAATCATTTCAATCAGCCTGATCAAACGCACAGCCGTCTGTCGCGTCAAATGAGTCGCTGTCTGAAATCTGATTCCGGTACAAGAAGGAGTGTCCGCGCAATGAACCATTGGCTTGATACGATCTGCAAACCCGCTATGTCTCTGGTGGCAAGACTGAATTATTCTCAAAAATTCATGGTCGTTGCGGCGATTTTTCTGCTGGTACTCGCCCAGCCCCTGTGGAATTTTTATGGCTTTGTCTCCAATACGGAAACCATCTCTCAAAGCGAACTCAAAGCGGTGGAATATATGCATCCGCTGTCGTCGCTGCTTTTTAAAGTGCTTTCTTACGAATTAGAAGCCAAGGATGTTGAAAGCGGCCATGCCGAAAAAGGGGAAGCCGCTTCCCAATTACAGAAGTTCCAACAGGAGATTAATCAACTCGTTCAGAATTTTTCAGACACGCACAAAAAGCTGGGCTCCTCACTCGATACAGATAAAAATGGAAGTCAGTTTATCGCGTTATTTCAAAGTCAGGAATGGAAAGAAAACCCTTCCAAAGTTATTCTGGTGGCCAAATCCCTTCTGGATGACACGGCCAATAACGGCAAAATGACGCTGGACCCTGAAAATGATACCTATTATCTGGGCAGCATTCTCTATGATTATGCCCTGTCGTCCGTCATGGTGCTGCCGAGAATCGAAGGCGCGCTGGACACGCTGCGCGAATCTGGCGGCGCCAACGCAAAATTGAGCCTTGAATTGATTACCTCTAGCGAAAAATTTAAATCGAGTTCCGAAAATATCCTCAACAATCTGGATCGCGTGATTGCCGCAATGCCCGATAACGACCAGCGTCGACGACTGGAAGAGGCGCGGAAGACGTATCATCTTCAAACCCAAGAATTACTAAACGCGATCGAGAACGACATTCTGAAACGTTTTCAGCAGCCGAAAACCATTCAGATCAATGGCGATCGTTTTACGAATCTCGTTAAAAAAGCCATTGACTCGCAAGATGCGTTGTTTGATAGCGTCGCCTCGGTATTTAACGAACTGGTGAAGGATCGCATCGAACACACCCGCGCCCCCTTCTACCAGACGCTCCTGGTTGCAGGACTCATGCTGCTGGCGGCAGGCTATTTTATGACCGGCTTTTATTTATCCGTCATCCGCTCGGTAAAAAATCTGCAACGCGTCACCACTGCCGTGGCGCAAGGCGACCTGACCGCCGAAGCGCCCGTCGACACCCGCGACGAGTTAAGCCGCGTCAGCACCTCGTTTAACGAGATGGTCGTCTCCTTCCGCGAAATCGTCGCCAACCTCAAAGCCAGCGCCCAGGACGTCATGAACGCGTCTCAGTCGCTGTCTGCCACATCCACCCAAATTAAACAGGGCGCTGAAGAAGTCAGCCAGCTCTCTTCTTCGGCCTCACAATCCACCACCACCGTTGACAATAGCATTAAAACCGTGGCGGCGGCGGTGGAACAGTCTTCTTCCAACCTGCAACAGGCCCATTCCGCCAGCTCTCAGGTGGAGCAGAATATCCATGACGTGGAACAGGCCGCCGAAAAAGTATCCGATCAGATGCAAAACGCCTCGGCCGCAGCGGAAGAAATGTCCGCCTCCGTTAACACCGTCGCCAGCGCCATCGAAGAAATGAGCGCCTCTCTGGGAGAAGTCTCCCAGAACGCCAGTCATGCCCGGCAAATTGCCAACAACGCAGAACAGAGCGCGCAAAGCACCAAAGAAACCATGCACGCGCTGGACGCCTCCACTCGAGAAATCGGCGACGTGCTGGAAATTATCAGCGATATCGCCTCACAAACCAATCTGCTCGCACTCAACGCCACCATCGAAGCCGCCAACGCAGGAGACGCCGGCAAGGGTTTTGCCGTGGTCGCCAACGAGGTCAAAGCGCTGGCGCAACGTTCTGGCGAAGCCACCGAGGATATTCGTCGCCGCATTGAGGGCATTCAAAGCAATACCGATGCCGCCATCAATGCCATGAACGAGATCTCCGGCATTATTGCCAACGTCAACCAGTTTATTACCTCCATTGCCAGCGCGGTCGAAGAGCAAACGGCCACCGTGAACGAAATCAGCAACAACGTCAACAGCGTCGCAACGGCTGCCGACTCGGTTTCCGAAAACGTCCAGCAAACCGCCGGGCTCTCGGTGGAAGTCGCACAACGCGTCCAGCAAGCCAACGTCGGCGTGCAGATGATCTCGCAAAGCATGAGCGAGCTGGCCAAAGGCTCCGACGATATCGCCCGCAGCGCGGGAGAAGTCGCCGCCAGCACGGGTGATATGACGCTGACGGTCGAAAAAGTCTCGCGCTCCAGCGCCGAAAGCCGCAGCGGCGCCGTTCGTCTGGAAGGCGCCGCGCGAGAACTCTCCGGCGTGGCTCAAAAACTGGAAACCGTCGTCAACCGCTTCCGCATCGCCAGCTAAGGCGGCGATCGCCCTCTTTACGCGTAAAGCGCCCCCAGCCAACGGCTGCCGGGGCGCTTCGCCTGAGCGCGAATCCCCATCGGCGCGCCGTCGATTCATCCCGCGACGCGTGTGGTATCATGCGCGTCGGGATTCAGTGAAATCAGGTTGTTGTGAAGGAGAATAAGATGACACGCACGGCACTCCACGTTGGTGATACGCGTCCAGCCCCAAAGGCGCTTCAACAGTTGCGAGCTGACAACGGGCTTCGCGAGTTGGGCGAAATCGGTTCTGGCAATCGGCGCTACCTGACGTTGACTGTGGAAAAAGGCGATCCCTTGTTGGGACTAAAAGTTTCGCGGGGCCTAGAAGCCGCAAGGAGCGCAGACCGCCCGATTATTTTCGACTTCGCCGGCCAGAATGTTCGCCTGGTCGAGCGTCCCGGGGTGACTTCGGTTGATGTGGAGCGGGACCTTGCGGCGGTAAAACGGCTGGATACAATGGCGTAATGGCCTGACAGTCTGACGCCGCGCGCGTGAAACCCCTCCGCGTCGACCCGCTGGATCGCGGCGGCGGGTTTGGCCTATGATGGGGGCGTTTCGGATGCCCTCCAGAGAAGGAACGCCCCGCCCATGGATATGAGCCGCCTGCTGGCGACCACGCTGCGCGAAACGCCCGCCGACGCCGAGGTGGTCAGCCACCAGTTGCTGGCCCGCGCCGGTTACATCCGCCGTCTGGCGGGAGGGCTGTATAACCTTCTCCCGCTGATGAAGCGCGTCGTGCGCAAGGTCGAAACCATCGTCCGCGAGGAGATGGACGCCGCTGGCGCGCAGGAACTGCTGATGCCCATTCTGCAACCCGCCGACCTGTGGAAGGAATCGGGTCGCTGGGACGTCTACGGCAAGGAGCTGATGCGTCTGCAAGACCGCCACGGGCGCGATTGCGTGCTGGCCCCTACTCATGAAGAAGTCATCACAGCGATCGCCCGCAACGAGGTGAAGTCGTATCGTAATCTGCCGGTGAATCTCTACCAGATTCAAAACAAATACCGCGACGAGGTGCGCCCGCGCTTTGGCCTGCTGCGCGCGCGGGAATTCGTGATGAAGGACGCCTATAGCTTCCACGTCAGCGACGCCGATCTCGACCGTGAGTACGAGGTGATGGCGGCGGCCTATACGAGGATTTTCGAGCGCTGCGGCCTCGAAACGGTGATGGTGCGCAGCGACAGCGGCGCCATTGGCGGCAGCGTCAGCCACGAGTTTATGGTATTGACCCGTATCGCCCCCGGCGAGCCGGAAAGCGGCGAGAACGTCGTCTTCTACACCGACGACTACGGCTACGCCGCCAACGCCGATCGCGCAGAATCCATCCTCCCGCCGGCGCTCACCGACGGCTCGGCTTTATTTGCCACGGAGCAAGAAGTCGAAACCCCCAATTGCGATACGATTGAAGCGCTGTGCCGCTTTCTGAACTGCCCGCCTTCGCTCATCTGCAAGGCGATGCTGTATATTCGCAACGAAAGAGAACCCTTTCTGGCGCTGATTCGCGGCGATCTCGAAGTCGAAGAAACCCGGCTGAAGAACGCCGTTCTGGCGCAAGAAATCCGTCTGGCCACGGCGGAAGAGATTCAGCAATATACGGGCGCCGTCAAAGGCTATGTCGGCGGCGTCACGCGATGCGTTATTTCTGGCGGCCCGCTGAACGAGTCGCTCTCGCCGATTGCCAATAATCCTGACGTTGCGCCCACGCATCTGCTGCTCAACAATCGCCCGATGCCGGTGATCTTTGACGCGAGCGTCCTGCCGCTTCGACGCTTTGTGATGGCCGATAACCGCGCGGGATTTCACACCGTCGGCGCTGAGTGGCCCTGGACCGCAAACGCAGGCGCCAGCGCGCCGCCGCCTTTTTGCGTGCGCGATATCAAACTGGCCCGCGAAGGCGATCTGTCGCCCGATGGCAGCGCCCAGCCCCTGCGGCAGACGCGCGGCATTGAAGTCGGCAATATCTTCAAGCTGGGAGTCAAATACTCGGAGCGCATGGACGCGCGCTATATGGCTGAAGACGGGACGGAACAGCCCTTTATCATGGGATGCTACGGCATCGGCGTGACGCGAACGGCGGCGGCGGCAGTCGAGCGCTTCCACGACGTAAACGGCATCGTCTGGCCGATGGCGATTGCGCCGTATCACGCGATTGTGATCCCCGTCAATACGTTTGATGAGACGCAAATAACCCTCGCCCGACGCGTCTATGCAGCGTTACAGGCCGCCGGCGTTGAAACCGTCTTCGATGATCGCGACGAACGCGCGGGCGTCAAGTTCAAGGACGCCGACCTGATTGGCTTCCCCATCCGCATCACCGCCGGAAAAAAGGCAGCCGAAGGCTTACTGGAAGTCCGCATGCGCGACGGCGCGGCGGCCGCTGATATTCCAGAGGCGCAGGTCGTCGAGTGGGCGCGTGCGCAGATGGCCAGCTGGCGGCCGTTCGCAGATTGCGCTTCGCGGCAGGCAGGCGCTTGAGCGAGCAGCAACGCCTGTTCGAGACGAGCCTCCCGTCCCCGGCGGCTCGCGATCAGGCAGCGCAGAATCCCGACGGGACAAAGCCGCCTGCGCCCAAACGTAAACGCGCCCCACGCGCCGACGCCGCCATTTCGAACGCAAATTCATCTTCGCTGGCGCCCTCGTCTCCCTCCCCGCTCACGGTCAGCGAGCTTACCGCACTGATTAAAGGCGCGCTGGCCCGCGATCCGGCTCTCGGGCAAACGATTCTGGTGGAAGGCGAACTCTCAAACGTCAGCGTCTCCTCGCGCGGGCACGCGTATTTTATGCTGAAAGACGACGGCGCGGCGATTAAGGGCGTTATTTGGGCCAGCGTGCTGCGCGCCATGCCCTTTGAGTTGAAAGACGGCCTTGCTGTTACCGTCAGCGGGGCGTTAGACGTCTATGCGCCCAACGGAACCTACTCGCTGGTCGCCCGACGCGTGGAACCTATCGGCGTGGGCGCGCTGCAACTGGCATTTTTACAGATCAAGGAGCGTCTGGAGCGAGAAGGCCTGTTTCTGCCTGATCGAAAGCGCGACCTGCCCGCCTTTCCGCTGCGCGCGGGCGTGATAACCTCTCCCACCGGCGCGGTCTGGCACGACATGATGCGCGTCATCCGCCGCAAGAATCCTGTGGTGAGTGTGCTGCTGGCGCCGGTCCCGGTGCAGGGCGCAGGCGCGTCGCAGGCTATCGCCGACGCGCTGGACGCCCTCAACGCGTTGCGCGGCCCGCAGGCGCTGGACGTCATCTTGCTGGCGCGAGGCGGCGGCTCGTATGAAGACCTCTTCTGCTTCAGCGAAGAGCCCGCCGTGCGCGCCGTCAACCGCTCGCGGATTCCCGTCGTGTGCGGCATCGGCCACGAGCCGGACTTCTCGCTTTGCGACGCCGCCGCCGATTACAGCGCCTCCACGCCTACCGCCGCCGCCGAGTGGGCCATCCCCGACTACTATGCGATGACCGACGCGCTGGCGTCCCGTCGCGACGCCTTGCTGCGCGCACTCGGCAGCCAGTTGATGTTTTTTGAACAATCGCTGGATCAGCGCGCCACACGCCTGCTCAGCGTATTCGAGGGCGTCTGCGTCCGCGCGGACAATCGCCTGCGCGACCAGCGCGAAGCCTTAATCGCTGCGATGGAAGCTGTTTACGCCAACAGCGAGCGAAAATTGAGCGCCGCCGCCGCCGCGCTGGAGGCATTGAGCCCGCTGCGCACGCTGTCGAGAGGGTATGCGATGATCGCCCGCCCAGACGGCTCGCTGATTCGTTCAGTCGCTGAAGTCACGCCAGAGGACGCGCTGACGCTGCGCTTGAGCGACGGCGAGATTCTGGCTCACGCGCGCGCCATCAGCCCGATGTCCCCCCATACCCCATAGGAGCCCTGATTATGGCTAGTTCTTCGCCATCTCAACCCCTGCCCGATTTTACTCAAGAAGCGCGCGCGCTGGACGAGATTCTCGACGCCTTTCGCAGCGGCAATCTCACGCTGGAATCGTCGCTGACGCTGTTTGAACAAGGCGTCGGCCACCTGCGCGCCTGTCAACAGGTCCTAAGCCAGTCGCGCGGCCGGATTGAGACCCTCACCAGCGCCCTGCGCCAAGAGGGCGAAGCGCTCAGCGATCTGGCCGATTCGCTCGCCGGTGACGACGACGACGACGCTGACGAATCGAGTTCCGACGAGGCGCAATGACCGCCCGCCCGCTGATTATCGCCATCGACCACGGCACCACCGGCCTGAAAATTCTGGCGCTCGATCGCGCGGGCGTCCTCCGTGGGCGCGCAGTTACGCCCGTGACGCTCTCGCATCCCGCTCCCGGCTGGGTGGAAGCAGACGCCTGGACGCTCTGGGCCCTGACCCTGCCTGCCATTGAAACCGCTCTGGCGCAGGCGCGCGCCGGTTGGGAGGACGTCCACGCCATCGCCATCACCAATCAGCGCGAAAGCGTTGTGGCGTGGGACGATGACACCGGCGAACCGCTGGCCCCGGCCATCATCTGGCAGTGTCGGCGAACCGCCGCCCAATGCGAGACCTTGCGCAAAGCGGGCGTCGAACCCCTGATTCGCGCCAGAACCGGCCTGCTGCTCGACCCGTATTTTTCGGCGACCAAGTATCAATGGCTGCTGGAGAACGTTACAGCGGTTTCTGATCGCGCAAAAGCAGGCAAACTCAGATTCGGAACAATTGACAGCTGGATTCTCTGGCGATTATCCGGCAAGCGCCTGCACATCAGCGATCTGACCAACGCCTCGCGCACGCTGCTATTCGATATTCACCGCCGACAGTGGGACGAGGAGCTGTTGGCCTTATTTAACGTCCCCGCCTCAGCGCTGGCGCAGGTGACATCCTCCTGCGCCGTCTATGGCGCCACGGATCCCGCGCTGACCGGCGGTCGCGCCATTCCCCTGGCCGGAAACGCCGGCGATCAGCAGGCCGGTCTGTACGGTCAACGCGCCTGGACGCGCGGCGCGACCAAGCTGACTATCGGCACGGGAGCCTTTCTGCTCGCCAATCTTGGCTCAGATGCTCAGGCGGAAGCGACCAGCGCGCCGGGTCTTTTAACCACGCTCGCGTGTAATGCCGCAGGAGAAGCCGCCTATGCACTGGAAGGCGGCGTTTTCTGCGCCGGGGCGGCGCTGAACTGGCTAGGCGACGCTCTGGGGCTTTTCGCCGACGCCACGCAGGCCGATCGTCTTGCCGCCAGCGTTCCCGACAGCGGCGGCGTGACGATGATTCCCGCTTTCACGGGTCTGGGAGCGCCTCATTGGCGGCCTGAAGCGCGGGGGCAACTGCTCGGGCTCAGTCTGCGGACGACGCCTGCGCATCTGGCGCGCGCGGCGTTTGACGCCATCGCTTTGCGGGCGCACGACAATTTGCGCGCCCTGACGCCGACGGTCGGCCCCGTCGCAGAAATCCATCTGGACGGCGGCGTCAGTCAGTCGCCGGTGTTACGTCAAACGCTGGCCGATATTTTAGGCGTGCGTCTGTTGTGCAGCGACGACCCGGACGTAACCGCGCGCGGAGCGGCTTATCTAGGCGGCCTTGCAAGCGGATTCTGGTCGTCAAGCGCGGCGATCGCCGATCTGCCGCATCCGGCGCATGAGGCGCTTCCTCAACGCGACGCCGCCTGGCGCGCCGAGCGCCTCGCCCACTGGGACGCCGCTCAAGGAGCGCTGTTAGAGAGTTCGTGATCTTAGCTGCACTGATCACGTGAGGCAACTAACAGGAAAATCTGAATTCAAAAAATTTCAGAGCAAGCGATCATGGCCAGCCTTTAAATCACACTTGATTTTTGAGTGATGTTATATCACGCTAAGGAATTACGCATTAGCGTAAAACTTCCCTAAATCACTTCTAGTCCAAGAAACATTATTTAAGTATTTACTCATTCTTCGACAGAAGGTTTAATTGATTTTGCCCTCTTCTCGGAATAGGTTTCTCCATTGAACGGAAAGCGCACATGAGAAAGTGTAGTCTAAGACAACAGAGATGGAAAAACATTATAACTTAAAATCAGATTTTGAGCTAACTGGATTCTTCTGGCTCCCAGGGAAGGAAAATGAGAAGATGCCAGGAACTTTAAAACATGTTAGCGGAGAACGTATCGAGTTAAAAATATACGAAGAGGGGTCGATTTTTTCAGGGAAGGGATTTTCTCGTGATCCCGAAATTAAGATTCTTCATGGAACTGGGTTTAATGAACATCCCAACACCCCAAGAAGAAACCTAGCGATTACTTTATACAAACTAATGCTGACGAGAGAAAACCATGGAAACTTTGAAGTCATCCAAAGAACTTATAGTAGTGAATTTGCCCTGTTAGGCAATACACTATTCAAAAATGAAGAAGACATTTGTTTTGACGAGATTACAGTGCACATCGACCAACTGGAAAAATGGCTCCAGACAAAGCCCTTTGAATCTCAAGCCGAGACTAACGAATCAAAAAATATTAGATCTATTAAAGTCAGATTTGAATTAAAAAACGATATTGAACATCGTATAGAAAATGAGAATCTCAACTTTCTAATTGGCAGCACTATAAGCATGAATTCTAAAAATAATTACAGAGAAATCCAACTTGGATTCACTCCAAACATTACTGTAAAACCAGATAAAGCAAGCCAACTTGAATACTATATAAGCACATTGTCCCACATCAGGAGCTTGCTAAGCCTATTAACAGGGGAGCCAGTTTATTTTAATTCTTGCACAGGAAAATTTTTCAGAGGAGCAGAATCTTCAGAGTATGCCCAGATA
This sequence comes from Vampirovibrionales bacterium, assembly GCA_016712355.1. Lineage (NCBI taxonomy): Bacteria > Bacillati > Candidatus Melainabacteria > Vampirovibriophyceae > Vampirovibrionales > Vampirovibrionales bacterium. The sequence goes on along the minus strand of JADJRF010000005.1, from coordinate 1,817,240 downwards.
ATATTTCGAGAGACCCGGAAAGAGCCGCGCAGAAAATGGCATGCCCATCAAATTATGATGCCATACTCAGAAATCGACGAAAAATTTTCAGAAATTTTAGAGAAATGGTTCTCTAAAAAAGAAAAATTGGAATCTGTTTCAAATTTACTGATGAGCAATTTATACGCGATTCAGAAATATACAGAAATCGAGTTTTTTCGCTTGATAAATGCTTTAGAAGAATGCCATAGACGCTTAATAGACGAAGGGCGGAAAAACCTTAAGACACGACTTTCTGAGGTATTTTCGCGATTGCCGCAAAGCCTCAAACTCCTCATAACAGACTCTGAAGATAAACTGATTATAAAAATAGTAGACTCTCGGAATTATTATTTTCACCGGAACGCCCAAGATAAGAGTAAGGCCTTCACGCCAGAGGAACTATATGACGCCAACAAGAAATTAGAAATGTTATTTTTTATACTTCTCTTCACAGAATTGTCTATAGAAGATGAGCATATTGAACGTGCTCTAAAAAGAAACTCTAAATTTTTCTATAATCCATCCTCCAAATTTGGCGAAATCTTACAAGAATGGCCTAATAAAGACTCTTAACAGAGGGCCTCAAAGCCCAAAAGACCTGGATCCTTACGAATACCATGCGGCGGCGAACTGTTCGCGCGTCCAGTATTTCAGGGCGCTGTGAGACCGCTCGATATTGTAGCTCGCGCCACATCTCAATGACGTTCTGAGCCTCTCGCAGGCTGCCCGGTCACTCGGCATTCAAACATTCGTCCCAAATCGACCGTTGAAAGATTCATATTTCCCGTTCTGACAAGGATTGTCCGGATCAATGAGCAACGGCAGGGTTCCCTGTCCCCTCAGCCAATCCTGTAGACTGGCGGCATTGAACTCGGAACCATTGTCACTACGCAGATACAATGGCCTGCCGTAATCCCTGAACAGGTGGACCACTCCCAAGATCCACCCAAAACGCGCTCAGGGGGCGGGCTGCTGAAAATCGTAAATATTGATCTCTATGCTTTTATAAACGCATGCGCTAGCCTGATAGTATCACCTCTCTCAAGCCTCTCGCAAACAGGGAGAAATCCTCTCATGGCTGGCGTTTCGCGCCAAAAGGCGCTGTTCTCAATCCTCATGCAGAACATCTCGCTCTTTGACGAGGTGATGTGCGCTGCGCTCGATGTCGCGATGGCCGATAAAACCCGCGATCCGGGCAAACGCAGGCTGGGATTCTGGGCGGTGCAGTTTGTCACGCGTTTTGAACGCGCCATGCGCACCTGGATGGGCATCGGACGCCGGGCGCCTCGGCCATTACCGACGCAAACCCCGCTGCTGGAAACCCTGCGCGCCGTGCTGCGCGTGCTGCAATGCCCGCTGGCGATGCTGAATCCCGGCGCGTCAACTGCGCCGCGCGTCTCGTCAGCGGACGAAGCCCTTTCTTCGGCGCAGAGCCCGCCTGCGCCGCGCCCCGGCCTCGGTTCGGGCATGCGGATTATGCTGCCCAAGGCGTTTCTCATCGACTACATTCAGAAACGCCTGTGGGCGCTGGAAGGCGCGGCGTCGGGCGGCGCATGCGCCGTGAATACGGACGATCGCGAGCGTCGTCAGAAGGCGACCCGGCTGCGTTCGCCGCTGCCTGCGCCTTGCGGGACGCTTGCAAACCCCGCAGGCGCGCTGCTTCAGGCCCAGCAGCCCCGTCCCCATCCCGCGCTGGAGAAAACCCCGCCGTGTACGGGCATTCTGTCGGATACGCGCGCGCAAGCGCTGATTACGGCCCGTTTTCCGGCGTCAGCGCTCGCGCACACCGTGACGCTGCGCCCGGAAGATTTCTACATCGAGCCGCAACAGGCCTGGTGGCAGCGCTGGACGTTTTGCGGAAAGCCGCCCCCCTGCTGACGATGCGCGCTTGTCTCCTGTCGGATCCTTGCGAAGCCATGCGCTCGCCATGCGCTCGCCACGCGCGCCCCTCGGCGCGTCCCGCTGGCGCGCGCCTAACGCCAAAAGCAACGCGCTCCCTTCCAGCAGAACGGGAGCGCGTTGGCGTTAAGAAGACGTACGGTTTACAGGCTCATGCCCGCCATTCGGGCAACATTTTCGGTAATGGCGACGCTGGTGGCGACGGCTTCAGAGACAGAGCGACTAATATCGTTGGTCACCGAACTTTGTTCTTCCACGGCGCTGGCGATCGTCGAATTGGTCATATTAATCTGATCGATGATCTGGCACACTTGCGCATTGAGCGAGACGGTTTGCGTCGTGTTGTTCTGAATTTCCAGAATCTGCCGACGAATTGCGCCGACCGATTCCGCCGACTGGTTGGCCAGCACTTTTACCTCGTTGGCGACGACCGTAAAGCCGCGACCGGCGTCACCCGCGTTGGCGGCTTCAATGGAGGCGTTCAGCGCCAACAGGTTGGTTTGCGACGCAATATCCTGAATAAGATCCAGCACCTTGGTAATTTCCGTCACCGAGCGCTGAAGCGTCTCAATCGTGCCCTTGGATTGTTCGATCACCGTCACGGCTTTGCCTGAAATCTGCGCGGCGGTTCCGGCGTTCTTGGCGATCTCAGAAATGCTGGCCGACATTTCTTCAGTCGCGCTTGCAATCGATTGCATACTGGCATTGACGGCGCTGGAGTCGCCCGCGACTTGCCGGGCCTGCTCTTTCAGGCGCTGCTCAGCCCCGAGTTTTTCTTCGATGCCCAATTGCTGCTGAATTTTTTGCGAAATTAATTGACTAATATTGCGCAGCACATTTAATCGTTCTTCTGTCGGCGTAATGGTCTTCGTCACAAAGAAATCCATCGTCCCGTAAAGGTCGCCATTGACGACCACCGGGAAGCATACGCCCGACTTCACGCCTGCGCGCTGGGCAGATTCGCGGCGCACGCAGTCGGTCATTTCGCCCAAATCTTTCACAAAGAGGAGATCCATTTTGCTCCAGGTTTTACCGCTAAACCCTTCGCCGCGCCGGAAGCGGGCCGTCTGCGTAATGCGCTGAAACTCCGGCGTCACGGTTCCCGAATCGACCGAAAAGCGCAGGGCGTTTTCCTGCTTGTCGAGTATCCAGAAAGAGCCGTAATTCCAGGAAAAGGCGCTTTTGACTTTCTCAAGCGCCACGCGCAAGGCGGAATTCACATCGTTTTGAACAGAAATGGCGCTCAACACTTCATTCATCGCCTGCGCATTCTCGGCGGCTTCTTGCGCATGCTGGGCCTCGGCCAGGCGCTCCAGAGTCGCGGACACCAATTGAGCGACGTTTTTGAGCAGGGCCATGCGCTCATCAGACAACGTCAGCGCTTCCATCGTGAAGAAATCCATCGTGCCGATAAACTGGCCATTCAAGACAATAGGAAAACACACGCCTGACTTGACGCCTGCGCGTTGGGCGGGTTCGCGGCGGCAGCAGTCGGTCATCTCGCCCAAATCCTGCACGAACATCAGGTCCATCCGGGCCCAGGTCTTGCCGCTGAGGCCTTCGCCCCTGCGAAACGTCGCCGTCTGCGTCACCTGCTGAAACTCCGGCGTCACCGAGCCGGATTCCAGCGAGAATCTCAGAACATTATCGTTGGCATCCAGCGCCCAATAAGAGCCATACGCCCAGCCAAACTGGTTTTTGACCTCATCGAGGGCGGTCACGACCGCTTTCTCAAACGTATTGGCAGCGGACAATTTCTGAATGAGATTCAACACCGCGCGCGTGTTTTGGCGCGCCTCATCGAGCTGATAGCCAAGCGTACTGGCTTGCGATGGAGCGGGAACAGACGTTTCGGTCGCCAAGGCCATGTGATTCGGTCTCCTTACAGACGTTGGACAAATAGACTCAGAGCCACAGCAAAACGCCATGATGTCTTGCAATGCTGTCTAATGCTCAGGCTACCCTCCTTCGCCCCTCTTAACAATCCGACAAGTGGGGGAATCTGAACGGCAGGTCAATGGAATGGTCTCAGGCCCAAAAGCCCCGCAGCCAAGGCGCACGCGAACACCCCACGGGCGAAATTGACTCCAGGCGGGTTAAAACGTTGTGGCTTGCGCTCGCGACGTAGCTTCCTGTCGCAAGACCTCGCACACCCGGGCAAGGGGCATCGCTCCCAGATTGCCCGCGCGGCGCTCGCGTACGGCCACAGCGTCCTGCTCGATTTCCTTATCGCCCAACACCAGCATATAGGGGATTTTTTGCAGTTGGGCCTTGCGGATTTTATTGCCGATGGTCTCGCCGCTTTCATCCACCAGGGCGCGCAAACCGGCCGCGCGCAGGGTTTTCTGGGTTTGACGCGCCGCCTCCAGATGCCGGTCCGAAATGGGCAGAATCATCGCCTGCGTCGGCGCCAGCCAGAGCGGGAAAGCGCCCGCGTAATGCTCGATCAGAATGCCCACAAAGCGCTCCATGCTGCCAAAAATCGCGCGATGGATCATAATGGGGCGCTTGACGGCGCCATCGCTGTCTTTATAGGACAACTCAAAGCGCGCCGGCAGATTGAAATCCAGTTGAATCGTCGCGCATTGCCACGTACGGCCAATGGCGTCCTGAATCTTGAAATCGATCTTGGGCCCGTAAAACGCGCCATCGCCTTCGTTGACGACAAAGGGCGAGCCCGAGGCGTCCAGGGCGTTTTTCAGCGCGGCTTCGGCTTCATTCCAGTCGGCGAGTTCGCCCACGTACTGCTCGGGGCGCGTCGACAGCTCCACCTGCGAAAACGCCATGCCAAACGCCGCAAACGTCTCATTAATAAAGGCAATCAGATCGAGAATCTCGCTCTGAATCTGGTCCGGGCGGCAGAACAGGTGGGCGTCATCTTGCGTAAAGCCGCGCACGCGGTTCAGGCCGTGCATGACGCCGGACTTCTCGTAACGGTAAACTGTTCCCATCTCGGCGATACGAATCGGCAGGTCGCGATAACTGTGCAGATGCGACTTGAAAATCATGGTATGCATCGGGCAGTTCATCGGCTTGAGAATATACGGCTGGCCTTCGATGTCCAGCGTAAACATATTCTCCAGGTAATGGCTCGTATGGCCGGAAATATCCCAGAGGTCCTTTTTGGCCAGATGCGGGGTGTAGACGGTTTGATAGTCATACTCGCGCAGCTTCTGGCGCAGAAAGGCTTCCAGTTCTTCGCGCACCGTGGCCAGAGGGGGATGCCAAAGGATCAGCCCCGGCCCGATTTCGTCGCGAATGCTGAACAGATCCAGTTCGCGGGCCAGTTTGCGGTGATCGCGCCGCTCGGCCTCTTCGCGCTGCTGTAGAAACGCGTCGAGATCGGCTTGTGACCAGAAGGCCGTGGCGTAAATCCGCTGCAACTGGGCGTTCTTCTCGTCGCCGCGCCAGTAGGCGCCCGCCACGCTCAACAACTTCACAGCCTTAATGCCGCTCGTATCCTGCAAATGCGGCCCGGCACAGAAGTCAAACCATTTCGCAGCGCCGTCTTCAGGCGACACGCAGTCGTAGAATGTCGGGCCGTGATCCCGATGCGACTCCAGCAGCTCAGCCTTGTAGATTTCGCCTTGGGCGCGCAATTGCGCCAGCGTCGCATCAACTTCCGCAGGCGACACTTCGCGGCGGCGCAGGCGCTGGCCTTGCGCGACAATCCGCGCGATTTCGGCCTCAATGGCGGCAAAATCGTCAGGGGTCAGCGTATGGTCCGGGATCTCAAAATCGTAATAGAAGCCGGTTTCGATGGCCGGGCCAATGGCGATCTTAGCGCTGGGAAAGAGCCTCTGCACGGCCTGGGCCATCACATGGGCCGCCGTATGACGCAGCACCCACAAGGATTCCGGGTCTTTGGAGGTGAGCAGTCGCACGCGGTCGCCGTCTTGCAGCGGGGCATGAAAGTCCGACAGGAAGGGCTCGCCGCCGTCGCGAACAATCTCACAGGCCACGGCGGCCTTGGCCAGTCCGGGACCGATGGCCCTGGCAAGATCCAGCGCCGAGGCGCCGCGCGTCAGGGATTGCGACGCGCCGTTGGGCAGGGTAACCGTCATCGAGGGCGGAGGCGTCACGGCGTGGGGAGAGGAAGCGTCGGGCATCAAAGCGGCGTCCATCGGTGGGTTGGGCCAAGGCTTCCATTTTACGCGCGAAGCGGGCGCGGATCCAGAGGAGGCGTTTGAGCGCCGCCGTTTGCAGCGCGCGCTTGTATCGATTATCGCCGGCGGCTATCAACAAATCGCCTTGAGGCGCTTTAGTCCAGTACGATTACAAGCAGACTTGGGTTCGCTTGCACCAGCGAGCGCATGCCGGAAACGCTTCTCAGGAAGTCCCTTTTCAGGAATTTCTCCATGGCTTACCAGTACGCCCCAATGTATTCGCCTTACCCGACGTCGCCTTATCCGGCGGCGGGATATGGCGCGGCGGGTGGCGCTTACGGCCAGTTTTTACCCGCGCCTTCGCCTGTTTCTCAATATCCGGGACCGTCTCCGGCATTTTCTCCAGCATATCCGGGGTATCCGGGCGGGGGCCCCTCTGTGTCGTCGCCGTCCTGGCAGACCGCTGCGCTGGCCCAGCCCATGGCTTACAGCAGCAATTTTCCGTCGCCGGGCGACGCGTATATGCGAATGGGACCGCCGCAATCCAAAACCCCGGTATCGTCCCGACCCATCGAGAAGATGGAAAGCCTCTCCGACGCGAGCGCCGCGCCCGATGATTTCGCCAACGCCGTCGGGCGACAGGCCGGTCGTCTGGTCACCCGCGTCCTGGAGCAGAATCCCGAATTACAGGATCGCCTGCAAACCCTGGGGCTGGATCGCCTGCTGGCCGACCCCGAGCGCGCCGCCGGCGAAATCCGCCAGAATGTGCAGCGCTCGTGGATGACGCGCCAGTTACTTCAGCGCTTCGGCGTTCCCCTGGTGCGGATTCTGCCGGAACAGTTAGAACCCGCTGGCTTTGAAGCGCTCCGCTGGCTGCAACAGCCGCCCGGCGCCCATACGCTGTAAGGCGATTCAAGGCCCAGCGCAATTTTCTTCTTTGAACAGCGTCACGCGCTTTTGCCTGTTGAGAATCCCCTGAGAGGGTTTTCTAAGCAGGATAAGCCCGCTGACATGGGGCGTAAATCGATTACGCTGCGTGCGACTCACGGGTGAGCAGGCGATAGATTTCAATATCGAGGCCCTGATCCGGGCGATCAGCGCGAACCAGTTGGCGGGCGTCGTTGACGACAAAGCGCTCGCCGGATTTAACGTCGCGGTAAGTGGCGCCGGGCGCAATGTCGATGGCGGCCAGATCGACCTTATAATTGCGGGCGACAGGCTGCATGGCCTTATGCTCGTAGTACAGGCGCGTATTATTGGGCTGGGTGATGTGGTCCCAGTTCTCGCGCAGGGGCTTGCCGGTATTGACCAGCATCAGGGTCTGCTGCTCGCCATTGTCGCGGACGATGGGGACCACACCAGGGTCCTCAGGCGTTGCCGCGCCGCCGTTTTGGGGCAGCGGAACCGTCGGGATATAAGAGAATCCATTATTAAGCGACTCGTAATCGGTTCGCAGGCGCAGAATCTCGCCCAATTGCGCGACGTGGGCGCGAATGTTGGGCTTGCTTTCCAGCCAGTCGTGGCGAATGAGCGGACGGTTCTGCAAGAACATGTTCTTCATGTACTCGCCGCCTGTCTGGCCCAGCAAATCGGGCAGGTTCAGGGTCGGATTGCCGGGCACGGCGACGTTGAGGGCGGCGGCGCGCTGCAGTTTGATCAGAACAGGCGCAATGGCCTCATCGTACAGGGCGTTTTTAAAAGTCTTGCGGAAGGTACTGGCCGACGCGCCCGCAGGAAGGGCGCTGGCGGGCATGGCCTCGACAATCTCATGGACCAGCCGATCGAGCGGCAGGTAGCCGAAATGGCGGCCGTATTCGCGCGCCTTCTCATCCAGCGCGGCGTAGAACCCGCGATGCACGCCTTCGGCAGGGGCCTGAGCGTCTTGCAGGAAGCGGGCCAGTCCCTGACTTTCCAGCGCATTATTGAGAACGCCGCGCATGGCGCGCGTTTCGCTGGCTTCGGCCATACGATCGCGCAGCGCGGTTTTCAGCAGCGCGTGCGCTTCGCGGCCCACGCCCAACTTGTCGGGCGTCACCGCCTCAAACAGCGCGTCTATCGCAGACAGCTTCAGTTCGCTGGGGTTGGGGATCATATAGCGGCCCATATCCGCATCGGGACCAAGATTCAGCGTCTTGACGAAGTAGGCCTGCTTCTTGTCCTGCGTCCAGAAATCCTGCACAGGCGTCGGCAGTTTGGCCTGAATAGCCGGCGAGTCCGCCAGCGATTTCAACTGATTGAGGACGCCGGGCATATCCTGCACGCCGGCGCGGCGCAAGGCGTCCCGGGTGGCGTCAAAGCACGCGGCCTGCAATTCATCGGCGACATCCGCCAGATTTTTCGACAGCGGCGCCCATTTATCCATATCCTTGCCGTAAATCAGCGGCGTATAGAGCATCCGGTGACTGAGGCTCGACGCGTCGTGACTGGCGTTTAAATTCTGGAACTGACGCGCCGTGTGCCACGGAAACAGCGTGTTAAAGGCGTAGGTTTCGCCGTAAGTCTCGCGCCCTTCGGCGTCTTTGCCCGAATACTGGTTATCGGCGCCCAGAAAATAGAACGGCGAAATGGTTTTATTGGGCGGACCGTCTTCCCACGGCGTGGGGCACGAGTGCAGCAGGCGCGCCGGGGTATTAAACATCCGGTCGAAGTTCGGCATGCTGGTAAACGTGCCGTCATCGAGGAATTTGCGGTACATCGGCATCGCGTCGCCATAGCGGTTGCAGTCGGTGAGTTCGGCAATGATGGTCGCCTTGGGGAAAACTCCCTTGACGCTCTGGGACGCATCTTTGAAGAAGCCATGGACAAATTCCATCTCCTGGCGGAAGAGTTGGCCTTTGTCTTCGCCCGTCTCTTCGTGCGGATTGCGCACGCGGTCCATATCGCCGACGTCCTTGGCGGCGTCGATGCGCCAGTTAAGACCAAACTCGCGACGATTGAGAATCGCTTCGGCCAGGCAAACCGTCTGCGGATCGAGCGTCGCCAGCTTTTTCTCGACGTCTTGGGCCAGCACGTGATAATCGACCTGCTTGAGGCGCTTTTTCAGGAAGGGCGAGAGCATACGCGCCGCCGTGAGCGGATCTGCCGTGTGAATTGCCGTGGGGACGGTTTTATACAAACCGTCTTCAATCGCTTTGGGCGTCGTGTGGTGCTGATTGGTGAGCATCTTGAGGAAGAGATCCTCTCCCATCAGCTCGTAGACCAGCGAGCGCATTTGCGGATGACGCAGTTTCTCGCGGGCATCGGCGCTCAGCAGGGGGAGCAGCTCCTGCTCAAAGCGGCGCGAAAGCCGGGCTTCTACCGTGTCGGCGTTCAAAAAGCCGGTGAGCGAGTCGTGCGCGCGTTCCATCCCGAATTTATCGAAGGCCCAGACCAGCGGGGCGGCGACGATCGAAAGCGTCTGACGCAGCGGGCCGCGCGCCTGCAAGGCCTCTTGGCGAAATTCGGGCAAATACAGCGTCGATTTAAACTCAATGGGAACAGGCAGCGCCATCAGCGGAAACTCACCCAGCAGGCCGTCGGTGAGCATGCGGCCGGTAATATGGGCGTCCTGCTTGTGCGCGTTCTCCAGCGCAGTCTGGATATCCGCCGGATGCAGGCGCTCAGAGCGCATGCGCTGGGGCGGCAGCACCTGATAATCGGCGCGCGGCGCGCCTTGCTTGGGGTTGTAGTCGAGCGCAGCGATGCGCGCAGCCCAGTCTTCGACGTCAACGCCGGGCAGGCCGGCAGTTTTGGAGAGCGCATCGGCGACCGTCTCCTGATACGCATTGCGAACAAAGCGCGTCCAGTAGGCCATCGCGTCCTGCACCATCGCCTTGACCGAGGGCTCACGCATATTCATTTTGGCGACGTCGATCTGACCATCCCACTTAATAGAGGAGTTATCGTCCTGAGGCGCGCTCAGACGGAAGTTCGACCAGTCGCAGAAGGCCTTGCGCTCGGCGTGCGCGGCGTCTTCTGCGCTCAGACCGGCGCTATCGAGATGAATCTGGGCCCGTTTTTTGGCCAGTTCGGCCGGGCTGACCGGAAAACGAAAGTGCTGCGCGGATTTATCAAACCACGTCTTGGAAAGCGTCTCGCCGGGCTTGCGCAGCGGATCGTACAGCTCAATATACGTCGCCTTGGCGGGATGATACCCCTTTTGAGCCGGATCGTTGAGGACGCGAAAGGCGAAGCGATTGTAATCAATCTGGAAATCCGTCTTGTCATTGCCCGCCAGCGTGGGCAGAACGCCAAAGCTCAGCTTGCCTTCCTGAATCAGCTTGGGATACAGGTCGTGAGACGAAGTTTCCGGGAAGTTAAACTGATTCCAGTACGGCGAGCGCTCGCGGTGGCGCAAGTTCGACAGCATGTGAACGCCGTTGAGCCCCTCGTTGACGAAAGCCCCGTCGAAAAACACCTTGGTATCGCGGCGCATCGATTCAATCAGGAAGGCGCGCATCGCGTCCTTGGAGCTGAACGTGTTATTGAGGCCAAAGAGGTCTTGAGTCCAGTATTTATTGGCGGAAATCGAATCGCCGCCGATGACAGGGCGCATGATAATGGCCCGCAGCGCGTTTTTCGGATCGAGTCGGTTATAGAGGACTTCAAAGCCGTGTTCATCGCCGCCGAATTGATTGAAGTGGTCGCGATAGGCCTTCTGCCCCAACGGATCGCCGGGAATCAGGAACGGGTTCAGCTTTTTGGCGCCCACCAGCGAATCCTGAAAGACATCTGCGACAGGGCCGCTCTTTTGCGGCGTATCAAAGTCCGGGACGACGTTATACGTCACATCGTTGGCGGCGTCGTCCTGAATCGTCTTCTGCTCAGTCGCCTCCAGAACCGGCTTGCCATCGGCCTGAATCTGATACAGCGCGCCCGCGCGCAGCAATGGAGAGGCGGCGCTGGTCCAGTAATCGCCCTGACGCTGCATGGGAATGACAATATCTTCGTTCTCGGGCTTCTCCCGCACCGACACCGTGACGGCGCGCGCCCCCGCCAGACCCGGATGAAAGGCCTGCAACCCGGCAGCCGTCTGGCGAATGCCGGAGAAGCGAATCGGCTTGTTGTCGAGCGTCGTCATAGACTGGCGCTTACCCCTGATCGACGAATGACGATAGCATTGAATACAGGCAAATACTGGACGGCGAAAACGGGCTCCCCCGCTTTCTAGACTTTTAAAGCCCCTGAACCCATAAAATTGCCAAGCGCGTTACAATTTTGATATAAATGCTATCAAGGTCGACGCCGGGGGCTACGGCGATCGACAGACGCGAAGCAAATCCGCCCAAAAACCCGTCGCAGCAACGCGATGCGGCGATGTGGCAAATCGTAAAGCAAATCGCAACGTAAATCCGCAATTTTTGAGATCCCTCGACGTTATAACGAGTGGAACCTCATCGCATGGGGTTTTGAAAGTCTTTCTCAGGTATTTCGGGCTACAGTCGATTTTTGATAGGGGTCAACGTACGTCAGTGAGCGACGCTCAGGACAGGGACAGGCCAACGGCGCGAAACGACGCCGGGACGTTCGGGCATCCGACGCCTCCCACTCCTGATGTTGCGCTGGCGAGGTAAGCCGCCATGGGTCAATCGCCATCCATCCTGATGCCTTCCGGCTCGCTCTACGGCGCGGGGGCGATGCCGGGCGCGTATGGCGTCATGTCGCCCTCCCTTCAGGCCTACCCGTCGGCCTCTAACGCTTACCCTCCTCAAAACATGCCGCCGTCTGTCCCGGGCTTGCCGCAACAGCCCGCCGACGCCGCGGCGCCCGCCGCATGGCCGTGGCAGCGCAGTGACGAGCCCGCCATCCAGCAGAAGCCGATTTTCTTCCCGGATATTACGTTTGAGAAAGAGCGCGTTATCCAAATGAACGCGCTGCAACGCGCGAAATACAACCTTAAACACTACACGGTCGACCTGAGCAGGGCCGTGGGCAAAGGATTCCGCGGCGACCCGGATTTCTCGTTTTCAGACTTTCTACTGACCTCTAAAATCCCCTATTTTCTGGGCGGGCTGGCGCTCACCTCGCTGTTTGCCATGGGCGGCGACCGTCAAGCCGCCGCGCGACAGGGCGCAGGCGTCGCGCTGTATATTCTGGGCTCGTGGGCGGGCAATAAATCGATCGATACGGCCATTAAAGCCCGCTACGGCGTCGATATGAACCAGAAATTCATGAAATACGACGGCACGATTGAAAATGTCATCACCAGCCCGACTTTCTCACGCTATGACCTGATTCCTAACAAAGATCTGGCCATTATGCAGAAAAAAATGGGGATTCCTGAATACGTCATCGCCCCGCGTCAGGCCATTAAAGGGACCATTCAGGATTTGATTCCCGCCGAGCGCACCAGTCGGGCGATTCTGGCCAACGTCGTCGCGGCGATCGGCGCGGGCTATCTGGCGCGCAGCCTCGCCTGGAATCGCATTCTGGGCGGATTCCGCCACGTCCCGCAGGCGTTGTCCCCATCGCTCAATCCTAATACCACGCCACTGAATCGCCTGGGCAACGCCGCGCGCATCGCCGTCAGCGACATCCGCGCCGCCTTCGCCGACAAGCTGATCGCCAACCCGCGCGAAGCCTCTCCATTGCTGCGTCGCGGCGTGTGGGGCCTGCTGGGGCTGACGGCGCTCTATAGTTTTGGCCGCGTCCTGACGATCGGCTCGCATAAGCAATGGGAACGCCCCGGAGACGGCCTCGCCCTGAGAGCGGCCGCCACGCCGGACAGCTCTGTATTCGGGCCGTTTCGCGCCATGCGCGACGTGCGGGGGACCGTCTGATGACCACCGCCATCGAACGCCAGAATCTGTTGATGCCCGAAGCGCGCCTGACCGGGTCGCGCCGCTTCACGGAATACTTTGGCGATCCGCGTAAAATGGCGAGCGTCGCCGTGCGGGTGAACAAACCTGAGCAGCGGATTTTCCCCGAAGAAATGGCGTTTTTTGACGACCGCGCCAAACTGGTCGGCGGCGCCATGATCGCCGGGCTCTCGACGCTGGGCGTCAATCGAAAGATTCTCGGCGTCGGCGAAGCGCTGGGATTTCTGGGCTTTTACAGCGCCATGACGATGGTCTCCAAAGCCCAACGCTGGTTAGTCCAGGCGCGCACCGGCATCCCGATGGATCAGAGATACCTCAGCCCCGACAATCAGTCGCGCTGGCTGTTCAGCGATCCACGCTATCTGCCTTTGCACCTGTTTTCCGACGAGAAAATGAACAAAATCGCCGACCGCCTCGGCGTCGACAAGGCGCTCAAGCCCGAAGAGCGCCGCCGCATTACGGAAGAGAAAATCGGCCAGGTCGCGGGCCAGTCGATGCTCTGGTGGATGCTGATCGCAGGCCCGGCCACGGCGGCGCTGGGCAGCGTCATCGCCCACGGGCTGGAATCGCCCGCCAAGCAAGGCGTGGGCCTGCTGCAACGCAAATATCACGAATCCATGCTGAAAATGGCGCAAACGCCCGAGACGCGTAATGCGCACCTGCAAAAAGCCGTATCGGCCCAGGTCGGCGAGGTCGCCCAAGCCCGCCTGTCGGCCTGGTGGGACGCCTTCGCCGATGGCGTCAGCAAGCATTCGGGCCTGTCGAAGGCATTCACCGGGCCGGAAATCATGAAAATCCCGCAGGACAAGTTTATCGACAAACTGACCGAGCATTTCCTCGCGCTGTCGCGTCAGGGCGAACAACCCAGCGTTCAGGCGCTGGGCCAGTACCTCACCCAGCAAGAGCAGGCGCTGGCCGCGATGGAAAAAGACGTAATGCGCGTACTGGACGCCAACGCCATCGCCCCCCTCCAGAACGTCCAGAAGAAATACGCTGCTGCGCGCATCAACACGGCGCGCTCGACCATCGGGCATTACCGCGCGCTGCTTGAAGCCGTCGCCCCCGGCCAGAATCCCACGCGCGAGAGTCTGCGCTCACTGCTGGCCGACTCCAAGCTGCATACAATCGAGCGTATCATGCACGCCAACCCGCAAGCGGCCGCTAAAATGGCGGGCGGCGAAGGCGTTTTCGCCGCGATTCGCAGCGCTATCGGCCAAGGCGAGTACAAGCGCGCCGAGAAGATTCTGGGCGACTCGCTGGATCACCATCTGCGCGGCGCTCTGGGCAGCGCGCTGCGCAAGTCGATGTGGCGTAAACGCGTGATGGGCGCGGTCATGGGCGCCGTGGCGCTTTCGAGCGTCGCATACACATGGATGTTTATGGGGCGCAATACGCCGCGCAGCCATGTCAAATTGCTGTCGGCCAGCCAGATGCTCGGCAAATACGATCAGGGCGACTTTACGCCGGAGCAGGCGGAATTCCGCCGTCTGGAGAAAATGCGCGAAACGCTGGGCCCAATGCCCCCCACCGGCTGGAAAAACAACCTCAAGCGGATGTTCCAGAACAATGAAGCCGTCATTTACGCCCTGAACATCCGTACTTTTGGCGCGACTGACGCTAACCGCGACGGGACCATTACCGTCGGCCAGGAAAACGGGACGTTTCTGTCCTCGGTTCGCCGCCTCGACGAACTCAAGGCCATGGGCGTCAATACCCTGCACCTGCTGCCGATTACCGCCGCCGGACAGGTCAAACGCTTTGGAGACGCAGGCAGTCTCTACGCCATCGGCGATCTGCTGGCGCTCAACTCGCAATTTGACACGCCGGGCAACGCGACCAACGTCTTTGAGGAAGCGCGGACGTTTATCAACGAATGCCACAAGCGCGGCATCAACGTGATGGTCGACGTGCCCAGCGTCGCCTCGATTGATTTGGCCCTGCGCCGCCCCGACCTGATTGCCACCGACAAGAACGGCCGCGCGCTGGTGCCGACGACGTGGAGCGATATCGTCAATTTTCAGAATAACCCGGCGCTGGAGCGCTATTACCATCAGTTCTTCGATTTAATGGCCAACAAGCTCGGCGTCGACGGCTTCCGCGTGGATGTTGCGCGCTCGCGCACGCTGGACTTCTGGAAACGCGCCATCGAACAATACCCAGACAAGGCCTGGCTCGGAGAAACCTATACCTACGAAGCCGCTTCGCCGATGCCCAACATCAACCGCGATGATCCGCTCCAGCACCTGAAAGTCGGCTTCGATTCAATTTACGGCCAATTGCATATCTTCCACGAGATGCGCACGGCGGGCGAGTTCCTGAACTACCTGCTGGACGCCAACCGGATGTTCAAGATGGCGGGCGGACAAGGCAAGTCGATGATTGCCTCGTTCCTGACCCACGACGACCCCAAAACGCTGATGGCCCATGGCGGCGTCATCAACTCCAATCTGGTTTCGGGCCTGATGGCGACCATCCCCTTCGCCAATCCCTACATCATGGACGGCTTCACCACCGGCGACGAAAAGGCGCTGGATATCTTCAGCTACAAAGATCGCCCCAAGGGCAAGCACCCGGAGATCGGCGACTACATGACGCAGATGTTCAACCTGCGGCGCGCCTATGGCCCGATCCTCACCAACGGCCTGTTTATCCCGCTGCCGGTTTACGACAACCCCGGCGATCAGGTCATCTCCTTCGCCCGGCAGTTCGGCGGCCGCACGCTGCTGGTCGTCGCCAACAAGGACGTCAACGCCCGCAGCGTCGGCAAGATCTACATCCCGACCCTGGCCGGTAACCAGACGCTCACCAATCTGGCGCCGGAATACGGCCGTCCCAGCCAGTTCCGCGTGGATCCCGCCGCCCACGCCATTGATGTCAGCCTCGGGCCGGGCCGTTTCCATGTGTTTGAAATCAATACGCCCCAATTGCCCTATTATTTACGGGCGTATCAATAACGCTCGCCCGATTGCCTGCTGTATGCCCTGAATCGCATGACGTGCCCGTAGACGCTCTTTATCGATCGCTGCCCGCCGCTGCCTCGCGTCCCCGCCCGGCGGCGGCGCTGCGCTTTGGCGAAACGTCCGCCGCGCCCTCAAGCGACGCCTCGCCGGATGCCTCGCCGGATGCCTTTACCCGCGCCTATGAAACGCGCGCAACCTCTTTTCTCGCCTGCCCCCCGGCCGAGGCGCTGGCCATGTCGACGCCGCAAACGCTGGCGATTCTGGAAAAGCGACTGGGCGCCGACGTCCTGCGACGCGCCCTGACTCCCGGCGAGAGCATCGAAAGCCCCCTGGCCGACGCGCACGCGCGCGAACGTCAGACCGACAGCAGCGCTCACGAGTCCGGCTGGCTGGCGAAAAGTCATATCGTGGGAGCGCATCCGCGGGCGCTGGGCTCGTTCTGGAACGTCGTGAAATACGCCATGACGCTGAGCGCCGCGCAAAACGCCATTCATCTGTTGCCTGTCTTCGAGCAGCAGCTCAATTCCCTTTATATGCAAAACAGCTGGCGCATTGAGAGCGAATTCTTCGATCCAGCGCTGGCTCAGGCGCATCCGCAATTGGACACGCCCGAAAAACAGCTCAAAGCCACGATCAACGTACTGCATGCGATGGGAAAAGCTGTCGGGTTCGACCTGATGAGAAGCAGCGCCCATTATTCTGAAATGATGATGGCGCACCCGGATTATTTCCCGTGGGTACAGCTTTCGGAAGATTTAAGCGCCATCGCGCGTCAGGATAATCGCGCCCATGAGCCAGCGCAAGCCGTGATGCGCGGGTTTTTACAGGAATTCGGGGATGCCGGCGCGATGGACCTGCAGGCGCTGGCCGCTATTGAGGCCAGAATGGCCCGAGACGGCTGGTGGACCGTCCCCGCCGACGCCTGTAAGGGCCCGCCCCCGCCGCCGGATTTTGACCTGTTCGCCCCGGCGAGCGAAAGCAACGAAGAAGCCCGTCTGTCGGCGCTATTGGGGCCCGTCTCATGCCCACAACTGAGACTGGCGCGGCGCATCGCGATTTTGACCCGACTGAAGGACGCGCGCCTGTTTCCGGCCCCGGTGGTCGACGGGCCGCCGTTTCGGCCCCTGTCGCTGGCCGGGCTCAATAAAGACGGCTGGCCCCTGTTTGAAGTCGGCGCGCTGACCCAGCGCGATCGCGGCGGATTCAGCAGTATTTTCGGTGGGATGGCGCCATATAAGCTGTACGAAACCGACGACGCGGGGCGCTTCCAGATTGATAAGCCCCTGCCCGCCGTCTGGGCCTACTTAAAGCGGCAGGCCGTCGACTTACAGAAAGCCTATGGCTTTGATTTCATTCGCGGCGATATGGCGCATCTGGACTACCGGGCCGCCGCCGCCAGCCAGAACCCGGCGCCAGAAGCCCTGACGCCTGAGGCCTACGATATGTTTTCGGCGATGAAACAGGCCGTTCAGCGCGAGAATGGCGCGCCGTGGTTTGCCTTTCTGCCCGAAGCGATGTTTCATATCAAGCCCCACAACCCGGACGCGCTTCAACACGCGCGCTGGATGACGTCCGACGCCGCGCTGGGGCAACTTCAGGGCCGTTCGCTGGAGGGCGACGACTTTCGACGCTCCCTGCAATGGCGCAATCAGGCCCACGCACAAAGCAATCTGCCGATCTGCAACGGCATGATGACCGCCGACAGCGACAATAGTGCGCGCGCGCACTTATACGCCAGCCCGCGCGGCAATCTGGCGCGCGCCTTTGCGGGCCTGTTTTCGCCGCCCAGCTATATGGGCATGGGCTTTGAGATGAAAGGCGACCCTGCGGGCGCCGACAGCGCGTCGTCCGCCCCTGTCGATAAAACGGCCTTCACCCATCCTTATAACAATGGGCTCAAGAACAAGCCTTACCAGTGGGGCAAAAGCGCCGAAACCTTTAACGGTCTGACGCGGATGAAACGTCGCCTCGAGGCCGACGAGCACGCCCTGGGCAAGGCCTTTCAGCGCGGCGTCATAACGCCTCTGGATCCGCACGCAGACCCGCGCCAGCCGGTGGTGAGCTGGGTCTTGAAACCCGACGGCGCCCGCCCGGAATTCCTCTTTGCCCTGAACACGGATATCGAGCGCCCTCAGAACAGCGCTCGCATCGCCGCTGGCGAGATTCTCGATGAAAAGGCGACATTCGCCTTTGACTTCAGTACGCAGGCGGCGCGTTCGCCGCGTCAGGCGCGCATTCAGCGTCGCGGCAGAACGCTGGTTCTGTCTCGCATGGGACCGGGCGAAGGCCGCATTTACCGCATCCGTTCAGGCCCTGACAGCCTGCCTTAGGCGTTATTGCTTTTCCCATTCGGCAATCGGCCCCTCGATTACCGCAAACGAGGGGTGCGGCTCAACCGGCGCGATCGTCTGAAGGCCTTGCCCCTGAAGGGTCTGCCCCTGAAGAACCTGCCATTGTTCGGGCGCGCGTTGCTGGAGTTTTCGCATTAAATGACTGAATTCGTAAGCCATTTGCCCGCTCGTCACCGGAATGACAATACGCGAAGAGTCTGAGGCGTTGATTTTAGAGGCATCGAATCGATACCCGCGCCGCTGGGCCTCTTCCAGTACCGCCGCCAGATACTGATGAATCGCCGCCACCGGCGTTTCCAGCGCCTTAAAGCGCGTCAGTTGCGGATGGTTCCGGTAGCCCCTGGTGAGACCTTCGAGCGCATGGCGCGCCAACAGGCCTTCGCGCCAGAGCGCAACGAGTCCCTTGGCGTCCAGATAACGCGGATTCAGCGACCATAAACGCATACGAGCCAGTCTAGCGCGACGGCAAGACCAGCGGTAGCGCTGCTGTTGAGCGCAGACCTCAGAGCATCTCGTAGGCGTTGAACATCGGCAGGTAAATGGCCAGAGCCATTGCGCCGACGATCAGGCCCAGTAAGACCAGCGCGAGCGGCTCCAGGAGCGTCACCAGAATATCCAGCCGCTGATTCAGCTCTTCTTCGACGAATTCAAACGCATTGCGCAGCATCACGTCCAACTCGCCGGACTCTTCGCCCGAGGCCGTCATCAGCAATTCGATATCGCCCAGAACCCCGCTTTGAGCCAGTGCGCCGGTCAGGCGCTCGCCCGCCTGAATCTGCAAGGCCACAGGCGCCAGCGAGCGCCGCAGCGCCGGGTTTGGAACCGTCTGCGCAGCCAGCGGCAAGGCGTCGATAATGGGCACGCCCGCCGCAAAGGCCACCGACAGCGTCGACAGAAAATGCGACGCTCCCACCAGCCGGGCCACTTCACCCAGCCACGGCAGCCGCATCAGGCGAGCCTGCAAGCGCTCCTGCACGGCCTGCGAGCGCGCCTGACGAACGATCCACACAATCGCGCCAATCCCCAGCGGCAGCCAGACAAACCAGGCGCCGCGCAGCGCGTGGGAAACCCACAGAAAGGCCTGCGTCGGCCACGGCAGCGACACGCCCATGCGGTCGTAAATCACCTCAAACGTCGGCAGGACATACATCGTCAGGATGGTAAAAACCGCAATGACCACCAGCATCACCACAGCCGGGTAGGCCAGAGACGTGATCAGCTTGGAGCGCATGCGTTGCGCGCGCGTCAACAGGTCAGTCATCCGCGTCAGAGAGGCGACCAGATCCCCGCTGGCTTCTCCGGCACGCATGACAGCGCAATAGACCGGATCAAAGGCCTTGTTCTGGCGGGCGATAGCATCGCCAAAGGTCGCCCCCGCCAGCACGTCTTGCCGGATATCGCGCAACATGCGCCGAAACGCCGGATGCAGGCCGTACGTCTCCAGATGCGTCAGCGCTTCGGTAATCGGCACGCCTGCCTTGAGCATCATGCCCAGACTGCGGCTGAAAGCGATTTTCTCGCGCAAACCAACGCCTCGAAAGCGATTAACCCATTCGCCAAGTCCGCGAGACGAGGCCGACGCCACATCGCCGCCCGCAATAACCAGCGTGGAAAGCCGGGTCGGGATTAAGTCCTGTTCACGCAGCCGTTCACGGGCCTCACGCTCATTCTGCGCCTGAATCAACCCGCGATGACGCGAGCGGTCCAGCAGATGCACCGCCTCGTATTGATACTGCGGGCGGCTCATGGGGCGGACGGCGAGAAGGCCGCCGCAAACGTCGCGCCAGTGGCTAACAATGCAGATTCATCCCCAGCACGCGCACCATTTCGTCAAGAGAGGTCACGCCCGCCACCACCTTACAGCGCGCCGACACCGGCAGCGTCACCATCCCGGCCGAAACGGCGGCGTCTTCGATTTCAATGTCCGACCGGCGCTGATTAATCAGGTGCCGCAATTCGCGCTCCACCAGCATAATCTCGTATGCGCCCGTGCGTCCGGCATAGCCCTGATGCCCGCAGGCGTCGCATCCGCGCCCGCGATACAGCGTCAGCGGCATTTTCTGGCGATTCTCATCGTAGGGGTAGATGATCCGTTTTTCATCCAGCGAGGCGGCGTAGGCCTCTTTACAGTGCGCGCAAATCATTCGCAGCAGGCGTTGCGCTACCACGCCAATCACCGAAGCGCTGACCAGATGCGGCGGCGCGCCCATATCCACCAGACGCAGCAAGGCCGCCGAAGCCGTATTGGCATGCAGCGTGCTGAACACCAGATGCCCCGTGAGCGCCGCCTGAATCGCCGCGTTCAGGGTCTCGCCGTCGCGGATTTCGCCGACCATCAGGACGTCAGGATCCTGCCGCATCAACGAGCGGATGCTACTGGCAAACGTGTAATCGACTTTAGGATTGATTTGCGACTGGTTCAAACCGTCAATGCGAAACTCAATAGGGTCTTCGACCGTGCTGATATTGCGGACATCCTCGTTGAGCTTGTTGAGAACGGCGTACAGGGTCGTGGTTTTACCGCAACCGGTGGGTCCGCACACCAGCACGATGCCGTAAGGACTACGATACAAGCGTTCCAGCCGTTCGACGTCTTCTGCGTCCAGGCCCAGATCAGGGAAGGGCATCACGGCGTTAAAGGGCTTGAGGATACGAATTGTCATCTTCTCGCGATTCTCCGAAACGGGAATCACGCTCAGACGCAGGTGATAGTCCTGTCCACGGTGCGTATAACTCATCCGGCCGTCCTGCGGGCGGCGGTGTTCGGCGATATCCATACGGGCCAGCACTTTAAGCCGGCTAATCAACCCGGCTTCCAGCGTGACAGGGATTTCAACCATCGGACGCAGAATGCCGTCCACCCGCAGACGGGCGACATAGCGGCCGGTTCGCGGCTCAATATGCAAGTCGCTGGCGTTGCGATCGATAGCCTCTTCAATGAGCGAATTCAGCAGGCGGGCGACAGGCCCCGACGCGTCGGCGAGTTCAGCCTGAGAGGGCGCTTCCACTGCGCGCGCGGGCGTGGCTGCGGCCGAGGCGATTTCTTCCATCAGCGACGCGGCGGCCCGACCGCTGAAGTAGCGTTGCAGCGCCTCCTGAAATTCATGCGCCGTCGTCACCATAGCTTGCGGCCGCATGCCGGTGATAAAGGTGATTTCGTCATGCGCGGCGCGATCGCCCGGATCAACCATCGCCACCACCAGACGCCCCCCTTCGCGCGCGATGGGCAGGGCCATTTTCTGGCGGATAAACGCTTGCGGCAGCATCTCCAGAAGCGCGGGATCGATTCTAAGGCGCGCAATATGCGCGTAACGCGCGTTATGTTGTTGTGACAAGCGCTCTCCCAACTGCTCGCAGGTGATTTTACCCTGACGTATCAGCGTCTGACCCAGACGCTCGCCGGATCGCGCGGATTCTTTCAGCGCGGCGTCGAGATCAGCTTGCGCAATATAGCCCGCTTCCATGAGCAGTTCGCCGATCCGCTTGCGCGCATTCGGGGCTGGCATTGGGCGCGACGGTCCCAGATCGCCTTGCGCCGCTAACGCGGCAGGCGTTGCGGCAGCGGGGGGATTTTGACCCTGAGGCGAGGCGGTCATGTCAGGGCGCGCCTCCCAGATGATCAAGTCTCTGATTGGCCAGTCGCGTCACGGGCGGCGCAGCGCTGTAACGCCGATAGTCGGGCCCCCCGTCGGGCGGAAGATCCTGAAGGCGCGGCGTAATCCAGAGCATCAGCGAGCGCTTGGCGCGCGGGTCATCGCTGGGAATCACAAACGCGAAAGTCTGTCCCGGCAACAGGCGGCAGCCCGGCAGCGTATAACTGCGCGCGCGATCCGCGCTGCGGCGAATCGTCGGGCGAACCGTCAGCCAGATGGCGCCGTCGTTAGAAGCCACAGAGGGAGTCAACTCAAGACCAAGCGACGATCCACGGGCATAGCCGGCGCGCGCAGGCAGACCGTCCCATTCGAGCGAGGCGCGGGTCTCTTCCGCCGCGCTGGTCTGCACAGAAAACCCATCGGTCGCGACGCTCGCGCCTGCCTGAGGCTGCCAGCCAATCAGATGCATCGCCTCCGGGCTGAGAATACCGGAATCGGGTCCTTGGCGCAGGCTTTTTTCAAGAGCGCTTTGCGCCTCTTTTACCGGCAAGGCTTTCATACGAACGGACAGCGAGACCGAGCGCGCCGGGCGGTCATGGGCCAGCATCCAGCTGTCAATCAGCGCCAGTTGCTCCGCATTGCCTTGCACCGTCAGCGTCTGAGCGCGCGCATCGGGAATAATCGTTAATCCGCTTACGCTAACCGGCGTGTCGACATCGCCGGAAGCAAATTCAGTCTGGCGAGAATCGCCTGTGGCCGTCCCGCTTGCAAAAAACGCAGCCATCAAGCGCGCCAACCGGGCGGGATTCCCGCTTTTAACCGCATAAGCGCGCTGTGGCAAAGGCGTATCCAGTTGCGCGATGGTTTTATCCACGCGGGCCAAAGCTTGCGGCGTCCCAGCCATGATCAAGCGGTTGGCCGCCGGATCCGCGCTGACGCGCAACGGCGTGGGGCCGTCCAGCGCATTGGCATGAAGGGTCTCTTCCAGTTGCCGCACAATATCGGCGGCCCGTCGGTAACGAATGGAACGCGTCCTCAGCTCAGATTCGGGAGAAAACGCCGTCAGCGCGCGCGACGAGGCGGTAATCAGCAGGGTGGAGCCGTTGTCGACCTGAGCGAACGACGCGCCGGTGAGCAGCATGAGGTAAGAAAGCGCCTGATTCAGGGTTACGCGCTCCAGCGAAGCGCTGATACGCCCGCGCACGCCTTTTCCCAGCAGGAGATTCAGGCCGCTTTGACGGGCGAGCATTTCGAAGGCGTCGCGC
The DNA here is from genome assembly GCA_016712355.1 of Vampirovibrionales bacterium. Classification (NCBI taxonomy): domain Bacteria; kingdom Bacillati; phylum Candidatus Melainabacteria; class Vampirovibriophyceae; order Vampirovibrionales; species Vampirovibrionales bacterium. The sequence goes on along the minus strand of JADJRF010000005.1, from coordinate 1,794,248 downwards.
ACGTTGGCTTGACGCAGTTGCAGGCTGACCGCCGTCTCGCCGCGCGGCACGCTCACCAGCGTATCCGCCCCCCGCGCCGAAAACAGCCCGCCGGTGAAGCCTTGAGCCAGCATCGCCAGCGTCAGGCTGAGCGCAAGCGCGCCCATCGCCCGCCGTCTTCGCCATAAAGCGACGCCCGCGCGAATACGCGCGTTCAGCCCAGCGTTCAACCCTTCCTCTCTCATCTCTCCTCTCAACTTCTCCCAAGCGCGGGGCGTCTGTAACGCCCGGCTTATTCGGATTCAGCCCCTCCGGCAGCGTTATCCTGAACGGAGTCCGCCGTCTCCAGCGACGCGCGCCGATGACGCGCAGGCGCATTCACGTCAACCAAATCTACCCAGTCCTTATGAATCGCGGCAACGCGCTGCGATTGACTCCCAGAACCCACCGTGTCACCGCGTTGAACCGTCTGGCTACGGCCATCGCCACGCGAGAGAATCGCCATGGGCTTTTGGGGATGATAGGCGATGCCCACCACCTGAACAGCAGAGCCCTGTTGTTGCGTCGCGGGAGATGGGGCCTGCTCTGAGGGCGCAGCGGCAGGCGCCAGCGTCGCCGGGATTTCGGAGCCAGAGGCCGTTCCAGATTCAGAAGCAGACGACGGCATCCCGCCTTGCTCGCCCGAAGCGTCTTCGCCGGGCAGCTCGGGCAGAACGCCCGGCGCTGGCGCGACATCGCTGGGACGAAGCGACGATTCAATCGCCATGCCGCTCATCGAGGGAAGCTTGCTCATAAAGGGGTTTTTGCGGGCCGTCCAGAGTTCAGACGCGCGCGCCATCCGCGCCAGATGCAGCGACAAAGGCGCTTCACCATCCTGGGCCGTCGTATTGACGTCATCAGCGAGAGAATCAGCATAAGCGCCATCGTAGAAATGGCCCATGGCAAGGGTTCCGCTGCGCACGTTTGCGCCACAGCCCGCCAGCGTACACAACAGCAGCGTCGCCGCCACAAGAAGCGTCAAGGGAGTCGCCGAAATTGTCAGGCGTTTCAGTCGTTCGCTCATGCCACTGGTTTCATCTTCTGCGACCTTCATCGTCGTACGATCGGGTCGCGCACACACCTGCCACATCTCATATCATAGCCCGGCCTTTGCGTCGACACGATCCCCCATCCACACGAAATCCCTGTAAAAATCCGTAAAACAGTCTATACTGACCCCAGAGACGCGCGTCGGGGGCTTGCGCCCTCTTCCCGGCGCCCGCGCCGCCACCCCTGCGCCCAGCCACTGAAAACCAGCGCGACAAGCGCGACTCCCCCAACGAGGCGAAAAGGGCTGCGTCAATCAGGCGAATGTAAAGGACGCTTGACGAGTTGAAGCTGATTGCCGATATGGCGGCGCTCGATCGCCGCGCCATCGAGGAATACGGGATTCCGGGCTTCCTGTTGATGGAGGAGGCGGGCCGCCAGGTCGCCGCCATCGTCGCAAACGTTCGCCAGAAAACCACAAACGGCGGCCTCATCGCTATTTTATGCGGCCCCGGCAATAATGGCGGTGATGGCCTCTGCTGCGCCCGCAAACTGGTCAGTCTTTTTGGGGATTGCGGGGGGCAGGCCCCGCCTGTGATAGCCCTCTTGACCCAATCCGCCGACGCTTACCGCGCAGACGCCGCCGAACAACTTCGCCTGCTCAAGGCCTTCGAGATTCCCCTATTGGAAGCGCCGCCGCTGGAGACGCTGGAAGCCGTCCTGAACGACGCGAGCGTGGTCGTCGACGCCCTCTTCGGCGGCGGACTGAATCGCCCCATTGAGGGCCGAGAAGCCGACTGGATTGCCGCGCTGGCAAAACGACAGGCGCAGGCCCGCCCGGTCGCCGTCATTGCGATTGATTTCCCTTCAGGGGTCACGGCGAAGGCGGGCGCGATTCTCAACAGCGCCGTGCGGGCCGATGTCACAGTGGCGCTGGGCGCCGCCAAGCCGGGCCATTACCTGCCGCCGGGTAAGTTTCATCGCGGCGAGCTAATGATAACGCCGATCGGCCTTCCACCGCGCCTGTTAAGCGAAGATGCGTCTCCCTTCTGGCTGACGAATCCTGTTATGGCGCAAGCCGCGCTTCCCAAACTCGCCCCCGATGCGCATAAATACAGCCGGGGCAGCGTTCTGATCGTGGGCGGCAGCGCGCAAACGCCGGGCGCCGCGCATCTGGCCGCCCGGGCCGCGATGATCTCAGGCGCGGGGATGGTCACGCTCGCGATGCCCCAGTCAGCCATGAGCGGCCTGACGCTGGAAGCCGAACTCCTGCGCGCGCCCTTACCGCAAACGCCCCAGGGCGATCTGGCGCAAACTGCCTCTGACGTGTTACTAGAGACGTTTGAAGCGCGCCGATGTCGCGCAATTGCTATCGGACCGGGCCTCGGCCTGACGCCCGGAGCGACCACCCTGCTTCTGAAGACGATTCAGGCGCTCGCCCCCCGGCAGACGCCAGTAATTCTGGATGCGGATGCGCTGACGTTGCTGGCTCAGAACGACGAGCCTCCTGCGCTGGGGCCGCACGTCTTTCTCACGCCGCATATCGGCGAATGCGCGCGCCTCTTACGCTGCGATGTCAAGGCGATTCTGGCGGATTTACCGGCGGCGGCCCGGACGCTACAAGCCAAAACAGGCGCGCATGTTCTGCTGAAAGCCTCTGTGATGATCGGCGCAGGCCCCGACGGGCTCATCTGGCTGAACGAGACGGGAACGCCGGCGCTCGCGACCGCCGGCAGCGGCGATTCCCTGACAGGATTGCTGGCAGGCTTGCTGGCTCAGGGCGCACTGCCTGCGTTGGCAGCGCCATGCGCGTCGTGGCTGCACGGCGCCAGCGCAGAAGCGGCAGTTCAGACGCGCGGCGCGCGATGCGTACGGGCAGGCGATCTCATCGCGTCTCTGCCAGCGGCCTTTCAGCGACTGGAAAGCGCTTTGACCCAAAGAGACACGCGCTAGCCCAAAACCCCCCGCCTATTATCCAGAGGAAACCTCATGGACGACGCCATTCCCATCCAGAAACACGTGTCCCGCCGCCCGGACGGCGGGTCGACGAGCCTGTTTCTTGTGACGGCCATCGCCCTGCAAACGCCGGAAGGCCGCAAATTGATTCCGCATCCTTCGGGGCAAGAGGTCGCCAGCTACGCCACGCTGGAAGAAGCCGAGCAAGCCATTTCGCAAGCCGGATTTGACGCTGTTCTGGATGGTCGACGCCTGTCCCATGCGCGCCGCGCGCCTGCCCATGTCAGTCGGCGGGGGACCAACGATCCGGCGAGCGCGCCGTTTCAGGCATTGATTGAGTTGCTATTGAAGGCCCTCAGCGATCGTGAGGCCGCTGTCGTCAGCAATGCCGCGCTGGCCTTGGGTGAGCTAGGCGAATATGCGGATCAGGCCATCATTTCGGGGCTTCTCTCGCATCTGGGCGACGATGATCCCGGCGTTCGAAAGGCCATCGCCGAGGCGCTGGGCAAAATCGGAGCCCCGGCTCTGGCGGCGATGGAAGACGCTTATCAGCAGGCTGCGCGCCAACGCGCCGAGAAGAACGCCCTGCATACGCGCCTGACGATTGTCACGGCGTATCTGGAGATGTTTCACTCTCACCGCGAACTGTTGTTTCAGATTGTGCCGCGCCTGCAAACCGCGCTGGTTGACGATCACTGGCTGATCCGATCGCAAGCGGCGCTGGCCGCCGGGCAAGCAGCGCGCCTGTGGCAAAACGGACAACTCAGAAAACCGTCCGCCTAGCTGGCTTTGGCGCGGCGCGTTCGCTTTTTGGGAGCGGTCCCGGCGCTTTTAGTGCGCGGAGAAGTCGTCTTTACAGCGGGTTCAGACGCAGGCGAGCCTGAAAGCGCTGGCCCTGAAAGCGCTGTCAATGAGGGATCGTTCAGAGGCGGCTCAACACCATCGGCTACTCCCGTGAGGCAAGCGCCTTCCTCGTTTTCAGAAATCAGCGCATCGACCGGCAGAATAGGCTTGGCGACATTCAGAATCTTGATAAACACTTCAATCAGCTCGGGATCCCATTGCGCGCCCGCGCCTTCGCCCAGAATACGGGCGGCTTCGGCCACCGGCAACGCCTGGCGGTAAGACCGATCGGACGTCAGCCCATGGAACGCGTCCACAATCGAGACAATGCGTGCGCCCAGGGGTATCTCTTCCCCCTTCAGGCCGGACGGGTAACCGCTGCCATCCCAGTTCTCATGGTGAAACTCCACCAGGGGAATCACATCGCGCAAGGCGGACACCGGCGCGAGAATCTGACGCGCGCCGATCACAGGATGCTGCTTCATAATGGCCCACTCGGCCTCATTCAGCGGCCCCTGCTTGCACAGAATCGATTCCGGGATGCCGATTTTACCGATGTCGTGCAGGAAGGCCGCCAGACGGATTTTTTCGACTTCTGACGGCGGCAGCTCCAAGGCGTGGGCGACTGCGACAGCATAATTGGCCACAGCCTGCGAATGGCCGCGCGTATAGCGATCTTTCGCATCCAGAGCGCCTGCCAGCGAGCCGATAGTCTCCAGCATCAGATTGGGCGACGTGGCTTCCGGCACGTCGACATCGCCGGGACGCTCCATAGCCGTAATCAACTGGTCAAACAAATGATGATTATCGTATTGCTTGGCAACCTGCGAGGCGAACACTTCCAGAACCGTCTTGTCGTTGAGGGCCATCGCCTCGTGGTAGGCGACCTTGTTGGAGACGCCCGAGTCGCCCGCCTTGAATTTGGCCAGATGCAGCGCCTGTTCGGTAAACTTGAGAAGGTTGTCCTTCTTCTGGGTATCGTGCGGGAAGGTCGCATAGCCGATGTTAACCCGCAACGCGCCCAGCTTTGGGAGTTTCTGGGCGTTCAGACCTTTAATCAGGCGGCAGGCCATGGTTTCAGCGTCTTCCGGGCCGGTTTCGGGCAGCACAAGGACAATTTCATCGCCACCATAGCGGGCCACGGTGTCAATACCGCGAATGAGGCGGCGCGTCATCGACGCCAGATGACAAATCGCGTCGTCGCCCACGTCATGGCCGCAGTTTCGGTTAATTTCCTTGATATTGGCGATATCCACGACCATCGTGGTCAGAGGCTGGTTCTGGCGTTGGGCTTTCTTGAGTTCGGCCTCCAGCACGCGCTGAAAATACGTATGCGTCATCAGCCCAGTGAGGGTATCGATCTGCGCTTGAGACTTCATACGGTCTTGCAGCGTGAGATTCCAAACTAACTGGGCGATTTGATCGCGCAGAGTATACACATACGACAACTTGGCCTGCGAAAACGCGTCGACTTCAGAAAAACCAAGCGTAATCATCGCAATCACGCGCCCACCGGCGATAAACGGCGCGGTGAAGATATTCAGATGCTGCCGCGAGGTTTCCGGCAATTGCAGATACGCCTGTAAATGCTCGCCCAAATCCGCCGGCCGCGAAGTGAACGTCGTATCTTTACGCTGAGAAGCCTGCACAAGATGATTATTGCGGTCCGACATCGAAATAATCGGCTTATCGAAAGGCTTATCCGGGTTCTGCGGATGCAGAAAGTTCAGGCGAATAAAGTCCGCGCTGTCATCCAGCACGGAAAAACACATCAAATCGAGCTGTGAGCTTTGATTCAAGCGCTTCAGGAAGAATTCCCAAACGTCTTCCAGCTCGCGCGCATCGATCATCAACTGGCGGACGTCTTCTTCGGGCGGAATCTGCCGACGGCGCGCCGGGCGGTCGCCATATTTCTTGCGAGCCGGAGAATCGTTCTCCGCCTTGAGCAAGGCCGACGCAAAGCCGTCAAGCGCTGTCCACAGCGATTGCGTCCATCCCGGAATTGCCGCCTGTCTAACCAACGGACGAAGCTCCGCCTTTGCCATCTCTATCCTGCCGAAGGGCGTCGCTCGTCTTCACGGGGAATCTCACCGGGGGACGAGCGCCCACACGATCGTAAAGTGATTGTGTTATTTTATAACAAAGTGTGAAGGAGCGCATCCTCCCCTGAAAAAATTCCCCGCAGGAGATTCAAGGGCGCGCGCCTCAGCAGCAACAGCACTCAGGAAAGAGCGCCCTCCATGGCAAAGGCAATCAACTGGCCCCAGGCCTTTCGCGATGAAATTCTAGCGGAAGACAGCGAGGCCTTGCGTCTTGCCCTTCGGCCCGGCTCGTTTTACTACGACGGCGGGTATTGGCAGGCCGACGAAGAGGTAGATATCCGCTGCCATCACGCGCGCCTGCGCCGGGCGATCATCGTCGGGCCGCTGAGAACCTGCGCCATCGCCGATTTATCGGCCGAAGACTGCGCGCGCCTGAAAACCACTCTGCGCACGCCCGAAGCCATCGCGCGCTTTCTCGAAGAGACCTATCGCCAGCCCCAGACGCTGCACAGCATCGTCACCATCGTGACCTATCGCAACCTGCCCGTCGATCCTGAGCAGGTTGAGCCGGACGACGACCCCAGCGGGCGTCATGTCTGACGGTTGAGAGTTGCCCGTCAGAGGATAGGGCCGCTCTGCTTTACAAATGCTTACCAACTAGCACGCCCCGGGGTTGACCCTCTTTTAACCACCATCTGAAAGCGCCAGACAGGCGACACGTAGAGGGGATCCCCGTATGTCCGCGATTTTTGACGCCCATAATGACCATCACGGCGCTTTTCAGCAGCCCATCGACCTCAATGAGCCGATAGCCGCCGCATCCGAGAGCGGCGATATCGCCTGGCTCATTCCCGCGCCCAAGCAGGGCGGATTCATCTTGAACGGCCGCGATCACGCCAATATCAACCTGATGCATTCGCAAGGCGGCGCGCGGGCCATGCAGATTTTCAAGCGCCTGGGCGACCATTTACGCCCGCTGTACTTATCGCAGCAGTTTTTCGACGCGCATCATCCACGCCCGTAAGGGGCTTACAGGGGACTCGACACTGAGAGGAGACGTTTCACAATGGTTCGCATTCAGAATTTCAATACCGGCGTCGCCCAAGCGCATTTCGGGGCGGAGGCGGGCAACGGCGCAGGCAACGCCAGCAATACGCGTACGCCAGATGCCAGCAGCCCCTTCAAGGGATTCACCGACCATGCAGCCGACAATAACGCTCCACGCCGCGCGATTGGCGATCGATTCCGATCCTTCTTTCGCGGTGACGTGAAAGGCGCCCTGTGGCGAGCGACCAAGATGGCCGTCGCCCGCCCGCGCGGCTGGGTCCAAACGGCAATTTCGCTGATGGCCTTTGGCGGCGTACCCGTGTTCTTCTTCAAAGACCTCGCAGAAGGGCTCATCGGCGCCAATACATGGGTGAAAGCCAGCAAGCGATTCAAAGTGACTAATTTCTCAGAAGCGCACAACCCGGCGCTTCACGTCGAATTCTCACGCGGCAACCTGCATGTTGACCAGAACCGCACTGTGTGGGACGCCGTAAAAGGCCTGTTTACCGGACGCGAAGCGTTCGATCAGCAGATTGCCCGCGTCTGGAACGAGGGCGGCGAGGCTGGTCGCGACGCGCTGCGAAAATCAGGCGTTAATCTGAAGAAAGCGGGCATTACAGAAGCCTGAGCGTGCTGAACGCGTCCAGGCGTCCTTGCTACTCGCCGACGGCGCGCGCGTCAACGGCCTGCGACTCGGCGGCCTGCGAGTCCGCCTGCCAGTCAGATTCCATCCGCCGCAGCAGCATGGAGATTTGTTCGAAGCCCCCATTGCGCGAATCGGGCAAGCGATACCGCGCCAGCGGGCTTTCTCCGGGGGCGAGCGCGGCGCGCGGCGAAGGCGACTCGGGCGGTTGCGCGGCCAGGCGACGAATAAAGCTTTTGGCGGCGTTTACCGGCGCCGCAAAGCCAATGCCGATATACGTTCGCGCCCCATCCGGGTTAAAAATTGACTGATTGACGCCAATCAAGCGCCCGGCGCGGTCCATCAGCGGGCCGCCCGAATTGCCCGGATTCAGCGCCGCATCGGTCTGAATGCGGTTACGTTCAGCGTCCAGACGACTCACCACGCCCAGCGTCAGCGTCCGTTCAAAGCCATAGGGATTCCCAATCGCCAATACCTTCTGCCCGACGCGCACCCGGCTGGAATCGCCGAGCGCGAGAGAGGCAAACGGCTGCGTCCCGCTGATTTTAATCAGCGCCAGATCGAGATTTTCGCCTACGCAGCCTAGCACTACGCCTTCGTAGGTATGCGTTCGCCCCGCAGCGTCCTGTAACGAGACCTGCGCCTCGGTGGCAGAACCCACCACATGGCGCGATGTCAGGACAATCCCGCTGGGATCAATCACCGAGCCTGCGCCCACGGCCGGTTGGCCCTCATTCATAGCTGTAATGGAGGCAACAGCAAGCGATGCCTGTGCGTAGACACGGATCGTGTCCTGTTCATCGCGATCAGCTGCGGGCAAAGCCGCCGCCAGCAAGTTGGGAGAGGGCGCACTCTGGCCCCTGCCCATCGAAGGCATTGCTGTGATGGCTATCACAGACAACAGAAACGCGACAAAAGCGCGAGAAAAAGGCTTTGGGGTGAATCTGGGCATCAAGCGCTTCATTTAGCGTGTTCAAATCAGGCGGTCTTGAAATCCAATCAACTGGCTTCGTATCAGTATCAGGGCGTTTACGGCCCGAGGCGGCGCGGGTCATGGCCGTTTCCAGCGAGAGGAAGAATCTACTACAAGCACGCTATCATGGCAGGTCGCGCATGCAAACCCATGGGCGTCAATTGTAAACGGCGGGCGCGACGGCGCGTTTGGGCTATAATAGCCGCGCGCCCGCCCCCACTTACGCTCAGGAGAGGGAGCCCTTCGTGTCAGCGCCCCAGAACCCATCTCAAGCCGCCAAAGGCCCCAAGCCCTCATGGCTGAAAATCCGCCCGCCTCAAGGCCCACAAGCCGCCTGGCTGCGCGAACGCGCTGAAACCTTGCGGCTGGCAACCGTTTGCCAGGAAGCGCGCTGCCCCAATATGGGCGAGTGCTGGAGCGGCGGCACCGCCACGTTTATGGTGCTGGGGGACATCTGCACGCGCGGATGCCGGTTTTGCGCCGTCACTACCGGCGATCCGCAAGGCCGCATCGATCCAGACGAACCCCACAAGCTCGCCCAAACCGTTCACGACGCCGGATGGCAATATGTCGTCATCACGTCGGTGGATCGCGACGATCTCCCCGATGGCGGCGCGGCCCATATCGCGCGCTGTATCGAAGAAACCCGCAAGCTGAATCCTGACGTGATTATCGAGGCCCTGATCCCGGATTTTCAGGGCAATCGCGAGGCAATGGCCCGCGTCGTCTCGGCAAAACCCGAGGTGCTGGGCCAGAATCTGGAAACGGTGTCGCGTCTCACCGCAAGAGTGCGGGATCGCCGGGCCGGTTATCAGCGCACGCTCGACTGTCTGGCGCAGATCAAGGCGCTAGACTCCTCTGTTCTTACAAAATCGTCGCTCATGCTGGGCCTTGGCGAGACAGATGACGAGATCCGCGAGGCCATGAGCGACTTGCGACGTCATCAGGTCGATTTACTGACCCTTGGCCAGTATCTTCAGCCATCGCCCAAACACCTGCCCGTGGAAGCGTACGTGACCCCGCAGGCCTTTAAAGCCTGGCAGGAATTTGCCGAACATGATCAGGGGTTCCTCTATTGCGCGGCCGGGCCGCTGGTTCGCAGTTCATACCGCGCAGGCGAGTATTTCATGCGCCGCCTGCTGCGTTCGGATACGCCTCGCGAACGAAGCGGGGTATAATCTGAAAGTCGCCGAAAGGAACCCGCTATGGTCGTCTCGTCTGTGACCCGAAGGAATCCGCCGATGTCGGACTCGCTGTTGAGAATTATGCAGGATGATCCCGAAGCGGGAACAAGTTGCGCGCGTCCGCCAAAAGGCTTGTCCCCCGACGATTTGCGCCGCATCTACCGCAATATGGTGATGATTCGCGCCTTTGACGAGCGTCAGCGGAACCTGCAACGCTCCGGCCGCATTGGCTTCTGCGTCTCCGCCACCGGCGAAGAAGCAGTCTCAGCAGGCGTATGCGCCGCACTCGAAGACGACGACTGGATTTTCCCCTATTACCGCCAGCATGGGATGCTCCTGTGCCGAAACGTCCCTCTTGAGCGGATGATGGCCCACCTCTTCGGCAACGAGCAGGATCTCGCCAAGGGCCGCCAGATGCCCGCCCACTTTACGGATCGCAGCGCGCGCTTTGTCAGCGCCTCCAGCGTCATCGGCACGCAGTTGATTCACGCTGTGGGGGCCGCGATGGCTGCCAAATACAAGAAAGACCCCGTGGCCGTGGCCGCGTTCATTGGCGATGGCGGCACCTCTTCCAGTGATTTCCATTCGGCGCTGACCTTTGCGGGCGTTTACAAGGCGCCGGTTGTTGTGTTCATTGTCAATAACCAGTACGCCATCTCGCTGCCCGTCTCCAAGCAGTGCGCCGCCGAGACGCTTCACCTCAAAGCCCAGGGTTACGGCCTGCCCGCCCTGCGAGTGGATGGCAATGACGCTGTGGCGGTCGCGCTTGCTTCGCGCGAAGCGCTCGGACGGGCGCGCTCCGGCGAGGGACCGACGCTTATCGAGCTGGTCACCTATCGTCTCGGGCCGCATTCCTCGTCTGACGACCCTTCGCGTTATCGCGACGAGTGCGAAACCGCTGAGTGGGCTGCAAAAGACCCCATCGGGCGGATGCGGCGCTATCTGGAGCATCTGGCTTTATGGGACGCTGACGCTGAAACCGAGGTCTGGGAGCAGGCCCGCACTGCGGTCAACGCAGCCAGCGCCACCGCCGAGAAAGTTTCTGAGCCTGGCTGGGCGACGATGTTTGATGACGTTTACGCCGAATTACCGCCGGCTCTTGCCTTGCAGCGCGATGAGTTTCTGGCCCGCGAGAGCGGGTTGAATCGCGCCAGTGAAGGCGAGTTTCCGCTTTAGTCGCGCGGCTGAGGATCTTCGCCGATGGCGTATTTGAGTGACGATCTGGGCTCAGGGGGCCGTTCCCGCCCCCTGAGGACCCCCACCCTGATTTATTCCTTCATTCTTGAGGGCGCTGCCCTCAAACTCCCGCTTGGCTCGTGGGGTACAGTTTCTGCCTATCGGCGGAGCGGTCGCTTTGGACCGCAGCGCCGTTTGGCGCTTTTAAGCGACGATCTGGGCTCAGAGGGCCGTTCCCGCCCCCTGAGGACCCCCACCCTGATTTATTCTTTCATTCTTGAGGGCGCTGCCCTCAAACTCCCGCTTGGCTCGTGGGGCACAGTTTCTGCCTATCGGCGGGGCGGTTGCTTTGGACCGCGACGCCGTTTGGCGCTTTTAAGAGACGATCTGGGCTCAGAGGGCCGTTCCCGCCCCCTGAGGACCCCCACCCGGATTTATTCTTTCATTCTTGAGGGCGCTGCCCTCAAACTCCCGGTTTGCTCGCGGGCCGAAGGGGCGTTTAGAAGCGCTTTCCTTCCTGCGCGCGCCCTCCAACTCCCAATGGGCAGAAGCGAACAGGCGCGAAAAATAGCCTGAAAGCCTGAAAATAACGCCGCTTTCTCTTTCCAGAGCCCCAGTCAACAACAGTGTAAAAGGATCTTCCCCTATGGCGACTCTCACCATGCTGCAAGCCATCAATGACGCGCTGCAAACCGAAATGCGGCGCGATGACCGCGTGGTCGTCTTCGGCGAAGACGTCGGCGAGAATGAAGGGGTGTTTCGCGCCACCGCCGACCTTCAACGACAATTCGGCGAAGAGCGCGTCTTCAGCGCCCCGCTCAGCGAAACCGGCATCGTCGGCGCGGCCATCGGGATGGCCCTCTATGGACTGAAACCCGTGCCGGAAATCCAGTTCGCCGACTTCGTTTACCCCGCCTTCGACCAAATCGTGTCGGAAATGGCCAAATACCGCTATCGCTCCGGGGGCGAGTATCCGTGCCCTGTCGTCGTACGCATGCCCTACGGCGGCGGCATTCGCGGCGGGCTGTATCACTCGCAGAGCCCTGAAGCCTATTTCTGCCATACGCCGGGCCTGAAAGTCGTCATCCCCTCGACCCCCGCCGATGCCAAAGGGCTCCTCGCAGCGGCGATTCGCGGCGATGATCCGGTGATCTTTATGGAGCCCAAAAAAATCTACCGCTCCGTGCGAGGCGAAACGCCGGAAGGCGAATGCGTCACGCCCATTGGGCCCGCCCGTCACGCGCGATCAGGCGCGGATCTGTCGATTTTCTGCTACGGCGCGATGGTGCCCGCTTGTGAGGCCGCCGCCGACAAGGCGCTCGAAAAACTCGGCGTCCAGGCCGATATCATCGACCTGCGTACGCTTTATCCCGTCGATGAAGACGCTATTCTCGCCTCGGTCCGCAAGACAGGCCGCGCGCTGATTGTCTATGAAGCCCCCCGCACCTGCGGCTACGGCTCTGAGATCGCTGCATTGATTGCTGAGCGCGCCGTCGATTCTCTCAAAGCGCCCATTAAACGCGTGGCAGGATTCGATACGCCGTTTCCGTATACGCTGGAGCGACTCTATGCGCCGGATGCCATCCGCATTTATCTGGGCATTCAGGAGCTGATGGCGTTTGAGTAATCCAGCAGCGGCTTATTTCGCAGCCGGCGCGAACTCCAGATTCAGCGCGCCCAGAATATAGGCGAAACTGGCGTTATACAACAAGCTTGGCGCATTACTATCACAGGCGTCCACGTCGTCGCGGTAGCTCAGCGCGCCGCTGTCGGCAGGCGTTTTACCGTCTCGATCGGCGGCATTCGGCCCGGCGACGACCAGACCGGGCATCGTGGCTTTAGCGGTCTTCATCCACGGATGGCACGGATGCTGAACCGCCCGCGCGCCCAGACCGCTCACAAACGTCTGGCTTAGCGGGTTAAGCCCCAGCAGGAAGTCGACATTGCCCACAGCGGCCGTTAAATACGCCGGGTCGCGCGTCAAGCGATAGGCAGCCAGAAGAGTCGCAGCCTGCTCAGAAAGTTGCGCGCTGGCGCCATCTTCAAAACGCGTCACACTGGTCGCCAGCGGGTTATTCGCCCGGGCGCGCCGCGATTCGCTCAGCAGGGCATCCGCCGCCTGAATCACACGAGGACGAAACCACGCGCTGATAGGATCATCCTGCGGGTTACGGGCCAGATAGTCGGTAATGGCGAGCATCGCCGGGTTGCGCCATGAGAAAGACGCCACGGGGATTTGGCGATAATGCGCCAGCAGATATTGACGATAGACGGGCTTGCCAGTCGCCAGCGCCAGTTCCGTCGCGGCCCAGAAGCGATAAACGCCGTCGCCGTCCGGATTAAGATACTCGCGCGAACCGGTCGCGTCGTCGGGCGATACCTCCAGCGTCATACCGTGGGCGGCGAGATAACGCCAGCCTTCTTCTGCGGCGAGCAGGCACTTGATGGCGTAGCCCATTTCCTTGCGCCGATAAGCCCGAGACGCCATCGCCAGCGTCGCCGCGCCGACGGCAGTATCCTGAGACGTGGCGCCAAAGGCGAAACGCTCCTGCGTGTCGTCATCCGGCGGGCCCTTGCTCACTTTTTCGCGCCCGGCGACCTTGCGGAAAAACGCGCCATCCTTGCGCTGCATGGCCATTATCCAATCCAGCCCCCAGCGCATCTCGTGCAAGAAGTCCGGCAGATCGCCCAAACCCTCTTCCGTCAAGGGGTACGAGAGCTTCAGGGTGTTAAAAATAGACGGCGAGCTGTCGTACAGCGACAGCAGACGGCCAATCGCAAGGCCGGTCGGCGTGACGTACTTGTTGTAATCGGAGCCGTCATACCAGCCGCCGGTAACGTCTTTTTGATAGCGGGCATGGGTTTCCGGACTCTCCACAAGGGCGTCTTCAGCATGAGACAAGCCGTGAGCCAGCCCGGTTACTTCATCGTCAAGTTCCACGCCGCTGCGTTGCAGATAGAAGGCGCGGATCACAGGGACCATGGCGTCCCAGTAGACGAACTCAGACACGCGCAGCAGCAGCGTCAGAGGCGGCGCGTCTTTGCCAAGTCCCTCAATTTTAAGCTGTAAGTCGCCCGACTGACGAAAATCGGAGAAATCCAGCGCCCAACGCTCAGCGGCAGGCCCCTGAAGCGAATTATCCGGGGATTTCTCAATGTTGTTAAAACGATACACGACCCGCCCGCGCGTCAACGGGGTTATTCCGGGGCGATTGGGGTCATAAAGCGAGAATTTCAGCTTGGATTGAGGCGCGACGCCTTCGAGAACCAGGCGTTTTGGGGCCATCGGGTGATACCCCCACGGATTCATGCGCGTTTCCAGCGCCTGAGCCGGATTCTGAGCAACGACGCCCAGCGACGCAAGAGCCAAAACAGCGGCAGATAGGCCCCGAAACGAGAATCCTCGTGAAAAAGAGCGTGCGCGATCGGTCATGGTCAAGGCGACGTCCCAACGATTGACACCACAAGCGCACGGTCGGCGCGCGCCGCTATCTTCATATGAACATAAAAAGACGGCAACACCCTTGGAATGTGTTGCCGGCGGTATTCACGTGTCTAACAGCCAACCGTTTTATTGTCGTTTGATAAAAACCTGTACTTAAAGCCTTTGGGACGTAAGCGTCCGGCGCTTAATACGCCAAGGAAATGCAAACTGAAGAAAGCGCACAAGCCCGGAATCGACCCAGAAAACGCAAGCCAAACGAGTCATTAAGACCCGAGTAATATTCCAACGTCAGACCCAACCGGAATGAACGCAAATCGCAGCAAGCCGCGACGCCCCTCCTGGCGCAGAGCCCCCTGCTTCGCCAAGCCCTGTCCGGCTTGCGACGCGTTCGTTATCAACTTGTGCTGCATTATGCGCCAGACCCGGTTGGCTAACATCACGCCGTCAGGTACTCCCCGATGGAGGGAGGAATGAGATCATCCTATCGGGCGTGGTCTAACTGCAGGACCATTGGTATGCTGTAAAGACCGAGAAACTTGCAGCGTTTAGAACGTGTGGCTCAGACGCAGTGGAGGACCTGCCCGGAACGACGTCCCTGAAACACCCCCGACACTGACACCGCTTGGCGCTGGCCCGCCGGGCAAATAGAATTCAGGGCGTGAGGAGATTCCAGTTCCGGCAATGTCGTCCGCTTCAGGAAGGGTATTAATTCTTTAATAAAGGCGATTCGTTCCCCTGTGATGGTCAGGCGTACGGCGTCCCAACGGCATCCGCCGCGCGATCATGGCTTGGTGGCCTTATCAAGCGAGCCGGGCGACTGGAAGAAGCCAAAAGACGCATGCCCATTGAAGATAGTCCCTGAATGAAAAGCGTCTGCGCGCGTAGCAGGGCGCAATGCCTTGCCTCAGAAACGCCTGAGACCCACGGGCAAGGGCTTTTCTCCTCGCCATTCGCCCCGCCCATTGCGCCCGCTGCAAGTTTTAAGACGATATTGTATTAAGGAGGACCTCGCGCCATGACGTATCGGAACTCGCAAAACGACGCCCTGCCAGAAAAACCGCCGGTCGCCTCGTTTCATACTTCTCTTCACGAAACGCAGTTCATGGCGTCAAGGCTGCCGGAGTATCATCAACTCGACTGGCGCGGCTATCTGGACGACGATTGGGACGAAATCCTGGACGAGGACGAAGCGGAAAGCACCCAGGTAGCGGCTTCTTCACACCCCTCGCTGGATTATCCCTATGAGTGGATTGAACATATCCGCCAGATGAGCGCGTTTCGCAAGCAACTGCGGCAATTCAGCGAAAAATTCTGCCCGCGCGCCTGCGCTGCCGCTGCCGGGTAATGCGCAAATATCCTCCATCCTCTGAATAAACAGCAAACGCCTGAGAAGCAGAAGGTCTCGCGCGCATAGTAGCCGCGAGAATCTCATCAGCGAACCAGCCCCCAAACGCAGTCATTGCGAAAAAGGGGCTGGTCGTTGTTTACAGACGTCTTTCGCGTCAGCCGCCCATCAGCCAGTCGATCAGGCTTTGAGCGGCGTAGAATCCGGCCAGGGCCTGCGGCAGGCCACTGCCCCATAAACGCCGCCACAAGGGCGTGGGCCCGTGGGGCTGGCTTTCGTACTGGCGTAAAACGGCCTGAGCAGCCCGAATTCCGCTTTGAATCTGGGCGTCGCTCGGCGCGCGCGTGGTGAAATAGCGCTGAAGCCACAACCCCGCTGTCCGCCAATAGCGCATCAGCAAGACGATCCATCCCAGCAGAAACAGCACACGGCCGGCTTCATTGACATACGGCCCCATCGCCTCCAGCGTCAGCCAGCCCAGCAAGGCCCCAGAAAGCAAAACCGTCAGATTCGTACCGCAGCGACGATGCTCGCGCGATTGGCCGCGAACCGCCTCCAGCGTCAACGGCAAGCGACGCTCGACCGCGTTAATCGTCATGTGTTCCGCCGCATGAAGCCCAGCCAGTGGCGTTAGCCGCAGCATGATAAACAGCGCGGGAATCAAAAACGCCGTCTCCAGCCAGATCCGCGCCAGGAATCCCAGTTTCCCCAGCGCCGGAAACCACGTCATAGCCGCCGCAAAAGCGATCATGAAGGCTATTTGCGCCAGCGTCGAGCCAACGGCCAGCGCAGCGCCGTTGAGCGCTATCGCCCAGGCAGGCGCGCCGCCGCGATAACGCCCCGACGTGATATACACTCCCAGCGGCGTCGCCATCCCGCCCAGACGCGGCGGTTTCGGCGCGGCGCGCAGACACAGTTCCCGCAACGCCTGACGACTGGCGCAATAGCCGCTATAGCCCCCGTCCGCCATCATCAGGGGAATCCAGCGCAGGGCGGCGTCTTGCAGAAAACGCGCGCGCGCCTCGCCGACACACGCGTGAGCAGAAAGACCCTCGACAGGCGTGGGGAGGGCAGCCCGCGTTGCGCCAAGCAGAATTCGGTCATCGATCAGGCCGCACAACGCGCCATTGGCATCGATGACAGGATAGCAATCGCGCTGCGGGTCGGGCTCGCCCCCCGCACACGGCGCCGACAAGGCGAGCGTCTGCGCAGTGAGCAAGGTATCGGACCGCTGGGCGGCTATGGGGTCAAGACGTTCCGCAATACAGGACACCGGGCGCGCGTCCAGCAGCGCCAGCGCCGGGCTGTCCAGAAGCGGACCGGTCGCCGGAAGCGGATTCTCCGGGCACGAGGACGACGCAAGCGGCATAGGCTATCCCGTATAAAAGGCCAGTGTCGCCCCTATTATACCGGATACGAGCGGCAAAACAGCCCGCCTGTGACGCATCGCGCAAACGTCCGCATTTTTGCGTCGTCAGCGTGCTGCTTTAAGGTTGTCATGCTACGCCATACTAAGGCGCGCTTTACGCAGCAGGCGCTCAAAATATCGAAGATTCTGCGACGGACCTTCGACCATAATGCGTAAAGCCTGCGCCGGGCCTGCCCCTTCGCCCTCGAAGACGGGATCGATGGCGCTAATGGCAACATATTGCGCCCGTAATAGCGACTGATTCAGCAGGCGAATGTTGACGGCCACTTGAAACGTCCGGCATTCATCGTCGCTGAGCTGATTCAGCTTGCGGCGGACGTTGGCGCAGCCTTTATTGAGGGCGCGGGCGGGACGGCGGAGTAATTGTTTCATCGCAATATCACCTTGTGTCAAATGCAGCGTTAAACTGTCGTGTCGGGCCGATCGCGCCGTCACGGAGCATTTAATCGCCTCTGCCGGATCATCAGTGGCGTTCGGAGCGTCGCACTCCGAGCATTTTGAAACAGGAACAAACAAGGGAAGGAGAATTGCATGAATGGGCAATTTAGCCTATTTCATTGCGGATGATTGTCATTGCCTTTTAAATCAGACTGCCTCTCCTTGCGTTTTATTATAAAGGCTGTTTGCATGTTGTATACCGCTAAAGCCCATTAACGAGACGATCTGTTACATCGCGAAAGAAACAGACGTCTCCCCCTCTTCAACAGAGAGGCGTATTGTCATGCGAGGCGCGACTATTGGGCGCCAGCGCCCTGAAGCGCCCGCCAGTCAGCGGTAAAGGCGGCGATGCCTTTTTCTGTCAGCGGGTGATGGTACATTTTTTTAAGGACATCGAAGGGGATCGTCGCAATATGCGCGCCCGCCTCGGCCGATTGCGTGACGTGCAACGGATGACGGATGCTCGCCGACAGAATTTTGCTGGCGAAGCGGTGGGTTTCCATCAGTTCGACCGCCTGCGCAATGACCTGGATGCCGTCGTAGCCAATATCATCGAGCCGTCCGACAAACGAGCTGATGAGCGTCGCGCCCGCATTGGCCGCCAGCAGCGCCTGATTGGCGGAGAATACCAGCGTCACATTGGTGGGAATGCCTTCCTCGCTGAACTGGCGCACAGCTTTAACGCCTTCAACGCAAAACGGGACTTTGACGTATACATTGTCGCCCCACTGGCGAAAGCGCCGCCCTTCGGCCAACATGCCCGCGCAATCGTCGCTGACGCATTCCATGCTCACGGGACCTGGCACCAGTGCGCCAATTTCGCGGATCACCGATTCGACATTGCCCGCGCCATTACGCGCCAAGAGCGTTGGATTGGTGGTAACGCCGCTAATGACGCCCATTTCGGCGGCGGCGCGGATTTCATCCAGATTGGCGGTATCCACGAAAAGTTGCATCGCAACGGTCCTTTTCTAAGTCTTGGGGTTCTAAAAAACGCGGGCAAGGGCATTCTATGGCAAACCCGGCGCGGGGCGCAAACGTCGTGCAAACAGGTGACGGAAATTGGCTCTTTGCGGGTAGAATAACAATACGCGCCCTCAGCGACAGGCATCCGGCTGAGGGGACGCGACGCCCTTGCGTGCGGAGACTATTTTCATGCCAGACGCCCTTTTAATTCCCAAGAGCCTTTCAGGCCCCTTTCGCCGTCTAAACCGGCGCGTGAACGGCGGCATGCTGGCGCTGGCTATCAGTAGCCCTTTTGCGCTGGGCCTTTGCGTCGCGCATGCCGAGCAAGAACCTTTACAGGGCTCAATTATTCAGAGCGAGCAACGCCAGGACCCGCATGTCAATTACGATGACGTAAAGGCCATCGAAAAGGGCGTCGATCTGGAAATGACCGTCACCACGCCCCTCACCTCGATTTCCGCCACCGAAGGCGATGAGTTCTTTGCCAAAATCTCACGCGATTATCAGGTGGACGGCAAGACCGTGATCCCGCGCGGGACGCTGTGTCACGGCATCGTCTCGCAATCGAAGGGGCCGCGCTGGGCGGGACGGAATGCCTATATCACCACGCGTTTCGACTATCTGATCACCCCCGATGGGCGCGAAATCCCGATTGAGGGGCAGTTTTCCAACAAAGACAAGCCGCTTACCGCTGCGGCGAAGATCGTTGGGCGCAGTACAGCCTACACCGCAGTCGGTGGGGTCGTCGGTGCCGTCATGGTCTTGAAATATGGCGGAATGGCGGCAGTTGCAGCCTCCAACGGCTACGCGCTGGCGGGCGGCGCGGCGCTGGGCGGCGCGGCGGGCCTGACATCCGCAATCGTCACCAAGGGCCACGCGGCAATGATTCAGCCGGGCGCGGATCTCAAAATCAAGCTGCAGGAGCCGCTCAAGCTCCCCACAGTCGATATGCCCGACCAGGCCGCCAAGAACTTTGCGCCAGAAGGCTTCACGGCTAAAATTCTGGCCATGCGCTTGGGAAGCGACCCATTTGGCGAGCCCAACGAGTTGACGATCAGCGTAGACTTGGATAATCGAACGGCGAACACCGTCTCTTTCTTTGATATCGCGCTGGAAGATGAGAATGGGACCATCTTTTACGCCTCGCCCTTTGGCGACTCAGGTCTGTGGTTCCAGAAACTCAATCCCAACAGCCGTTTGACGGGCAATCTGAGCTTCAGCGTCGACAATCCGAAGTTGCAGCACTTTCTGGTGATTTACAAGCAATACACGCGCGAACCGCTGGCGCGCCTCGCCCTGACCGATAAAATGACGGCCAGTAAGAAAGTCGCCCGTGAGCGCCTGCGTAAGGCCTCTGAGAAACCCGAAACCGCCGGCGCGCAACAGCCGGACTAAAGGCAAGTCCCGAACGGGCAAGCAACGACAACGTTTTAGGCATGATACGGTTTTCGATTCTGACCCTGTTTCCAGAGGTGATTGCGCCGTATGTGGGCGCAAGCATTCTGGGGCGCGCCTCTCAAGCGGGATTGATCCGTGTAGAGGCTGTTAATCCGAGGGATTTTACCGTCGATCCGCACCGAAAGGTCGATGATGCGCCCTATGGCGGCGGCAGCGGCATGGTCATGACCTGCCAACCCGTAGACGACGCCTTTAAAAGCCTAATGCCACTAGCGCAGCCGCATCAGGTCTTGCTGACCAGCCCTGCTGGACGCCGCTTCGATCAGGCGATGGCGCTTGAACTGTCTCAATGCCAGCAGATCGTGATTCTCTGCGGGCATTACGAAGGCTATGACGAGCGCATCGTCTCGCTGATACAGAAACGAACGGCGTGCGTTCAGGAAGTGTCGCTGGGGGATTTCGTTCTGACCGGCGGCGAATTGGCTGCGCTGGCCATTGTCGATGCCGTCAGTCGGCAGATTCCCGGCGTGGTGCAGAAGCGGGATTCCGTCGAGGCGGACTCTTTCTTCCATGGCTTGCTGGATTATCCTCATTACACGCGCCCCGCCTGCTACGACGATTTACCCGTCCCCGACGTGCTGCTCAGCGGCGATCACGCGCGCATCGCGGATTGGCGACGCGATCAGGCCCAGGAGCGCACCCGGCGGCGGCGTCCTGACCTGTTGGACTCATAACGACAGGCCGAGGCCGTTAAGCCATCTGCGCCCGGCCTTTGGAAAGTATGGCCTCCAGTCGGCGCCCCAGCGCAGACAGGCCAAAACAGAGTAAAAAATACGTTAGAGCAAGAAACACAAGCGCTTCAAAGTCGTGATACGTGTTCTGGTAGAGGATTTCCCCCATTCTAGTCAGCTCCATGACCCCGATAATCGAGGCGAGCGAGGTATCTTTCAACAGGGAAATCAACTGACCGACTAATGCGGGAAGCGCCCGCGAGAAGGCCAGCGGCGCGTAGATGCGTCTATAGCGGTCCAATGGCGAAAGGCCCAGACTCCGAGCGGCGTCTCGCTCGCCGGAGCGAACGCTCAGCAGCCCCCCACGCCAGATTTCAGCAAAATACGCAGCCTCAAACAGGATAAATCCTGCGAGCGCCGATTCCAGGAAGCTGGATGGGCGGTCCAGCGCATTATTCACCCAGAACATCAGGCCGTAATGCACGAAGGCCAGCCATAAAATGAGCGGAAGGCTGCGCATTCCCTCAATATAGAGCGTCGCCGCCACTCGCAACGGCCAGAGTAAGCGGGGAGCGTCCGCGCGCAAAGACCCCAGCGCAATTCCCAGCGGCAGGCTGAAGAGAGCGCTTAACACAGCAAGAATCACTGTCGTGACAAGCCCTTGAGCCAAGAGCGGCCAGCCAGTGAGAATATCCTCAAAGTGAAAATCGCGCATCACGGCCTAACTCCCGGTCGCCGTCAGCGCCGGAGTAGACGCAGGCAGAACGGCCCTGTTAAAACGCCGGCCCAGCAAACGATCCAGACTGTGAATCACACCCGAAACCAGCAGCGTTGCCGCCACATAGAACGCCGCCCCCGCCAGAAAGTACGGCGCAGGTCGAAACTCTTCTACCGCGCCGCGATAAACCATATAGAAAGCTTCTTCGACCGTGATAAAGGCCAGCAGCGAGGAGTTCTTGAGCAGACTCGCCAACTGGTTTCCCACCGCTGGCAGGCTCATGCGGGCAGCCTGTGGCAGCAACACGCGCAGGTAGACTTGCAACGGCGTCAGGCCCAGCGCCAGACCGGCATCGCGCTGTTGAGCGGACACCGCTAGCACGCCCGCCCGAAAGATCTCCGCGAGAAAGGCTCCGGTATACAACGAGAGCCCCACAATTCCGCAAAGCTCGGGAGCGAGAGTCACGCCGACGCTTTGAAGACCGCTATACCAGAACAGGAGCTGAATCAGCAACGGCGTATTTCGAAATATCTCAATATAGCCGATCGCCAGCCATCGCAAGGGCTTAAAAGACGACAGGCGAGAGAACGCCGCCACCATCCCGATGAGAATCGCGCCCAGAGAGGCGACCGCAGAGAGCCACAGCGTGACCAGGGCCGCCTGCCGCATATCCGCCGCCATCAGAATGCGGGCTGTCTCCTGCAGAAAGGCGATCCCACCCGCCAGTTCCGGCGAAACGCTCACCCCGAAGGGCCCGCTTGAACGGAAGCGCCAGGCTTCCCCTGCGCAGGCGGATTGCAATGATGCGGCGCTTCGTAAGGGCCCATCCATTTTTGGCGCAGGCGTTCCAGCGTGCCATCTTCACGCATGTCTTTCAGGATTTGATTAATCGCCAGACGGAAGCTTTCAGTCTCGTGAGAATCCAGATCCTGGCGAATCCCCAGACCGTAAGGCTCTTGAGACAGGCGCTCGGGCAGCAGGCGAAAATCGCAGCCGTCTTCCATCAGGCCGTAAAGAATGGTGTCATCGCTGGTGAAAGCTTCGGCGCGATGACCGCGCAGAGCGGTAAAGGCCTCCACAGCGCTCTTGAAGCCTTTAAAACGCGCATGAGGCAACGCCAGACGGATATTACGCTCGCTGGTCGCGCCAATCACGTAGAAGATGGTGGCGCGGTCCAGATCGCGAATCGAGCGCGCCGGGCTGCTCACCGGCGTAATCACCGCCTGACGCGCCATGTAATAGGGGTCGGTGAAGTCAATCAGGGTCTCGCGCTCAGGGGTAATCGTCATCGTCGCGGCCACCAGATCGAGCTTGCCCAGATTCAGCCCGATGATACGGGTCGACGACAGCACTTGCTGAAACTCCGGCTGAATCGGCGTACGACGCTTGAGGGTTCGGGTCAACCGGCGGGCGATTTCGCGGATAAGATCGATGTCGTAGCCCTTGATTTGGCCATCAGTGTCAAGGTAGCCGAAGGGGCGCGCGTCAAACTTGACGCCCGCAACCAGCCGCCCCGAGCGATAGATTTTGGCCAGCAGCGTGCCTTCGCCGGTCTTACCCAGCATCGGCGCGTTCAGATTGGGCAAAGCGCCCCGGCAAGAGCGAAACGACAGCGCCAGCAAGGCGATCGCAACGCCGATCAGGATAATCAACAGCCATTGGCGCTTCTTGGGGGCAGACATGGAGAAAACGTCCTTTCTCAGGCCCCGCCGCCCGCCAGCGCATCGCGGAAACGTCCCAGAACACTCGCAGATTGCGGCGTCGGCTTTTTGCGACCCTCTCGGCGATCGCCAAGTTCGGCCAGTTGCTCGAGCAGCTTCTTCTCTTCGCCTGACAGCTTGGTGGGGACGCGGGCCTGCACCTGGATAAAGTGGTCGCCGCGGCGTTGCGGGTGATTAAGATGGGGCATGCCGTGTCCGCGCAACGTAAATACGGCGCCGTTCTGGGTTCCGGCGGGTATCTTAAGGGATTCAAGCCCATCGAGGGTTTCAACCTCAACGGAGCCGCCCAGCGCCAGCCGAGGAAATGACGTTTCCAGCGTAGAGAGGATGTTATAGCCGTCACGCTGAAACACCGGATGCGGATTAAGGTGAATCATCACGTACAAGTCGCCGGCAGGCCCGCCGTGCGGCCCCGCATTGCCTTCGCCCGCCACGCGCAGCCGCGTGCCGTGATCGACGCCGGGCGGAATGGTCAGCGTCAGGGTCTTTTCGCTCTGAGCGCGGCCAGCGCCATTACAGGTCTTGCATGGATCGGCGATCATCTGGCCCATCCCCCGGCAGCGCGGGCATGCGCCGATTTGGGTGAAGTGCCCAATGATGGTTTGCGTCGTCTGGCGAATCTGGCCCGAGCCGCCGCAGGTGGAACAGGCGCTGGGGCCCGTTCCGGGCGCGCAACCAGAGCCAGAGCACTCATCGCAGTGGGTCAGGCGCTGAATGGGCAGGTCTTTCTTCAGCCCATTGAGGCAATCGTGGAAGTCCAGCGCGACATCCACGCGCAGATCATCGCCCTGATAGGGGTTCTGCTGGCGTCGCCCCCCGGCGGAAAAGCCGAAATCGCCCCCAAAAAACGAGGAAAACAAGTCGTTGAGGTCGGGAAAGCCCTGCATGAAATCCCAACTGGGCGAGTAGCCGCCGGATTTCAGGCCGTCGTGGCCGTAGGCGTCGTAGACCTGGCGTTTCTGATCGTCGCTGAGGACGTCAAAGGCCTCGCCCAACTCCTTAAAGCGCGCATCGGCGTCCGGGCTCGGGTTAACGTCCGGGTGAACCTCTTTGGCGATTTTGCGGAAGGCCTTCTTGATCTCGTCCTTGGACGCGCTGCGGCTGAGGCCAAGGATCTCGTAATAGTCGCGTTTGGCGGTACTCACGGTCATCCTCGCAGGCGACGGGCCGATAGAAGGCTCAAGGAAACGGATCTCAAGGGGATGAATCTGACAAGCGCGCGCATGGGCTAGGCGTCCGCCGACGGCGGGGGCGTAAACGGGTTGCCAGCAGCGGGCGCAGGCGGTTCCGATGGCGCCGAAGAAACCGGCGGGGCGGCGACCATCACCAGCGCGGGGCGCAGGACGCGATCATGAAGCATGTAGCCGCTCATGGCCTCCAGCAGAATCTGATTTTCAGGGACGGCGTCGGTCGGCGTTTGTCCGGCGGCCTCGTGGAAGTTGGGGTCAAAGGCCTGGCCGACGGTTTCAATCCGCGTGAGACCCAGTTGGGTGAGGGCGTCGAGCAATTGGCGGCGCATCAGCGTCATACCCTGAAAGAGGGTTTTAGAGTCAGATTGCTCGGTGAGGCTGCCCAAGCCGCGATCGAGAGTATCGAGGACGGGAATCAGCCGTTGCAGCGTGGATTCCGCGCCGAACTTCATGAGGGCTTCTCGCTCTTGAGTGACGCGCTTGCGGAAGTTATCAAAGTCTGCGGCCAGACGCAGATGCTGATCGTAAAGGCCATCGTACTGGGCCTTCCAGTCTTCGGCGTCGCTGGCGGCGGGGGACTCCGGCGTCGGGGCGGCAGCGGAGGACTCCTCGACAGCGTCTTCCCCAGGCGCGGCGGAAGCGGCTTTTTGAAAGGGATTCATCGCAAGACGACTCTCTACATCAGAATGATACGGCGCTGGTATTCTACCGAAAACAGGCGACGGCGGAAATAAAGGCTCAAAACAGGCCCCGCGACGGGCCAGCCGTCGACAAAGCCGAAAGGCGACACGCGTCGAGTCCCGGCAGGCATCCGGCATAAGCGCTCAGAGAGCGGGTTTTACCTGGTGGATGTAACAAATATTTCATATTCACCGGGCGGCTAGCAACACATTGGGTTCATCGGTCTTTGAATGGTAGATTGAGCGCTAAACAGCAACCCTTCCCTTCTGCGATCCGGCCAGTTCCTCACGATAGAACGTTTTTGGTAAAGGGGTCTTTGCAACCGATGGCTATAAGTCCTGTGATGCCTTCCACCTCCTCGGCGGTCAACATTCAGATCATCGAGCCGAAGAACTTCCCCAATGGGGCCGTTCCCGGCGCGATGATGACGTCTGCGCCGTATGGACAGACGCCTTACGGCGCCCCCGCCCCCGGTCAACCGGGTCAGCCCGGCCAGTCGCCTTATGGTGGCGGATACCCCTACGGCGGCGGATATTATGGCGGTACGCCGCAGCAGGCGCTTCAAGGCGCTTACACCGACGCCGTTTCGGCCCGAAACGCCGCCGAGGCGCAGCGCAACGCGTATCTGAATATGGCCAGTCAGCTTAATAACATGGCCTATTACCAGCAGATGATGAATCCGGCAAACTACTACCAGCCGCAATATCCGCAACAGCCATACCCGATGGAAGCGCCGCCCCCGCCGCCGATGGCCCAACCGCCGATGGAAGCGCCGCAGACCTCCTCGCTGAAATCTGCGACGATTGAGCAGTTGAACCAGATGCTGGATAAACCCGGCATGCTGCAAGAGCGCATTGATTCGATGGAGCAGATCGCCATGCGGGGCTTCGGTACGCCGCGCACGTACGAACTGCTCAAGCGCGAGGCGATGGCCGACACCAGCCAGTATGAAGGTCAGGCCAAGGAAGACGCCCTCTACGTCCGCCAAGCCGCCCTCTGGACGCTGGGGATGCTCAACAAGGCCCAGAATGCGACAATGCCCACTCAGGATTTGCCCGGCATCGATATTGTCGAGAAGATTCTGAAGAATCCAAACGAGAACAAAGACGTAAAAGTCGCCGCCATTCAGTCGTTGATGGTCGTGAATCGCACCAACGATTCGCATATCAAGCGCATTCTCAAGCCGCTCATCCATAGCTGGTGGCCCGGCAAGCGCGAGAAAGACCCGCATGTCCAGCAGATCATTAAAGACGCGCTCGACGGCAAGTCGATTCCGATTCCGGCTTCAGCCACGTCCGCCACGGCTGGCATGCCGCCGATGATGGCCTAGGCAAAGGCTTTTCAGCCGCCGGGGCTTCTGTCTCTCTCATTCATCGAAAAAATCCCCTCGCCTGCGCGTGACGCGGACGAGGGGATTCTGTTCAAGAGGAAGGCTTATCCCCGGCTTAATGCGAAAACGTCGCGTCGCCGCGCTTGCCGCGGTTCTGGGTGAGGGCGTCCAGCACGTCGATGGGAATGGGGAAGAAGATAGTTGTGTTTTTCTCGGCGCCCACTTCGACCATGGTTTGCAGGTAGCGCATTTGCAGGGCCATGGGATGCTCGCCCATTAATTTGGCGGCGTCTACCAGTTTTTCGGCGGCCTGAAACTCGCCTTCGGCGGCAATGACTTTCGCCCGGCGTTCGCGCTCGGCTTCAGCCTGGCGGGCCAGGGCGCGTTGCATATCCGAAGGCAGGTCCACCTGCTTCACTTCAACATTTGTGACCTTGACGCCCCACGGATTGGTCTGCTCATCAAGGATTTCCTGCACTTCACGGCTGATTTTTTCGCGATTGCTCAGCAATTCATCGAGTTCGGCCTGACCGACGACGCTTCTGAGCGTGGTTTGGGCCATTTGCGACGTGGCGTAGTGGTAGTTTTCAATCTCGGTGATGGCTTTCAGCTCGTCAACGACGCGGTAATAGACAACCGCATTGACCTTAATCGACACGTTGTCGCGCGTAATCACGTCTTGCGGCGGGACATCCATGGTCACCGTGCGCAAATCGATCTTCACCATACGGTCCACAAAGGGCGGAGCCAGCAGGAAAAACAGGCCGGGGCCCACGGGTTCGGACTGAATCCGGCCCAGTCGGAAAATCACGCCGCGTTCGTACTCGTTGAGAACCCGAATCCAGCTGATAAAGAAGAAAAACCCGATCACCAGAACCGGTAACACGGGAACCAATAACATCAGGGAATTCATCCGTTTGCTCCTCGCCTCCTGGTTGACAGTTTCAGAATGGGGGTAAAAAATCGCACGCATCCGATCAGCGCGCATCCTGACCATCGTAGCCGTTGCGCGCGATTTGCGCATCCCCCATTGAGAAATGCGCGCACGACACAGACCCTGCGCAGGCGCTCTAAACGCGGCCATACGCTGAGCCCCACCCTCGAGGGTTGTGTCAGCGTCTGAGAGTTCTGGAGAGAGAGGTTCTCAAACTCTTGAGAGGTTTCCCGAAACCGGGAGGGCCGTCAATGGGGTGCCACGCCAAGGGCGGCCCACCGGTGGGGAACGGCTGCGCGGAAGAAGCCGAAGAGTGCAGCGCCGGGCGCTTGCGTCATCGCGCGGTATCGAAAAGCGAGACCCCGCATTACCAGCCCCTCGCACGGGGGTGCGCGCAGAAGGGTCATAGGCTGGGTCTGAGTCAACGTCTAGACGGGCCGCGATTTAGGCGGCTGTATCGCATTTACGATTCATGCCTGATCATGATTCATACGTTTAAAAAACCATAGAGATCAATATTTACGATTTTACAGAACCCGCTCAGAGAGCGCGTTTCAAGCCCCAGTCATGATTTTATATTTCTTTACAAAGCAAGCGAAAAACGTCTAAAATCAGCGTAGCAGCAGGCGATTCGCTATGCGCGAGCGTCATTCATCTTGCTATGCCAGAATCCATAGCCAAAATAAACGGCCATACCCAGCAAGAACCAGCCGATCGTAACGATCCAGGTGGTTGGAGCCAAGCCCAGCATAACGATCAGACAGCCGAGCCCGCCAATAATAGGAAAGGTCAAGCCCAGCGGCGTGCGGAAGGGACGGGGACGCTCGGGATCCGTGATACGCAGCATCGCCACCCCGGCGCAGACGACCAGAAACGCGCCGAGCGTCCCGATATTACACATTTCGGACAAGAGCCCGATGGGCAGCAGACCTGCGCCGATGGCAACAAAGAAGCCCACCAGCACGGTGCAGATGTGCGGCGTCTGGAAAACCGGATGCACCTTGGAAAACAGCGCAGGCAACAGGCCATCGCGAGAAATCGCATAGAAAATACGGGTGCCGCCCAGTTGCAGTACCAGCATCACCGAGGTAAGGCCGGCAATCGCGCCGACGCTGATGAGAATCTGCGCCCAGGGGTAATTGCCCATATAGCGCATGGCGCCGACCACAGCGGCTTCGGTATTGATTTGGTCGAGCGGCGTAACAGCCGTCACCACGGCGGAAACCGCAATATAGAGAATCGTACAGATAGCAAGCGAACCCATAATGCCGATAGGAATATCGCGCTGCGGGTTTTTGGTTTCTTCGGCAGCGGTCGACACTGCGTCAAAGCCGATATAAGCGAAGAAAATCGTAGACGCGCCGGTGAGAATCCCGTAAAAGCCGTTGGGCGCAAACGTCTGCCAGCCATTGGCGAACCAGTTTTCATGCGCAATGGCCATGTGCTGCGGATTGCCGCCAAAAATAAAGAGGGCGCCCACCGCCACAAACAGCAGAATGACGCCCGTCTTGATGAAGACCATCACGGCTGCGGTGCGAGCGCTTTCGGAAACGCCGAAAAACAGCAGCGTGGTAATTAGCATCACGATAATAAACGCCGGGACGTTAAACGCCTTTTGAATCAAGAGGTAATAATGATCATCCGTAAACGGGATCGTAAACGGGATGGCCTTGAGTAATAGAGAGGGATCCGCCTTGTCGAGGCTCACCTCGGTGGTCAGCGTATTGCTCGATAGAAAAGCCGGCATCGTGACGTTAAAATGCGACAGCAGGAATTCCTTGACGTGACCGGTCCAACTGACGGCGACCGCCATGTTGCCGACGGCGTATTCCAGCACCAGCGCCCAGCCGATAATCCAGGCGATGAATTCGCCCATCGTGGAAAAAGCGTAGGTATAGGCGGAACCCGAAATGGGCGCCATCGAGGCGAATTCGGAGTAGCAAAGGGCGCACAGGCCGCAAATAAAACCGACAATCACAAAGGAGACGACCACCGCAGGCCCTGCGCCCGGGTGTCCGGCAGCGCCGACAGCGGCAGACCCGCACAGAGCGAAAATCCCGGCCCCGATCATCGCGCCCACGCCGAAAATAACCAGATCAAAGGCGCTCAACGTCTTTTTGAGCTGATGCTCCTGATGTCCCGCCTCGTGCAGGATGCGATCCAGACTCTTGGTGCGAAACAGGCGGCTCAACAGCGAGGGGCGAGACATTTCGGCAATTCCAGACATGGACGACTCCCTTAAGTACGCGGCATCCGCCGGATCAATGCGGATATGAAAGGTCAAACGGTAACATAAACATTTAAAGGCGCTCAAGCGGCGCGCATGCGCGAAGGCCCCTTCATGTAACGATGGCCTGCGCAGCAGCAGCCTTTTGACGGGAACGGACGGGGATCCGGGGGACTCCGAAGCTTGTAACAATTTTAAGGACACGGGCGCCTGCGCGTATCAAGAGTTCGTTTATTTGGTCGATACCAAAAGCAGTCGCGCCGGTCGACCATGAAGACAGCGATGTTGAATCATCGCAAGTCGCGCGTTCGGGCGATTCAGGCCACTTCTGACGAGGGCGTTTGTCTATGTCCAGCACCTCCCCGATTTCTCTCAGCGGTCTGGCGTCGGGCTTCCCAACGGAAGACGTCATCACCAAACTGATGGCGATTGAAAAACGACCCGTCGACATTCTCAAGACGCGCCTTCAGAACCTGAATCTGGGCGATGCGCAGTATAAAAACGCTAAATCGCGCGTGGAATCGCTTAACGCGGTGCTCAAAAAGCTGGTCACCCCGTCGGTGCTGGAGGGCGACCCGTTTAAGGCCAAGGCGTCGAAGTCAGCCAATGACGCCATTGCCACGGCGACCGTTACAGGCAACGCTTCGGCGCAAACCCTCAAGCTGGAAGTGCGCCAGTTGGCGACTGCCACCACCGCGCGCAGCGTCAGCAACGTCGCCTCGCAACTCGCCGCGGGAACAGATCTCATCAGCGACGTCGCCCAAGGAGGCATTACCAGCGGGACGTTTACCGTTTTTGTGGACGGCGCGGCTCATAGCATTACCGTCGATGCGACACAGAATTTTGACAGCGTGTTTACGCAGATAAGCGCGCTGGCCAATATCACCGGCGTGAGCGTCTCGGGCGGCAAAATTCAGATCGACAACGCCGCCGGCCATACGGTGCAACTGGGCGCCAATGGCGATACGTCGAATTTTCTGGATCTGACGTTTTTAAAGACCGGCGATAAGACGGCCACCAGCGTCACCAGCTCGGTCGCCCTCACGCGGGTAAATCTGGGCGCGGTTGCCAGTACGGCGGGCGCAAACCTGGCGACGCCTCTGACTGACGGAACGTTTACCATCGGCAAGGCCACGTTTGACACCACCGGCAAAACGTTGAATGCGATTATCAGCGAAATCAACAACAACGCCGACGCCGGCGTGTCGATTTCTTATGACGTGGCGGCCAACCGGCTGAATTTGAGCGCCACGGGCAGCGGCAGCGCACTGATTACCATGGCCGACGGCACGAGTAATTTTCTGGGCGCGATGGGGCTGATCAGCGGCGGCGATTCGACGCTGTCGCAGACCGCCGGCAAAAACGCTGAATTTTACGTCAATGGCACCCAGCTCTTCAGCGGATCCAACACGGTCAGCTCGAGTATCACAGGCCTCACGGGCGTGACGCTGGAACTCAAGGGCCAGAACGTCGGCGCGCCGATTGATATTGTCATCAGCCGAGACGCTTCGAAGCTGGAAACAGCCGTCACGGACCTGGTGGCCCAGCTCAATCAGGCCATCTCGTTTATCGACGAGCAGACGGATATGCAGAACAACAACGCCAAGCTCAAGGGCGAAAGCAGTCTGCGACGCTTCCGTGACCAGTTGCGCAGTACAATGTCGAATCCGGTTGCGGGTTTGACGAAGTATTCGACGCTGTTTTCAGTCGGGATTTCGACCGGAGCCGTGACAGCAGGCGATAACACCGCCTCGTCGAAGTTTCAGTTTGATAAAACCCAGTTTGAAGCTGCGCTGGCATCCAATCCCGATGAGGTCAGCGCCCTGATGGTCGGCGCCACCGGCGTTTTGACCCAGCTTAAGACCCTGACCGACAACGCCTTGAACGACGACGCCAACGAATCGCTCGACGGCCTGTTCGCCGGGCACAATAACAGCACCGAGCGGCGTATCAAGGATCTCAACACGCAAATCTCGCGCGCAGAAAGCCGCTTGGCACAAAAAGAAGAGTTCTATCGCAAGCAGTTTCAGGTGATGGAAATGCTGATTTCCCAATATAACAATCAGGGAACGGCCATCACCAATATGGCCAACCAAATTGCGGCCAACAAGGGCTAACGCGGACGCTTAAGCCAGCGCGCGCTTTTCCCGAAGCGTCTTTACGCCACGCCTGACGACAGATGCGCCGACGCCAGGGCCAATTGATACGGATTGCGCAATTGTTGCCATTGCGTCATCGCGATTTCGACAAACTGCATGCCCCGTTCCTGGCGCTGAATACGCTGGACGCCCTCTGGCAGGCGATTGGCCATCGCCAGATACAGTTCGCCCACAGCGCTTGCCGCATCGGCAATCAACGGCAGGAAGCCGGTTTGCTTGATTTCGGGCCACAAGGGCTGCAAACGCTCGCCCGCCGCGCGAATATCGCCTTGAGCCAGTAGAATGCGCGCCATCGTCAGACTCAGCAGATAACGCTCGCGGGTATTGCCGACATCCGGTTTTTCGGCGATTTCCAGCGCGCGGGCGGCGATTTCCAGCGCAGGTTCGAGGCGACCCTGGACGAGTTGGGCTTGCGACAGCAGACGCCAGCAAATCAGCGCGCAGGAAGCGAATCGGCGCTCCGCGCTTTCGGCAGCCATCCCCTCGAAAATACTGAGCGCGTCGGCGGCGCGATTCTGCCCCAAGGCGATACGCCCGGCCTCGGCATTGATTTGAATCCAGGTGTAATAATCATGAGCCTGCTCGGCCTTGTAAAGGCTATGCAGGGTCAGATCCTGGGCGCTCTTCCAGTCGCCTTTGTCGATGTGGAGCGTCATGGCGAGCAGGCCCCATTGGCCCAGCAGTTCATCTGGACGCGGGAGGGCTTCGATCTCGGGGAGAAGGGCGTGCAGATGGCGATCGACGCTCTCATAGGCGCCGCGCCACAGAAAGCCGCGAATCCGCGAGAGCTTCATCGAGAGGGCCAGCGCGCCATAGCCCCGCTCTTCGGTCAGGGCGAGCGCATGGCTGAGCGCCTCGGAGGAATCGGGGCGGCATTGCCAGAGATCGATCTCGTGGTGCAGCCAGCGCGCGGTAAACAGGGATTCGGCGAGGGTGGGATCGCGCAGGGCGTCAGAGTTTTCGGTGAGCGGGGCGAGTTCGGCAATCAGCAGCTCGCGGGTTTTTTCGAGGCGACCGAGGCGATACAGACAACCAAGGCGCGACGCCTGCAAGATAGCGTGTTCTTGCGGCGAGCTTTGGCGAGAAATCAGCGCGAGGCTCTTCTCGAGAACGTCGTGCGCTTGTTGAAGGCGTCCCATGGCTTCGTAGCCTGCGGCGAGATAACCATAGGTCTCGATTCGGCGGGCGCTGTCGCCTTTTTCTTCGGCATAGGCGGCAGCGCGCTCCAGTAGGGAAACGGCCAGAGCCGGATCGTCGTCGAGATTCAGCATGCCCAGATTGCAATACAGCCGCGCCGCCAAATCAGCGGCATCAGGCGAGGCTTTTTTCTGGAGCAGGGCCAGAGCCTGAGCAAAGGCCAGATTCAGCCCGACGCGATCGCCGATCTGCGTACACCAGACCCCGGCCAGATTCCAGTAATGGAACGCGCGATCGCCCATCCCGGCGCGTTCAGCGTGCATGGCGCACAAGAGGGGATTGACCGTGACGCGATTACGGACGAGATTCTCCAGATATTCGCTGGCCAGCTTATGCAGGTCGGCGCGCAGTTCTGGCGTCAGGCTGCGATAGACAAGCTCCCAGAGAATCCGGTGACGGAAATGCCCTGTCTGCTGGAAATCACTAACGATAAACTGTTGCACCGTCAGGTGTTCGAGGATGCGCTGAAGCGTTTCGATATCAAACTGACACAGATCCACGAGCGTCTTGAGCGTGAAACGCTCGCCCAGCACGCTGGCGACTTGCAGGACATAGCGCTGTTCGGCGGAAAGACCGTCAAAGCGGGCTTGAATCATTTCTGCTAGCGACGCGGGCAGGCTCAGCGCAGTTTGATCGACATTGGGATTCGGCGCAAGCTTGCCGGTCTGCGGGTTCACCCAGAATACCTGGCTGATTTGCAGGTAGGCTATAGCCTCAAAGAGGTAAATCGAGCGGCCTTGAGAATAGGTCATCAGGTCGTCGATATGGCGTGAGGAGAGGGTTTCCAGCGTCCCGGCAAAAGGGCCTGAACTCAGGAAGCTGACGATTTCTTCTTGATTAAGATCCGAAATAACGACATTTCGAGAAGTGTGCAGCGCCAAGACCTGCTCCAGACGCCCCAGCGGCAAGAACTCGCGATCGTGCGTCAACACCAGACACACGCGATGCGACAGCAAGCCGCCCTCGACCAGACGAACCAGCAGCTCCAGCGAAGCCGCATCGGCCTGATCCAGGTCTTCGATCACCATGACGACCGGCATTTGCTGGGCCATGTGCGCGATAAAATCGCCCATATAGCGCTCAATATCGCCCAGCCCGTCGAGCGCGTCGAGCTGAATCGGAGCAAGCGGATTAATCAGGAAGAAATTGCTCCAGAAGCGCATCGCCTCGGGCGGAGCCTGACCGCGATAGATGTGGTTGAGCGTATGCGACAGCCAGGACTGTAAACTGCCCGGATCGGAGCCTTCGAGCATCATGGGCAAAGCGTTATGGAACATCTCGATCCAGAGCAGCAGCGGCAGGCCGCGCCCGCCGAACGAGGCGTAATTGCTGCCCTGAAACCAGACCATTCGCGGTTGGCGCGGGTCGGGGGCGAGGGCGCGCAGTAGCAAATTGCTGACGATATAGGATTTGCCAACGCCCTCATTGGCCGACAGCGTGAGGATGCGCCCGGCGGCGGATGGGTCGTCGATAAAGGCGCTCAATTCGGCAATGAGGGTTTCAACGCCTTTTTCGTAGCGGACGTTGGCCGATTCTGGCGCGCGACGCCCACAGAATAGCGGCGGAGAATAGCCCGTGACCGTCTGGTGGGCCGTATCGCGCAAGGGTTCTTGCGGCATTTCCGCGCTGGCCATCGCTGACGGAGGAGGCGCAGCGCCCATGCCCATCATCCCCAAGACGCCAATCATGGCAGGATCATCAGGGGGGGGCGAGGCAAACGCGTCCATGTCCGTCGTTTCGGGCGTCAGCGTCGGGCTGGGGTGAGAGTAAGCATCGAGGGAATCAGACGCAGCAGGCGACTCAGGCGGACCCTGAAACCGGGCGTCAGCGTCAGCGAGACCGGGCGACGCGGCGGCGGCTGCCAGAGACTCGCGAAATCCACCCGCCTCGCCCACAGGCCCCGAAGCGTGCGGCGCTTCATGAGAAGCCGCTGAAAAAGCCGCTGGCGATAGTTCTGACGCACCGTCAAGAGACTCGTCCAACGAGGGCGCATCTCCCGTCGCGCGGGGAAAGAGCAGAGCAAAAACATCGTCTTGCGACTCGCCTTGCGGGGCGCCGACATCTGGCGCCGTCAGGGGAGAAATTGCGCTGACCGGCGACAAAGGCGACGCGTTAGGCGAAGATTCCGGCCCGACCAGAGAAGCCGCAGGATCAGGCAACGATTCAGACCGAACGGGCGACAGTGGCATTTCCGGGTTTGGGTGCGGGCTTGATTCCGGGCCTTTGTCAGCGGCGTCGGCGACAATGGCCGGGTCCGGCATCACGGCGGGACGCGGCTTGAGAATGCGGTAAAACGTCTGAAAGGTCTCGCCAATGCGGATGGGGCCGACGGGTTCGACGGCGTAGTCGTCTTCAAACAGCGTGTAAGCCTGTTCACTGGCGACAACCATGCCGGGAGAGGCGACCGAGCGCTCAATAGCTGATGTCATGGGCTGACGCTCGCCTGCAGACTCCAGAGCCAGGCCGATTCGGATTTTAAGGGGCAACTGCTGAAACGTCAGGGGCTCTTCCAGCACCTGCAACGACAGCGCGACAGCTTGAGCCACGGACGCATAAAGCGTCTCTTGGCGCGGAAAAATAATAAACAGGATGTTATTTCGGACGGATTCGACCACGCCTTGCGCGCGGGCGGCCATTTCTTCGATACGGGCGACGCATTCGCCGCGATAGCGCTCAATCAGAGACGGGTCTTGCACCGAAGACGCCAACTGGACGAAGTTCATAAACTCAATGGAAATCTGCGCGAATTGCGTCAGATGCGACTCGTCGGCGGGCGGCTCGGGCTCGGGCTCGGGCTCAGATTTCGGCGCCGGCGCATGCTCAGGCGCGCTGTCCAGTGTCAGGGCATTGGAATCAGCGAGGCCCGCCGCATCGTTCGGGCGCTCATACGCAGCAGCCAGCGCCTCTTCTTCTGCAGCGGCCAAGCGCGATTCAATCAGGGTTTGAGACGACTGGCGGCCTTTAAGCGGCAACGGACCCGGCGTTTTTTCGGTGAGCGCAGGGGCTTGCGCGTCGTCTGACTCAGCCGCATCGCTCAGCGATTCAAAACGGCGTCCGCAAAAGGCGCAAAAGCGGTTAATAATAGCATTGGTCGAGCCACAGCCGGGACACGACTTCTCAAATAGAATCGCCCCGCCTGCGCTTGAGGCCGGGGGCGGCATCGCCGACGATGACTCCCGAGGCTGGTCTGCGGTCACTCTCTGAACCCTTGACGCTTGACCCTGACGGCGCGAACCCTCTCCGTAAAAAGGGCCGCCAAGCCCGGAAAGGCGCAAGCGCTGATTCCCGACCTCTTGCCAGTATAGCCGATTCAGCCTGATCCGTAGGCGTCGGTCGCAGAGGGGTTACAAAAATTCACGGCGAAGCAGCCCGCGCAACTCCGCTTATAAGAATTGAGGCTGACTGGGCGTTTCCTCAATATGGCGCTCAATCACCTGCTTTTGAAGCTCGAACAGGGCCAATTGAGGGTTGCCATCGAAGAACTCATCTGCAATGGCCTGAAACTGACGCCATACGCGCTCTTCTGGCGTGTTTTCGCACGACCGCGCCAGATGGAACGAATAGCGATGATGCAAACCCGGATTCGGGTGGGTCATGCGGGTGACCGCTCCCTTGCGCGTCAAGCGCCCCAGCACCACGAGGATGGTTTGGATGGGGTAGGCCACGCCATAGGTCTGCAAAATGCGATTGGTAATCTCACGCGCCGTGACGCCGTCGGCCGACGACGGCTCTTCTTCGAGAGCCGCCAGGGCTGCCAGCGCCATTTCATTCAGAGGTCGTCGCGCATCACGAGTCGCCACGCCTAAGCCCAACCCAAATTAGTAAGGAGCATCCTGATTTTGCGCGTTGACGGGGCTCAAAGAGCGTCCATGCATGCCATACGGCAGAATCATTCTGGATATTCTATCCTAAATACGGCCATTCGTATATCCCGTTGCGATTCTCCGCGCCGGTCGCCGCGCGCGAGCCCTTGCAAAGGCGTCGGGGTTTTGGATATAGTCGGGAGCATCGGATTGGATGCGCTCGTAGCTCAGTTGGATAGAGCGCATGGCTACGAACCATGAGGTCGGGAGTTCGAATCTCTCCGAGCGCGCCAGTCCGTTTCCGTTGTCATCATCAGACGCCAGACGCATGCTCGCGGATGCCGGGCGCCATAAAACCGCAGGGCGCTACGGGGCGACAGCCACATGCAGGGCGCAGACGCCGCCCATCAGGTTCTCAAAACGCGCGTCTTGCAGGCCGACGCGCGTCATCATCTCAACCAGCGCGTGCTGAGGCGGAAAAGCCTGAGCTGAATGCGGCAGGTATTGATAGGCCTCGCCATCGCGCGCAATCAGGCGGCCCAGAATGGGCAGAATCGCAAACCGCCAGCCGCGCGAGAGTCCGTGCAGCAGCGGGGTCGGACGGCTCATCTCGAGAATCGCCAGCCGCCCGCCCGGGCGTAACACGCGCGCGATTTCTCTCAGGCAGCCCTCGGCGTCGGCGACATTGCGCAAGCCGTAGGCGATGACCACCCCGTCAAAGGCGTCATCCTCAAATGGCAGACGCATCGCATCGCCCTGCATCAACTCGCAGGGGGCGTCGCGCAAGCGGCGGCGAGCAATGGCAAGCATCTCCTCGCAGAAATCGACGCCGACCACCCGCGCCGTCGGCGTCTGGCGGAGAATTTCCAGCGCCAGATCGCCTGTACCGCAGCACAGATCCAGCGCGCGCTGACCCGCCTCCAGACGCAGAGCCCGGCACGCGCGCGCCTTCCAGCGCCGATGCAGGCCGAAGGTCATCACGTCGTTCATGAGATCGTAATGCCCCGCGATACGCGAAAAAAGCGCCTGAACATAGTGCGGCTTGCGCGCAGGTTCGGGCAACGTATAGGGCTGGACCTCAGGCGATGGCACGCCGTCCCCTCTATAACAAGAGCGCCGGGCAAGCCGTCAAACGGCTGCCTGAGGCGCGATAAGCGGAGATGACATAAAAATGGCGGGGCGGACGGGACTCGAACCCGCGACCTCCTGCGTGACAGGCAGGTGCTCTAACCAATTGAGCTACCGCCCCATATCATTCGGGCGACTTCCAGATATAACACAACGGGATTGCGCAAAACAAGAGGCGCCCGTCAGCGCGCAACGGGTTGGCGCGCTAACATCGACGGCGACGTCATTTCGGCGGGAATCGGCAGGCCCATCAGGTCGAGGATCGTCGGAGCAATCGAGCTGAGACCATAGCGGCCTTGCGTATCGAGCTTGAGGCCCGGATCCGACGAGACGAGCAGAAACGGCGTGTCGTTGGTCGTGTGCGCGGTGTGCGGGCCGCCGTCGGCGTCGATCATCACCTCGATGTTGCCGTGATCGGCGGTCAGCAGCAACGTGCCGTTGACGCGGGCCAGCGCGTCGACAATGCGCCCAAGCGCCAGATCAACCGCCAGCACGGCGCGAATGGCCGCCGGCAGGACGCCGGTATGGCCCACCATGTCGGGGTTGGCGAAATTGGCGATGATGAGATCGTAACCGCCGCTCTCAATGGCCTCTACAATCGCGTTGCAGACTTCGGGAGCGCTCATTTCCGGCTGAAGATCGTATGTGGCGACCCTCGGAGAGGGGATTAACGCGCGGTTTTCGCCAGGATAAGGCTCTTCGCGTCCACCATTGAGAAAATACGTGACGTGCGCGTATTTTTCGGTTTCGGCGCAGCGAAATTGCTTTAAACCGGCGTTGCTGATGATTTCCGGCAGGATATTGGCCAGCGGGTCTTTATCGAAGGCGACCGGCAAGCCGAAGCTCTCGTCGTAGGGGGTCATACAGACGAAATGCAGGTTTTCCGGCTTTTTGGCGCGTTCAAATCCCGTAAACTCACGCTGAGTGAAAGCGCGGGTCAGTTCGCGCGCGCGATCCGGCCTGAAGTTAAAGAAAATAACCGCATCGTTGTCCTGAATCCCCTGAAACGTCAGGTCACACACCGTCGGCAAGACGAATTCATCGCCCTTGTCGTCCTGATAGCTGGCCTCCAGCGCGCGGGTGCTGAACAGGACGCGCTTGCCGTTGGCCAGCGTCAGATTGTCGTAAGCAAGCTGCACGCGTTCCCAGCGGTTATCGCGATCCATGGCGTAATAGCGTCCGCAAATGGTTTGAATCGGCGCAAAGCGCAATTCTTTAAGCTTTCGTTCGATTTCTGCGAGCGGTTCGCCTGCGCTGCGCGGCGGCACGTCGCGACCGTCGAGAAACGCATGGACAAAGACGCGATCCAGCTTGTCCCACTTGGCCATATCGAGCAGCGCGAGCAGATGATTCTGATGGCTGTGAACGCCGCCGGGACCAATCAGACCCATGAAATGAAGCGCGCTCTGGTGATTGCGCGCGTGCTCAACCGCCGCGCGAAACGCAGGGTTACGGAAGAAATCGCCCGTCTCGATCGCTTTGTCGATGCGCGTGAGTTCCTGGTAAACCACGCGCCCGGCGCCGATGGTCGTGTGACCCACCTCTGAGTTGCCCATCTGGCCTTGCGGCAAGCCCACGGAGTAACCTGACGCATCGATGGGAATCCAGGGGTGATTGGACATCAGCGCCTCATAGCGCTTGGGATGGGCCAGCGCAATGGCGTTTCCTTCGGTCTGCGGGGTCAATCCCCAGCCGTCAAGAATCAGCAGCAGAATCGGCGTCTTGGTCATATAATGGAAAGGCCTTTCAATTGGGAGGCGGCGATTCCCTCTGTTGTATCAAAAACAGCCCCTTCTTTCGACCCGCGCGCATCCCCTTCGCCATTGCCGCGCCCGGTTAACCGCGTTACATCAGAAGCCCGAGGTAGGTTCCCCATGGATTACGCTTATTTTGACGGCGGCTTTATTCCGCTCAGCGACGCGAAAATCAGTATCCGCACGCACGCATTTTTATACGGCACGGCGCTTTTTGAAGGGATTCGCGGCTATTGGCTGCCGGAAAGCAACAGCGTTAGCATTTTTCGGATGCGCGAGCATTATCAGCGCCTGCTGGACAACAGCAAAATCTTCCGGCTGACCCCCAGCCTGACGCTGGACGACCTGATGCGGATCACCGTCGAGCTGATCCAGAAAAATGCGCCGAAGACGGATACGTACATCCGGCCGACGCTCTATAAAGGAGGCGAAATCATTACGCCGCGCCTCGACAAGACCAGTAACGATATCTGCATCTGGACGGCCCCCCTTGGCGAGTATGTCGATATCTCCAAAGGGCTGCGCGTGATCACGTCAAGCTGGCGGCGCGTGGATGATAACGCGATTCCGCCGCGCGCCAAAGCCACAGGGGCTTACATGAATTCGGCCCTGATCGTGACAGACGCCCGCCTGATGGGCTTTGACGACGCCATTGTGCTGAACGCCGACGGCTCCGTATCAGAAGGCTCGGCCATGAATCTGTTTCTGGTGCGTCACGGCAAGCTCATCACGCCGGGACGGACGGATAACATTCTGGAAGGCGTGACCCGCGACGCCCTGATTACGCTGGCCCGCGAGGTGTTCGGTCTGGAGACCGAAGAGCGCACCGTCGATCGCACGGAGCTCTATATGGCCGATGAAGCTTTT
Organism: Vampirovibrionales bacterium; assembly: GCA_016712355.1. Classification (NCBI taxonomy): domain Bacteria; kingdom Bacillati; phylum Candidatus Melainabacteria; class Vampirovibriophyceae; order Vampirovibrionales; species Vampirovibrionales bacterium. The sequence continues at coordinate 1,753,918 of JADJRF010000005.1, read as the reverse complement.
TATTCGGGCACCGGCGCCCAGGTCGCGCCCGTCACGGAAATTGATCTGCGGCCGGTGGGCGACGGCAAGCCGGGGCCCATCACGCTGAAACTGCAAGAGCTGTATTTCCGCGCGGTGAAGAACCAATTGCCTGCGTACAGCCGCTGGTGTACGGTCGTTCCCATTAAATGACGGTTCCTATGAACGAAACGCGCGCGCCGGGACGGCTGGAGGCGATGGCCACGCAAGCGCTGTCGGCTCTGGGCACGGCGTTGACGTTTCTCGCGGAAGCCGTTGCCCATATTGCGCAAGGTCGCATCAACTGGCGGTTGACGCTGGCGCAAACCGCCGCCATCGGCTTTGATTCCGCGCCGATGAGCATTATCATCTGTCTGGTGGCCGGGTCTGTACTGGCGTTGCAGACGGCGGCCAAGTTCGCGCAGACCGGCGCCGACGCCTATGTCGGCGGGCTGGTCGCGCTGGCGATTGTTCGCGAAATAGGGCCGATTTTCACGTGTATGGCGGTCGGCGCGCGCGCCGGCACTGCCATCGCAGCCGAAATCGCCAACATGAAGGTCACCGAGCAGATTGACGCGCTGACCACGATGAACGTCAGTCCCGTACGCTATTTATTCGTCCCCAGGCTGCTGGCCTGCGTGGTCGCGTTGCCGCTGCTGACCATTGTGGACTCGCTGATTGCCATCATCGGCGGGATGCTGATCGCTCAGAACGTCTCATATCTGCATTACAGCAAATATCTGGAATCTGTCTGGCTGTATCTCAAGCCGTATGATATTCGGGTTTCTCTGATTAAATCGATGATTTTCGGCGTAATTCTGGCCGCTATTTGCTGCACAATTGGCTTAACAACGCGCGGCGGAGCCAAGGACGTAGGAGAGGCCACCACGCGCGCCGCCGTGTGGACGGTGGTTGCCATCCTCATCGCAGATTTCTTTCTGACCTGGATGTTTTTCGGGTCTTCATTTCAAAAATAGCGCCCGCCGGGACATTACGCATAATGAGCCAATTTTATGACGGTTTCAGAGTCCAGTTCATCGCCAGCGCCGCCTGACGCGGGGTGGCGCATGGCGCAGGCTGACGCGCAGACCTATGCGGGCCTGCCGACGGTTTTCTTCTCGCACTTGACGCCGACGCCTGTGCGCGAGCCTCGCGTCGCGATAGTCAACCACGCCCTGGCCCGGACGCTGGGCCTTGACCCCGATGTGTTGGACAGTCCGCAAGGCGCGCGCATCCTCAGCGGAAATGAGTTGCCAGACGGCGCAAGACCCTTGGCGCAAGCTTATGCAGGGCATCAGTACGCGCGCTTCGTTATGCTCGGAGACGGGCGCGCCCTCTTACTGGGCGAACACCTGACGCCCGACGGTCGCCGGGTAGACATCCAGCTAAAGGGATCCGGTCCCACGCCGTATTCTCGCGGCGGCGACGGACGCGCGGCGCTGGGCCCGATGCTGCGCGAATACGTGATCAGTGAGGCCATGCATGCACTAGGGGTCGCCACTACGCGCAGTCTGGCCGTGGTGACGACGGGCGAGACCGTCTATCGCCAGACGCCGCAGCGGGGCGCGATTCTCACGCGCGTGGCGGCCAGTCATTTACGGGTTGGGACGTTTGAATACGCCGCCTCGCTGGCAGATCCGCTGGCGGTCAAAGCGCTCGCCGATTACGCCATCGCGCGCCATTATCCTGAGGCGATGAGCGCGCGTAACCCGTATCTCGCCTTTTTAAACGCGGTTTCGGCGCGTCAGGCCCTCTTGATCGCCCAATGGCAAGCCATCGGGTTTATTCATGGCGTGATGAACACCGACAATATGGCCATCAGCGGCGAAACCATCGATTATGGGCCCTGCGCCTTTCTCGACGAATACGATCCCGCCGCCGTCTTCAGCGCCATCGACCGGTACGGGCGTTACGCCTTTGGCAATCAGCCCGCCATTGCGCAATGGAATCTCGCGCGACTCGCCGAAACCCTCCTGCCCCTTCTCGATGAAGACGCGCACGAAGACCCGCAAGCGGGGCTCAGCGTCGCGCAAGATGCGCTTCGTCCCTTTCTAAGCCACGTACGCGCGGCCTGGCTGGGCATCACGCGCGCGAAACTGGGGCTGTTTAATGAAGAAGACGATGATGACGCGCTCGCCCAGAATCTGTTGACGTGGATGCGCGACCAGCGCGCTGATTTCACCAATACATGGCGCGCGCTGATCTCTGAAGGCCAGTTACAGAGCGACGATCTATTTCAGGACGCAGGGTTTCTCGCCTGGCGCACGCGTTGGGAAGAACGACGCCGGCGCCAAACGGAGCCATGGGCGCTGTCCGCGGCGCGCATGCGGGCCGCCAGTCCGGCGATTATCCCGCGGAATCACGCCGTTGAAGCAGCGCTGACGGCATGGGTCGAGCGACAGAACGAAGCCCCGTTCAAACGCTTGCTGGCCGCCCTGGCCGCGCCGTATGACGATCCGACGCCTGACGCTCAGGCCCAAAATTCAGAAGACGCTTCGCTGCGCCGACCGCCAACACCACAAGAGCGCGTACATCAGACATTCTGCGGGACTTGATACGCCTGTGACGCTGCCGCCGCCGCTCGCCCTCCCTCTTCCCGTCGTGATTTTCCGCGCGGACGCCTCACGCGCCATCGGGTCAGGCCATCTTATGCGCTGTCTGACACTGGCGCAAGCTTTGAGCGCGCGCGGGGTTTCCTGCGGCTTTCTGTGTCGGCGCGCCGACGGGGATCTCATCGACTGGATGCGTGAGCAATCTTATTTTCAGCAGGCGGGTTTTTTCACGCTGGAACTGGCTCCAGACGTTCCCGACGTCCCGGCGAGCGTCGCCGCGTTACAGGCGTTGCCCGCGCGTCCCGCATGGCTGGTGGTGGACCACTATCAACTGGACGCCGACTGGGAACGCGCCATTCGGCCTTATGCCGGGAAGATTCTGGCGATTGACGATCTCGCGGACCGCCCGCATGCCTGTCATCTGTTGCTCGACCAGAATCTGCACCCGGACACGCAACGCTATGCGGCGCTCCTGACGCCAGAATGCCAGCCGCTCCTAGGCCCGGCGTTTGCGCTGCTGCGCCCGGAATTTCTCTCGGCCCGCGAGGGTCTTTCGCCGAGAAACGGGGATTTTCGGCGCTTGGTAGTCTCCTTTGGCGGCAGCGATCCGCAAGACGAAACCGGCAAAACGCTGAAGGCGATTCAAACGCTTGAAAATCGCACTTGGACGGCAGAGGTGGTAATCGGCGGGCAAAACGCCCGTCGCAAAGCGCTTGAGGCTCAATGCGCCGCTATAACCGGCGTAAGGGCGCATGTAAACGTGTCCTATATGGCAGAGCTGATGGCCCAAGCGGATCTGATGGTCGGCGCCGGCGGTACGACGAGCTGGGAGCGCGCCTGCCTGGGACTTCCCGCGTTGGTGACGCTGATTGCGGAGAATCAGCGCGAATTGACGCGGCATTTGAGCGATCGCGGCGTGGTGCGAAATCTGGGAGCGGCGGACGACGTTTCTCCCGAGGCGATCGCCGAAGCGCTTCTATGGGCGGAACACTCTCCAGACTGGCTGCGTGAGGCGTCGCGCGCGGGCATGGCGCTCGTGGACGGACATGGAGCGGCGCGCGTTGTAGCGGCGATGGGATTTTAAAGGCGAGACGACTCTATCAAGGGCCGCCTTCTCAAAATCGCGGCCAATGGGCAGGATTCACGAGAGCGTCGTCATTCACGGCGAAAGCGGCATAATCAAGCCCATGGCTGACGCGCGCAGAGTCGCGGTAGGCAGCCAGAATCTCCAGCAGTTGCGACGCAGCGGCGACGCCGCAGACGATACGATCGATTGCCCCCACGCCCTGAACAAAACCCAGCGCCCCCGCCAATGGCGAAAGCCCCTGGGCCTGAATCGCCGCATGATAGGCGCGCAGAGAGGAGCGCCACGGCGTAAAGTAATCGGGCAGCGCCTCAGGCGGCATTAAGAGCGCTCCCTGCAAAAAAATCGAGCGCGCATGCAGCTCAATCCCCTGAGAGTTCAGCCCCTTAAGGAAATCATCCGCAAGCAGACGCTGATCCATTACGTTGAGGGGCAGTTGAATGAGGTCGATAGCAAAAGCATCTGTCACGCGCTCTATTTGCGCGCGGGTATAGACGGAAACGCCGATTTTACGGGCCAGACCTGCAGCCTTGATCGCCAGCATCTCCTCAAACAAGCATTCGCCGCCCGGCGTCAAGAGATCATCGGCGTGATGAATCAGCAGCGCGCCAACTTGAGACACGCCCAGCCGCGCCAGAGAAGTCTCAAAAGCGGCCCGCAGGGTCCGGGCGTCGTCTGCGTCAAGACGGGCTCGGGCGAATCGCGGCGTCTTGGTGATGCAATCAAAGTCCGCACAGCCCGGCCCGTTTGACAGACAGCGCATCGCGTCCCCCAGCGCGCTTTCGCTGACGCCATAGGCGGGCGCAGTGTCTAGCGTGCGCACGTTCGCCTGAGCCGCAACGCGCAGAATCGCAACAATGTCGTCAAGCGAGGGCTGGCCCTGAGCGTTGGAAACACCATAGGGCATACCGAATTGCGCCGTTCCCAGCGCAAGCTTCATACGCCGACGCGCTCAAGAGCCGTCTGAAGCGCAGCGACCACGCGGTCTTGATCCGCTTCAGACAAGCCAAAATAAAGGGGCAGGGTGATCGCCTCCCCGTAATACGCTTCCGCCTGCGGAAAATCGCCATGCTGAAAGCCCATGGCGCGATAATACGGCTGCGTATGCACGGGAATATAATGAACATTCACCCCGATGGCGGCGGCGCGGAGCGATTCAAACACCTCGCGTCGACGATGAGCGGCGTCTTTCAGGCGCACGACGTACAGATGAAATGACGACGCGCCCGCCGGATCCTGCCAGGGCAGGGTGAGCGGCAGGTGAGCCAGTTTTTCATCGTAGCGACGCGCCAACGCTTGACGCCGCAGGACGAATTCGTCGAGTCGCGCCATCTGGCTCAAGCCGAGCGCCGCTTGAAGATCCGTCATTCGGTAGTTAAAGCCCAGCGCCAGTTGCTGGTAATCCCACGGGCCGTGGGGCGCGCGCGTCATCTGGGCCGGATCACGCGTGATGCCATGACTCCTCAGGCTTTTAAGCCTCTCATACAGGCGCTGATCGCGGGTCGTCACCACGCCCCCTTCGCCGGTGGTGATAATTTTAACGGGATGGAAGCTGAATACGGCCATCTGCGAATACGCGCAATCGCCGATGGGCCGTTGCTCATAGCGTCCGCCGACCGCATGGGCGGCATCCTCAATAATGCTTACCCCGTAATGCGCCGCTAATTGCCCAATAGCCCGCATCGCGCAAGACTGCCCGGCAAAATGCACGGGGGCCAACGCCTTGGGCAGGCGTCCGGAAGCGGCGGCGACGGCAAGTTTTTCAGCGAGTTTGCCTACATCGAGGTTATACGTCTGCGGGTCGATATCCACGAAATCCACCTGCGCGCCGCAATACAACGCCGCATTGGCGGTAGCGACAAAGGTATTGGGCGACGTCCAGAGCCAGTCTCCCGGACCCAGCCCCACAGCCAGACAGGCCAGATGAAGGCCTGCGGTCGCGCTACTGACAGCGACCGCGTACGGAACGTCGCAATAAGCGGCCACGGCCTGCTCAAAAGCCTCAATCGCCGGGCCTTGCGTGAGAAAATCAGACGTCAGGACGCGAACGACCGATTCCACATCGCGCGCGTCGATGGTTTGTCGACCGTAGGGAATATACGCGTCGTCTGCCGCCATCGGACGCCCTCTAATCAGGAAGCAGTCTGCGTCTGCGGCAAGCTGAACTGAAGACGCGCGTTCAGGTCAGCGATTTCAGAAACCGTCATAAAATGCGGGTTGCTGTCCGAGCTGTATTCGAAATCTTCATCCACATGAAAACCGGTCTGTCCCAAGGGATTCCGCGTATAATCAACCGTTTTGAGGAAATTAACCGTCGGCTTGATAATAAAGAACTCCGGAAACTCAATGGTGTCGCGCGCATTGTCTTTGGGGCAAAGCAGCTCATGCACTTTCTCGCCGGGGCGAATGCCGACCAGTCGCACAGTGGCGGTGGGATCCATGGCGCGCGCGAGATCCACAATACGAATTGAGGGAATTTTCGGGACGAAGGTCTCACCGCCCTGCATACAGGCAAAGGCCGTCAGCACCATTTCGACGCCCTGCTCAAGGGTAATCCAGAAGCGCGTCATTCGCTCGTCGGTGATGGGCAGCTCACGTTCGCCGCGTCTGAGACGCTCATAGAAGAAGGGCAACACCGAACCGCGCGAGCCCACGACGTTGCCGTAGCGCACCACAGAGAACTTGGTAGGTTTACCGCCGCCCCAATAACCGGCCGATACAAACAGTTTGTCGGAGAGTAATTTGGTTGCGCCGTATAAATTAATCGGGTTGGCGGCCTTGTCGGTGGAAAGCGCCACGACTTGCTTTACGCCAGCTTCCAGTGAGGCTTTGACGACGTTTTCGGCGCCGTAGACGTTGGTCTTGATGCATTCCATTGGGTTGTATTCTGCGGCCGGGACTTGTTTCAGCGCGGCGGCGTGAATGACGTAGTCCACGCCCTGCATTGCTTCTCGCAGACGCGCCAGATCGCGCACGTCGCCCAGAAAATACCGCATGCAGGGGTGATTAAATTCCTGCGCCATTTCAAATTGCTTCAACTCGTCGCGCGAAAAAACGATCAATTTACGCGGGGCAAAGCGTTCGAGAATCATTTTGACGGCCATTTTGCCAAAAGACCCGGTGCCGCCGGTGATAAAAATTACCTTGTCGTTAAACATCGCGCTTGAATCCAATCCATGATTGATGAAGGGAAAGAAAACAATTCCGAAAGAAAAATCCTGAAAGAAAAATTCTGAGAGAAAAACAGGGAAAATCACAAGCAGAAAAGAAGACCCGTCCAGCCAAGGGCTCTCGATCAGCCAGACGAAGCGGCATTCTACCATAAGCCCCCCCGGGCGAAAACGCATGATGAAGCCCCTCTGAGCGGCCTTTCTCAGGAGGTTTCTGGAGAGGGGAGCCTGAGGGCGGGTTCTCCAGCGCTTCGGTCTCAGGACAAAAGCAAATCCCAGCTCAAGGGCTCGCCCTGGGAGACGGCGCGCACGACGCGGCGTCCCAACAGGCGATCATAATATTTAGGAGGCAAACCGTCGCCGGGACGCACGCAGCGCAGATTTTCGGTCGTCAAGGTTTCTCCGGCGGCCATATCACGCGCAATATACAGCGAGCGACGAAAAACCAGAGACTCCGCCTCTGCTCCCTGTGGCCCGTAAGCGACACGGCCCAGCGATTGCCAGGCGCGCGCGGATTCCGTCGCCAAAAGGCGCAGCTCCTCAGGCTCCATGGAAAACGCCGCATCGACGCCGCCATCCGCACGACTCAGCGTGAAATGTTTTTCAATCACGCTCGCCCCCAGCGCCACCGCAGCCAGCGCCACCCCGACGCCCAGCGTATGATCCGACAGGCCGACCTCCACGCCAAAAAGCACTCTTAAATGCGGAATCGTGCGCAAGTTAGCGTTTTCTGGCGGCGCGGGGTAGGCGCTGACGCATTTGAGCAGAATCAACGATCGGCATCCGGCATCGCGGGCGGCGCGGACCGCTTCGTCCAATTCGGCCGCCGTGGCCATGCCGGTCGACATAATTAGCGGACGACCCGTCGCCGCGACCTTGCGAATCAGTGGCAAATCAATATTTTCAAACGAAGCAATTTTATAGCACGGCGGATTAAAAGACTCGAGGAAGTCGACTGCCGAGGCGTCAAACGGCGAACTGAAACAGATGATCCCGCGTTGACGGCAGCGCTCGAAAATTGCTTCATGCCACTCCCACGGCGTGTAGGCGGCTTGATATAACTCATACAGCGAGCGCCCCTGCCACAGGCTATTGGGGTTCTCAATAAAAAACGCGCCCTCGCGTTTCGCCAGCGTCATGGTTTCAGCCGTATAGGTCTGGATTTTAAGCGCATGCGCGCCCGCTTGCGCCGCCGCATCAACGAGCGCAAGCGCCCGATCCAGCGATTGATTATGATTGCCAGACATTTCCGCAATTATCCACGGCGGATGCCCCAGACCAATCGCGCGATCGCCGATAAGAATCGCGTCAGAAGGCAGGTTTGGCAAATCGGAGGAAGTCATTCGAGCATTCTACCCAAAACAAAGGCTTCAGCGGCATCCACGCCGACCGAAGCGCCGCGCCAGCGCGCCAGATGGGTGACCGCCTCCAGCGAGCGCGCGTGCGGCCATGGACGCATCTCGCAAGCATAAGCCGACAGCGCTTCGAGCTTTTGGGACAACGTTTCAGAGATATCCACAAACCAATCCGGCGCAAACGGCGTAGCTGAGGCGGGGGGGCGCCACTCGGTACTCGATGGGGTCTCAAAAAAGAGCAGACGTTTGACGCAACAGCCCGGAAGCGGCCGGCACGCGGTCACTGTCGCCTCGTGAACGCGCCGATGGTCTATATTCACGTCATGGGCGGCATGCGTATAAACAATGTCGGGCTGAAAGCGCTGGAAAAGGCCTTCCACAAAACGAATCACATCAAGGCGAGGACGCTCATCCATGCGATTATCCGCAAAATCGCCCAATACAAGTTCTTGAACGCCGAGAATGTCATTAGCGGCGCGGGCGGCGCGGGCCAAAGCCGATAGCGCCTCTCCACAGGAAGCCCGCTCACTTGACAAAACCCGGCTGGTAACGCCTTCCGCCAGAATCGCGACGAATACCTCGTCGCGCCGCTTGGCATGTCGGGCCAGCGCGCCGCCAACGCCCAGTATTTCATCATCTGGATGGGCAACCAGCGCCAATACCCTGCTCATACCACGTCCTCCGATTCGATGGGGCGGATGACGACGGTTGCCGTCACGCCTTGCGCATCTTCACTCAGAATGGCGTCGCGAAACGACAGATGCAGACCGTCTACTTGTAAAAATGCGGGCGGATAGCCCGGCGCATCCAGCATTCGAATATGATCATAAATTTGATGCGCCGTCCGCACGCCAGCTAAATTGCTCTGGTACGGCTTCCGGCGCGCAAATATCGTGGCGTCTCCGCATTGGGGAACGGGGGTTGGTTGGGAAGCCAGCAGTTCAACGATCATCTCCTCGATAATTGCGCTGGCCTGTTGATACAACGCCTGAGCCGATCCCTCGCGCAGGCTGAACGGACGTTTCAGGTAAACGGGGCCTGCATCCACTTGCGCTTCACAACGCAACGCAGAGATCTGCGTGTCGTAAACGCCTCGCGCAATTAAATTCTGCAGCGGGCTGCCGCCACGGCCATAAGGGACGTCGGTCATATGAAACACAACGCATTCAAAAGCTTCGTAGATTTCAACGGGAATTCTCCACGACCAATGAGGGAAAAATACGTATCGCGGCTTAAGCGCCGTTAAATAACCCAAAGTTAATTCTTCGGGCGCTGAAATCAACGTAAACGAACAACCTGTTTTAAGACAAAGTGACTCTTTCATGGCGCAATGCCACGGTTGCGCGCTGACAAGAACACATTGCGTCACAACGCTGCGCCTCCAGCGCGATCAAGGGACTTCCGATAACGGATCAGCGCAGCGCTATACCCGGATTTTTCAAAAGCCTTTCGAGAGCCGATATTTTCAGACAAGACGCTCGCTTCTACCGCAATAACGTCAGGATGAGCTTCTCGCAGCCATCGCTCACCCGCCAGCAGCAGGGCGCCGCCATAACCCTTGCCGCATTGATCAGGCACGACGTATATAGAAACCTCCGCGAGGCCTTCCGGCGTCAGGTCATAGCGCAGCACGCCAATCGGCTGATGATCCGCCGTTTCGCCAATCAACAGGATTTGGGCGGGATTGATAAGAACACGCCGAAACCAGGACAGATGCGCCTCCAGCGTCAACGGACGAGAATCCAAAAAATAACGCCGGGTACTTTCTGCGTTTCGCCAGTTAAAAACCGACTCAGCGTCTGTTTCAACAGCCAATCTCAAATGAACGCTAGTCGGACTGGGCATTGAACTCTTCTCGCAGCAAGCCGTATTCCAGCAGATCGGCATAACGACCATTTTTGTAATGCGCTTGTCGACGGCGTCCCTCAAGCGTCATTCCCAACGAGAGCGCCAGTTTTTGCATGGCTTCGTTTTCTTCAGACGTGCCGCAAGTAATTCGACGTAAATTCATCGCATCGAACCCATGACGACAGATTAACAGGGAGGCCTCACGGGCATAGCCCTTTCCCCACTTTGTTTTATCACCCATTAAAATCGCGAAATCGGCCTGACGAGAAATCCAGTCGATGCGACTCAACGCGATATTACCCACATGGCAATCGTCTTCTCGCAGGCAAATCGCCAATGCCAGCGTCGCCGGATCGTCATTCACGCGCCGAATATAAGCAGCCGCCTGATCCGGCGCATAAGCGAATACATGATGACCATTGTGTCGGCAGACGTCCGCGTCATTCAGCCAGGCTGGGTAAGGGCCTTGGGCGTCTTTTTCGAGCAGAGGACGCAGATAGACGCGCGCTCCCGTTAAAAAAGGCGAGTTCATCGGCGCGACGCTTCCGGCGAATCTTTTAAGGGGATTTCCTGGATGACAGGCTGAGTCGCCGCATAATTTACGCTGAAAACACGAATACGATTGTCACCTTGTTTAAAGCTCTGTTCTGGAAGCGTACAGGCGAACAAACGGCCAGAGCCCATGGGTTTAATCAAGGGATACGAGCACCAGACGGAATCGTTTACAGCCACCAGCAGATCAGATGGCAATTTTTGAGCGCCTGTTGAAATAATTTCACCCATTAAGTGCGAAGGAACAAGTCCAGAAGAAACGTCTACTTGCAGAAATTGCTCAGGCGCGGCCAAACGAAACGCCAGCCCTGAGGCCATGGGCGCTCTCAAGGCGCTGACAGGCTTTTTGATAAAGTCATGATGTGGACCCGAATCGTACAGGCGATCCGTCGAGCCGTCGCCAAACCAGTTTATTTTCCGCTGGAGAGAGGCGGTGCGCTGCTGAGCTGACGGCAGCGGGAAGGTATACCATTTTTCGCCCAAATTATCGACAATACGCACCGACGTCGGCGGGCGGTAATCCTGACTCAGCAGTGATTTCCCCTGAACGGGGCCGGGCAGCGGCAGACGGGCCATCTGCGCCAGGGTTGGCAAAATATCAATCGTCAGCGCAGGCCGATCCACGATTCGCCCTTGTCGCTGGCCCGGCGCATGAATAAGCAACGGAACAGGCAAAATATCCTCATAATTGCCGGGAAGCAGCATGCGACGCTCATGGCCAATGCCTTTCCAGCTTGCGCCGTGATCGGCAACCAGCATGATAATAGACTGATCGTACAGATCCAGGGCTTTCAATCGACTGATAAATTGTCCGAGCCAGACGTCTGCGGCGCCGAGCTGCATGAGGTGGCGCTGATAGTCGTAATAAATTTCGCGATCATCTTCCCATTTTGTAAAATATTTATGATAACCCGTTTCGTAATAATGACCCGATGGCGTGTAATTATAAGGCACATGCGGGAATAAAATATGCATAAAATACAGCGGCGGCTTATCGCCCGCTTTCATCGGCGTCATACGGTTCAGAAAGCGCTCAAACAGCATGCGCTTATGATTTACAACTATTTTTTTAAATCCGCGGTGAGACTTCAGTCCCAACACATCCTGAAAACGGTTTTTAGGCGGGGCCACGACAGTCGCACCATCGTGAGAATGCGAAGTCGTTGACTCCGGCGGCGGCTGATCAGGATCCACAGGGCGGATATGCGCCTGAGTATTATCGCCTTGTTGATGACCCTCCTGGGCCGCAAAATCGCCCCAGTTATTCGAGACATCCGGCAAAGACGCCGCAAGAGCAGGAGGAGAAATTATATGCGAATAGACGAAATATAAATCTTTTAATGAACTCAGCAATTTTTTAAAGGGCTTTTTACGTTTTTGTTCACATAAATACTGCGGACAAAGGCTCGTGTGCTTTTCGATGACATTTTGAAACTGGTGGGTTTTAGACAGCAGCGTAAATAAATTAACCGACAAATGCCCTTTAGAAGGCGTTGGATCGCTGAAAGGCATCTGACCGCTTAAAATTGAAGGCACCGCCCAAAGCGTAGACCCGCCAACCGTATATGTATTTTTATACCAGGTGGCGCGATTGGCAAATTCATGAAAATTCGGGTAACGCGCCGCATCTAGCTGACCCGATCTGTCCAGCAGGGAATTCACCGGCAACTCATCGAGAATCAGGACAATTACCGGCGGATGCGCCTGATGCAGCATCGCATCGCTCACATGAGGGTTAGAATAACCCGTGGGCCTGGCAAAAAGCAGCGGAGTCGCCTTCGAGAAAAACAGGAAAACCACAGGAAAAATCAGCGCGGCAGGTGAGAGAAAGCGTAAAAACGATCGAAAAGAGGAATGTTTCCAATACGCCTGCGTCAGTAAAAACCCCGCCAATAAAGCGATTGGAATGAGAAATAAATCCCAAGATTTGAAGAATCCCAGCAAAATTGGCATCACGACAAGCGCAATTAATCCGACCATAAAGAAGCTGTGAAGCGCCTTTTGAAGGCGCTCTCCTCCCAGTACGCCGGACAAAGATTTCAATAGAATCAAAACCAGCGGGATTCCTAGCGACAGAACCGATGCCAGTAGTACAATATCCGTAAAATCCAGACGGTTGGCGGCAATAAAGCCCGGCTGATCGCCCAAAAGACCCAGGATCGGCTGCGTGATCGCAAAAGCGCTTAAAGCCACCAGCGCCAGATTATCCAGCCAGGTATCCCGGTTAAAAGAGAAACGCATGCGTCAATAGCCGCCTTGACTTGAATTGTAACATCGCATTTTATTGGGCGCACCTTACTATAAACAACTGCCAAGAACAGCAAAAAACCGGCAATTAAAAAGTTTTTTAACGACTTGACCCCTGCAAGACGGAGTGTTAGGATTCACGGACCTTTAGTTGTTTTTGACGCGGACGCAAAGCCCCTCACCGCGATTGACCTGACGCCAAGGCGCTCAGGCTGGCCTTAAAGGACCGCAACAAACCGTAATCACTGCCTAAGGAGTTATTGGATGGCTCGCTTTAAACCGCTTGACGCGCTTGTCGCTCTGACGCTTGTGTGGCTTTTTACGCCGCAAACGGCCTTCGCCTATCTTGATCCTGGCGCTGGCAGCTTTGTGGTGCAAGTGGCTGTGGGCTCCTTGTTGGGGGCCATGTTCTTTTTCAAGAATTTTTTCGGGCAACTAAAGTTTAAGATCCAGAAATTTTTCAGCTCTAAACAAAAAGAAGTATGAACGAGACGCTCTGCGCACAACAACATGCGCACTCTTTTCGAGACCCGGACGGATTTATTTTTACCGCAGGCGCGGATTTGTACCGTCAAATCAACCACAGCGGCAAGCCTGCTTACGACCAATTAATAAGCTCCGGGTTATATCAGGCGTTGATTGAAGACGGCAGCCTTATTTCGCATGAGGAAATCCACGCTTCACGCGCGCTGGATGCTCAGTCGGCGTATAAGGTTATCGCGCCGCAGAAAATTCCTTTTATTTCGTATCCTTACGAATGGTCCTTTGGCCAGCTTCAAGATGCCGCCTTACTGACGCTGCATCTTCAAAAAACAGCCCTTTCTCACCAGATGACCCTCAAGGATTGCAGCGCCTATAACGTGCAATTCCATCGCGGGAGGCCTGTCTTTATTGACACGCTGTCGTTTGAGCCTTACGTGGAAGGGACGCCGTGGACGCCCTATCGGCAGTTTTGCCAGCATTTTCTAGCGCCTCTGGCATTGATGAGTTTCACTGACATTCGCCTGTCGCAATTATTGCGCTTATACATTGATGGCGTTCCGCTGGACTTGGCCAGCAAACTCCTGCCCTTTAAGACCCGTTTCAATTTTTCGCTACAAACGCACATTCATTTCCATGCCAGCGCGCAAAAAAAACATGAAACCACCTCAAGCGCGCCATCGCCCAAGTCCGGGAGCGGACGGGTGTCCAGACTGGCCTTGATGGGATTGATTGACAATCTTGAGAGCGCCGCGCGCGGACTGCGCTGGGCCCCAAAAGGCACCGAATGGGGCGATTATTATGAGAATACCAATTATTCTGACGCGGCGTTTGACGCGAAAAAATCGGCCGTCGATACGTTTTTAACGCAACTCGACGCGCAGACGGTTTGGGATATGGGCGCCAATTGCGGCGAGTTTAGCCGGGTAGCAAGCCAGCGCGGCATCCCGGTTGTGTCGTTCGATATTGATCCCGCGGCGGTTGAAAAGAATTATCGACAGGTCAAGCGCGAAGGGGATCCCTTGATCCTGCCCCTCACAATGGATTTAACCAATCCGAGTCCCGCCATTGGCTGGGCGAATCAGGAACGTGACGCTCTGGCGCAGCGCGGGCCGACGGATACGGTATTGGCGTTGGCGCTGATTCATCATCTGGCGATTTCCAATAATTTACCGCTCAAACAGATTGCCCGCTTTTTTGCAAGCCTATGCCAAAAATTGATCATTGAATTCGTTCCAAAAAACGATTCACAGGCGCAGCGCCTGCTGTCTAGCCGAAAGGATATTTTTGGCGAGTACGACGAGCCTCATTTTATCGAGGCGTTTAACCAGGAATTCGAGATTATCGCCTCGACGCCGATTGCGGGTTCTCAACGCACGCTGTTCGCCATGCGAGCGCGAGCGCGATAACACGCTCACGTATCATCATCCATTCGTCGTCAGCGACTGAATCAGATGTATCACGTTTTGCGTCGGCGTCTGGATCCAGTCAAGTGCAGGCAAAGAAGCAGGCGGATTCAGTAACAGGCCGCGCAGTTCGGCCAGAAGCGCCTCCTGAGAAGTAATCGCGCAGACATACCCTCTTCGTGACAATACAAACGGATCGTCTCCTGTCAGATTTAATTGCGCGCTTACAATGGGCTTGCATGCCATAAACGCTTCAATCAATAACATCGAGAACATACCGATAACAACGTCTGAGACTGCAATCATCTCGTCGGGGTCGGTTTCACGATTCAACATGATGCGCAATTTTGGGTGAGACCATGCGCGTATGACAGACGCCAGACGGTCCGGCGCTTCTCGCGGGTGTAATTTAACAATTAGACAAATCGGCGGCATCTGCGGATCGTCTAACAAAGTTTGCAGCGCCGTCAGAATAGCCGTTAAAGTCGTCACCTCGCTATAACCGTACGGGGAGCGCCCTTCGTACAGAGTCTCCAGAGGTTGAGACGCGAACGTCAGCGCGCGCGCATCCAGTGGAATTCCCAGCTGATTGCGAAGGGTTTGAACATCTTGAGGCGTCCAGGTGCGCGAGCGTTCGTGAATCCACTGAAAATAAGGTTGCCCGGTAACAACGAGCGTCTGCGGCTCAAAACCCAGGGCCAGCATTTCGGCGCGGGCAAAGGCATCCATCAGCGCGATGCGATCCGGCGTATAATCGCGATCATGTACGGCGTCCGACAAGCCGCCAGAGGAAAATCGGACGCCATAATTCATCCATTGATCGAGAATCGCAATACTGGGAATATTAAATTGAGACGCGGCGCGCCATAGCCATTTTTCGGTAAAATCGTCTGCGCTGGTACCGGTGACTATGCAATCGGGCGCAAGGCGCCCCATAAATGAAGCCAACTCGCCGGGCGAAACGTCTGGCGGAAGTTCAAGACCGCTGAATCCGGCTTGCTGATAACACCCCAAGGCGAAATCTTTGCCGTAGAGCAACGCCTCAAATCCCTGAGCCGCCAAGGGCTCCAGCAGGGGAATCAGCGCGCGAGCGCCGCCAGGATCGCGAGAAAATAAAAAAATTCGGGACATCTCGACGCTCTGCGCAGGACTATTCAAAATCAGGGTTCTATGTTAATTGTAGACGTTGCAAAGCGCAAGGATTCTCCGCAATGGAACAGGCGCCAGAAGCAATTCTAAACGTCTTGATTATCGGGGCCGGGCAGATCGGCGCGTTTTATGACACGCCGCAAGACGTCGCTATTTTAACGCACGCGCATGCCTTTACGGCGGATCCGCGGTTTCGTCTGGTCGGGTTTTACGATGCGCAACCGTCTCGATCTCAACAGGCGCAAGCGCGCTGGGGCGGACAGGCGTTTTCCAGCGTTGCAGCGGCGTTCCAGAACCAGGCTATTGATATTGCCTGCATTACCGCGCCAGACGAGGTTCACGCCGAACTGCTGCAAAAATTGGCCACTTATCCCGTTCAACTGGTTTTTTGCGAAAAACCGCTGGCGACAGATTTAAATCAGGCGGATCGTATTCTCTCGCTTTATCAACAGCAATCGATTGCGTTGGCGGTTAATTATACGCGTCGTTATGTACCACAGCTTCAAACCCTCAGGCGCAACATTCAGACCGGACGCTATGGCGATTTTATAGGCGGCTGCGGCATGTATGGTAAAGGCTTGCTGCATAATGGATCGCATTTACTGGATTTGGTTCAATTTTTTGTGGGGACGCTGAGTCCGGTGGCAGACCATAAGAGCATAGGCGAGACAATCTACGATTATACAGAATCGGATCCCAGCGTAAGCGCTCTTTTAGAAAGCACTCGTCAGAAACAATTTTATTTGAAAGCGATTGATTCTCGCCTATATACTCTGATGGAAATCGATCTGATGTTTGAGCGCGGCAGGATCCGTCTAAGCGAGTGCTGCCGTCAGCTTGAAATTTTTGACATCGCGCCGGATCCCCTGTTCGCCGGCTATCAGGGACTGCGCCCAACCTCGTGCGAGATGACGGATTATACCCGCGCGCTCGCCTTCGCCGCCGACAATTTATATCAGGCGCTGCGTCATGGCGCGCCGCTGCTTTGCTCGGGACGCGACGCGCTGCAAACTCTAAAGCTTTGTAAATCGTTGATTTAAGGCGCGCGCGTCTTGGTGCTAAAATAAGCCTCCGTTAACTGGGAGAGGCTTTCATGCAAGGGCTTGTCACGCGAAAACTGGCGATTCACGGCGGCGAAAAGATTCGCGACCACTATTTTCCAGGCTATCGCACCATCGGGGCAGAAGAACGTCAAGCCGTTCAGCGCGTGATGGAAAGAGGAGTGCTGTCACGTTTTTTGGGAAGTTGGCATAGCGATTTCTACGGTGGGGAAGAGATTCAGGCGTTTGAAGCGGAATGGGCCTCCTATTTTAAAGTAAAGCACGCGATCGCGGTGAATTCCGCCACCTCGGCTTTATATGCGGCGGTGGGCGCATGCGGCATTGAACCGGGCGACGAGGTCATTGTGTCGCCTTACACTATGTCCGCCTCGGCGACGGCCCCGCTGACCTATGGCGCGATTCCGGTTTTCGCGGATATCGAGCCGCAGCATTATTGCCTCGACGCGCAATCGGTTGAAGCGCGTATTACTGAGCGCACGCGCGCCATTATCATTGTGGATATTTTTGGCCAGCCTTACGATGCCGACGCCATCAACGCCATTGCGCGCAAACGCAACCTGAAAATAATTGAAGACTGCGCGCAAGCCCCCGGCGCGAAATATCGCGAGCGCTTCGCCGGAACGCTGGCAGATGTGGGGGTTTATTCTCTCAATTATCATAAGCATATTCATACCGGCGAAGGCGGACTTATTGTCACGGATAACGACGAACTCGCCGAACGCGCGCGATTAATTCGCAATCACGCGGAAGCGGTGTTATCTGACCAGCATTATGGCGGCGTACGGGAGATCGGCGAAGCGGATCTGGTGAATATGATCGGCTTTAATTACCGCATGACGGAACTGGAGGCGGCGATTGGACGCGAACAGCTTAAAAAACTCGAAGGCCTCCTGAACCAGCGCGTGCACAACACGCAGTATTTAAACGAACGTCTGGGCGCGCTCCCCTGCATCGAGCCCACGCGCGTGAGAGAAGGGACCACGCATTCTTTCTACTTCCACCCGCTGCAATTCAAGCCGGAAGCAGCGGAAGGTATTTCGCGCAATGATTTCATCAACGCCGTCAAAGCCGAACTGGCCCCGTCGGAATTGCGCGAAGGCCTTGGCGTGCGCATCGCGTGCGGTTACCTGCGTCCGCTGTACTTACAGCCGATGTTCCAGAAACGCATTGCCTTCGGGCGCAACGGGTTTCCCTGGACGAGTCCGCATTACGGCGGCTCGGTGGATTACGGTCAGGGCATTTGCCCCGTTGCGGAGCAAATGCATTTTGAGCGCCTGTTTAACCACGAACTGATGACGCCGGGCATGACGCGCAGCGATCTCGACGACGTGGTTCGGGCCTTTGAAAAAGTCTGGGAGAGCCGGGACCAGCTGCGATAAGACGAGCGGCGTTTCTCAAACGCGTTTTCGTATTACAATGCCAAGGACGGGGCCAGACGCAGGCCTGCGGCATGCGTTTTCGCAATCGTTTATGGGTTATCTGGCTACAGAGGTTTTGAAACGTGGATATCGGACATGCGCTCGTCAAGGCGGTTTTACAAGGTCTTACGGAGTTTCTGCCCGTCAGTAGTACGGCGCACCTGATCTTTACAGATGCGCTCTTTAAGCTGTACGGCTGGAGCGAACGCACGCTGCTGGGCGAAGACGAGTTCTATGACATTTTACTGCACGTCGGGACGTTGCTGGCTGTTCTATTCTACTTCCGCCGCGACTTGACGGCGATTTTCTATACAATGATCGGCCAGACCAACAAACTTGACGTACCGCAGCACCTCGGAAAATTCGACCTCAAGCAACTGCCCTGGCAAGGTATTCTCACCACGATAACCACCATGATTTTTATCGTCGTGATGCTGTTTGGCTCCAAGCTCGTGATGGGCGCAATGGGCTGGACGAGCGCGCATATTCACGACCTGTCTGATTTTTACCTGGCGCATCCGCATTGGGTGGCGATTCACTTAATGGTGACCGGCGGGCTGCTATGGTTTACGGATTCCTATGCCTCGCGCCGTCAAGGGGAAGGCGCGCCATTGACGTCGAAAAGAGCCATCATTGTCGGATTATTCCAGGGCGTGGCCGCCATTTTCCATGGCATCTCCCGTTCAGGCTCAACGATTTCCGGCGGTCTGGTCAGCGGTCTGGACCGCCTGACAGCCACGCGCTACGCCTTTATCATCAGCATCCCCATTTTTATTATCGCGCCACTGTACGATTACTGGAAAATGCGCGATATGGGCCTGGACGGACATTTTAACTGGCCCGTGATGCTCACCGGCGTGGCCGTTTCGGCTATCGTGGGCTATTTCTGCATCAAATATTTCATTCGCTACGTGGCTACCCACGGCTTAAAAGCCTTCGCCATTTATTGCTGGGCGATGGGTCTGCTAATGCTTGCACTCTTTGCCACACGGGGCTTTAACTCCATTGCCCTTCTGATTCGATAGAGATCATGCGCCATGCGCTGCGCCGCTCATCCGCATACTGAAACGCGCTTGCAATGTTCGCAGTGCGAAAAGCCCATTTGCCCCAAATGCATGGTGACATGTCCGGTCGGGCTGAAGTGCAAGACGTGCGTCAACAAAACTGAAAGCCATGTCCTGAAAGCCTCCCCAATGCAATACGCCGTGGCCATCTCGCTCGGCATGGTCGCCGGGGCGGCTGCCTGCTGGGCGACAGAGTCATTTGCCATGGGGTGGTCATGGATCACGCTGGTTGCGGCGTATTTGGGCGGCATGCTGATTGGCAAGCTGATTCAACGCGCCAGCGGCAACAAGTTATCGCGGCGAATGGCAGTGGTGACGATGGCCAGCGTCGCAGGAGGAATCTTGGCGTATTGGGCGTATACTATGATGGTATTTTTTCCGCCGGGCGTGTTCCTGTACTCGTTTGATGCCAGTTTGCCCGTTATGG
This sequence comes from Vampirovibrionales bacterium, assembly GCA_016712355.1. Lineage (NCBI taxonomy): Bacteria > Bacillati > Candidatus Melainabacteria > Vampirovibriophyceae > Vampirovibrionales > Vampirovibrionales bacterium. The sequence goes on along the minus strand of JADJRF010000005.1, from coordinate 1,734,108 downwards.
GCCCACTCTGGCTGCATCACGCCCTGTTACTGGGAGGTTGCTGGCATGGGTTCTATCAAGGCGTCCGATTCCGCAGTTAGGAAGCAGACAATTGAAAAAACTGTCGAAGCCGCTGTGATTGACACTCCCTTGGGTCGCCTGGGCTTGCGCCTAAGCGATGGGGCGCTGGCTGCCGTCGATTTTCTGCCATCCGATGCGCCGCTTTCTTATGATGGCCTTTCTGCCGAAATGACAGAGATTGTCGGCAGGTTTCGACGATATTTCGCTGGCGATGCGCAAGCGTTCGATGGTTTGGCGATAAGCGAAGAAGACGGCACGCCTTTTCAGAAAGACGTCTGGCGCGCCCTCAAAGCGATCCCCTATGGCCAAACGCGTTCTTACGCCGAGATCGCGCGTCAACTGAACAAACCAGGCGCATCGCGAGCGATTGGCCAGGCAAACCGACGCAATCCGCTGCCTATTGTCGTTCCGTGTCACCGTGTGATTACGGCAGACGGAGGCCTTGGTGGGTATCAGGGAACCCAGGGGCTGGAAGTCAAACGCGCGTTGCTTGCGCTGGAATCGTCCAAGGCAACGCCATCGCGGGCCTGAACTGTTTTATTCTGAAGAAGCCTAAAGCAGCGCAGGCGACAGCCTATTTCACACGCACCATCATCGCGCCGTTGCGGGTTTTGGAGCGACCCAGCTCGGTGTTCAGCGCCACGATACGTCGTTGGATGAATTCAGCGTTTCGCGCCGTGGGTTTGAGCGTCAGCACCCGGTGATAGGCGGTCAGCGCTTCACGTCGAGAGCCCATGCGATCGAGCGTCAGCGCCAATCCCAAATGGCCACGGCCGAATTCGGGCGAGCGCTCGACAAGTTCTTCAAACACTTTGCGCGCGTCGTCGTAGGCGCATAGGCGCAAGTGAATACTGCCGAGATTGTTGTAAGCGGGCAGGAACTCTTCATCCAGCGCGACAATTTCTTTGTACAGGCGCATGGCGTAAGTCGTATCGCCCTGAAGCTCCACAATGAGCGCCAGGCCGAACTTGGCTTCCAGAAAAGTCGGATCGAGCTTGACGGCGCGCTCATAGTGGGCAATTGCCTGCTTGACCAAGCCCAGATCGTTATAGCACTTGCCAATATCCAGGTGGACTTCCTTATTAAAGGCGTTCTGCGACAGCGCGCGTTTAAACGCGCCGACCGCATCCTGAAATTCCCCCTTGCGCCGCAGGCATTTGCCCACGCCAATATGCGCCTCCACAAAATCCTGACGCAGGTCGATCGCCTGGCGGTATTCCGTCAGCGCAGCGTCCAACTCTTCTCGATAACGCAGGGCGTCGGCTGCGATGAGGTGATCATACGCCCTGCCATATTTATGAACCATCGGATTGGGAGCCTCTGCGGCCAGATTACCTGTAAAGCGGTTAAGCGCAGCCATCAGGCGCGAAGAATAGCGAATGCCCGCCGTCGACCCTTGGGCAATGGGTTCATGAGAAGACATAATTTCAAACGCCTCCGAAGCGATCATCCCGACGATCCACAACACGACGGTCATCCTGACTGGTTTTATTGTAGGGGATGCCGCAGGGGAGGGAATCGACCATCGGGTGGGGGGAGGCCTCCTCCCAGAGATCGATCTTCCAGAGCAATCTTCGAGAGATGCAATCATCACGATCGACCTTCAAAACCCACGCATGATCGCCTCGGCGTTTCTCGCGGGGCGAGACTTGTTCTTTACATGGCGGTCATCAAGGCCGCCTTTCCGGGTCGCTCATTACCTGCGTCGATCACCTGATTTCGATCCTACGCCTGCTTTAAATGCGAGGGAAGTCTTGACACAGCATGTCAAGAGGATCAAACAGATCGCACTACTTGAAGAAGCGCATTTTAGGGCCATCGCTCCTAAAATAGAGTCCCTCCTTCAAAGAAGTCCGGCGATGCGTTTCAGGCCCGGCGAAGACAGGACGCCGGGAAGACAGGACGCTCGTCAGGCGCGTTGGCAGCGGGCGGCAAACCCCGTACAATGGCAGACATGCTTGAAATGATCACGTCGTTTGTCTGCGGCGAATCGGGCGGCGGCCCGCAGACGGGAGAAATTCAGGGCCGTTACACCGTTCGGCGGGGAGAATGCCATTCCTGCGGCGATTGTTGCCGCAATATCTACCTGCTCCATGACGAAAAACCCATCGCCACGGTGGGAGATTTTCGGCGACTACAGGCCGAAAACCCTGAATACGGCTCGTTTGAGCCGCTGGATGAGACCGACCATGGCGTGCGTTTCCGGTGTCATCATCTGACCGATGAAAACCGATGCGCCCAATACGCTTCACGACCGGGGTTCTGCCGGACTTACCCGTCGGAGAAAGGCGTTTTGTTGGGCGGGCAACTCTCGCCCCAATGCGGTTACGCATTCACGCCAATTCGCTCCTTCTCACAAGCCCTCGCAGATGCAGCGCGCACGACGCCCGGCCCATCCAGAAAAGGACGTTCGCAATGAGCGCGACGACGCCTGCAGGGGCTTTTATGCCCGCGCCCTACGACAGCGTAGGGGTTGGAACGCTCATCGGGCGAGCCTGGAATCTGTTTCGCGGCGACATACGGCGCAGCGTCTCCGTGATGTTGCCGTCGTTGCTCCTGAACGGCGTTGCAGGCGTTCTCGTCGCGATTCCCTCGTCGTTTTCCGCCAGTGCGCGATCAGGGGGCTCCTATCTCTGGACGCTGGGAATATGTTACGGCATCGCGCTGATTCTAATAACGATTGAGTTTTTTTTGCGAGCCGGGTCCTTCGTCGTCTTAAGCCGTTTATATCGCGCCACGATTGAATTACGGCCGCCGATTCCCATTCGCCAGGCGGTTCAGGAGCTTTTGGGCAAGGCGCCGGGCTTTATCAGCGTTGCCATCGCGTTGATTGTCACGGGTTTTTTCTTTTTAATCGCCGACTGGGCCGTTCTGACGCTGGGCATCATTTTATTTTCGATGCTGGCAGCCGGTCTGCTGGCGCCGATGGTAGCCTCTTTCAGCGCATTCCCGTTTATTCCCATTGTGATCGGCAGCGCTTTATTCATGATGATGGGAGCGGGACTGGTCGGGCTGCTCAGTTTCCAGTGTCTCGGATGCCTGCTGCCCCTTGCGGCCGTCGCCAACTGCCGCGACAACAGCATTTCGGCCCAGTGGCGCGAAATGGGACGCACGTATGCCTTTTTATGGCGAGCGCCGCTTCGCGCCGGCGCTTTTGGACTGGCGTTGCTGCTCTGCTATGCGGTTTTAGCCTTGGCGCTGTCGTTTCCAACACAGGCCGCTTACTTCTTTTTCCTGTATTTCAACCCGGTTGCTCCCGGCGTGATTCCGCTTCCTGTCAGCATTGGCGCGAGCGTCTATGGCATTATCGTACAAGGCATCATCTGGCCATTTATCTTTGCCGCGCTCACGCTCTTCTGGTACGATTGTCAGGTACGCTGGCAAGGGGCTGATATGCGCTTACGGTTAGAGCGACTACGCTCGGCCATGGATTCCGCGGATTCCGCAGCCTGAGGCTTTTAAGGACTTTCACGATGAGCGAGCGCAAAGTGATAGAGATGTTCAAACGCCATGGAGGCGGCCTGTTTCCTGCCGACGTCGCCTCGGGAGGCGAGTTTGCCGTAAGCCCGGACGGGTTTCATTACCTCACCTTTCGCCAGAATCAGGAAGACGCCCATGGCGAAGAAGAATTAGTCTCGCTGGCCCATAAAAAGCATTATCTAGTGAAGATGATCGAGCATCACCGCGACGCCATTCGCGTCAATCTCTATCACGTTGAGGGTGAGCGCCTGACGGCATTTCTGCAGGAGCTGGACAAACGCCCCGGCGCGCTCCTGGAAATTCAGCCTTTTTTCCCGGAAACGACCGCATGACGGCGCGCGAATGGAGCAGCCTCGCATTTCGCCGCGCTTGCTTGAGTTTTGCCATCGGCATGATGTCGATAACGATGGCGTCCAGCGCATGGGCCTGTTTTCCGTCTAACGATTCGCGCGCCGTGAACGTTTCTCAGTCTGAGATGACAACGTTGCGGCAAGGCGGCGTGCTCGTAAGAGAATGCCCCGGCGTCAAAAACAACTCCATGCGTCTGGTAATGGCCCGGATGATCATCAACCGGCCCATGGCGAGCGTCTGGACGTCATTAATGAATCAGGAAAACATCTTCCAGAACGAGCCGCATATGAAGAAAGTGTCGACGCTTGTCAAAGCGCCGGGCGGACGTCAGGACGTTTCTTACGCGCTCTCAATCTCGTCGTTGCTGCCGACGTTTAATTACGTCACCCGCATCCAGTTTATCCAGGACTCCTGGACAGCGAACTTCAACCGCATCAGCGGCAGTTTTAAGGCGTTTAAGGGCTTTGCCAGCTTATCTCCAGTAGACGAAGGTCAAAAAACGATGATGACTTACGCGCTTCAGGTGGATCCCGGCTTTTTAATCCCGCAATTCGTGGTACGCAATATTCTTAAGTCCGAACTGCCTAGCCTGATGGGCCATATCCGCACCCGGGTGGCAGCGCCCTCGGCCACCGGCGCGACGCGCCCTAAAAAGCCTTAACATTGGCGCGTGGAGGCGCTTGCCGTCTTACGCGGTTTGAGGTAGTGTACCCTCTATCGGCGACTGTCGGGGTATGGGTGACAGTCGTCACAGAGCGCCTAAAAAGTCCCCGCAGAAAGAGTCCCTAAGGAGCCCTCTGACAAGCGCCTTGCGCGACAGGCGCTCTCCCGCTGAATACGCTTGGCTCAAAAAGCAACCTGTGATTAGCAGCAGCAATAGGACACCGCGCCGATGACGCCCATCATTCCGGATTTTCAACCGATTCCGTTTCCCGCGCCTCTGTGGCTGTTGAAAACGTTGCTGGTACTGGGCTTCTTCTTGCACGCGATTCCGATGAACGCGGCGCTAATGGGCGGGCTTTTTGCGGTTTTCTACGGCGCGAAAGGCCGACAAGGCGATGCCCACGCGGCGCGCTTTTCAAAAACCCTCGCGGCCTCGCTGCCTATTTTTCTGTCCTTTGCGATTACTCAGGGCATTGTGCCCTTGCTGTTTCTTCAGTTGGTATACGGTCCGCTGTATTACGCCTCGTCGATCGTCATGGCGGTTCCCTGGATTGCGGTCTTAGGGCTGCTGCTGATCGGCTATCTGTTTTTGTATACCTATAAGCTGGACTGGAAACGCGTAGCGGGCGGACGGGCGCCGTGGCTGCTGGTCGCCGCGTCGCTGGCGTTTCTGACGATTGCGTTTTTCTTTACTAACAACATGACGTTGATGCTGTCGCCCGAAAAATGGCAGGGCCTGATGGCGGCCCATCCTTACGGCGGAGCCTTAAACCTGTCAGAAGCATCGCTTTGGCCGCGTCTGCTCCATATGGTCATCGGCGCGGCGGCAATTACCGGGTTAATCGTCGGCTGCTTTGGCCTGTTCTGGGCCAAGCGTGACGCAGATTACGGCGCCTGGCTGATTCGCCAGGGCGCAGGGACGTTTTTCGTCATCACCCTGATTGAATGCGTCGGGGGATTCTGGTTCCTGATGGCGTTGCCCCGCGAACAGATGATGGCCTTCATGGGCGGCGAGCAAATTGGCTCGATTGCCTTTATCGCCTCGCTCGCGCTGACGTTCGTTGCGCTGGTCGGCTCCGCCATCGCCTGGCGCAATGGCAAGGCTGCGCCATTTAAAGTCGCGGTTTTCGGCGGCTTGCTGACCATGCTCACCATGAGCGTGATGCGCCATATGCTACGCGAATACGCAACAGCGGGCTTCTTCCGCCCGCAGGATGTGGCCGTGCATATTCAATGGGATTTGCTGATTCCTTTTGTCATTCTGGCGGTTGGAATGATTGCCTATCTCATCTGGTTGGCGCGCGTGGCGTTTTCGGCGTATTTTTCGCCGGTTGCCCCCGAGGCCTAGCCGCATTTTCTCCATGATTTTCAGCAATAATGAGACGGTTGTCAGGCAAGCAAGATAAGGACTCAACGTTGGTGATGAACGACGAAAGCGCGCACGACCCTCATACTGGTTGCGGCTCCTGCCACTGCGGGCCGGAAGAAACGCCGCAGAGCGGGCCGGCCATTCCACGACGATTTTTCCTGCAAGGCGCTATCGCCGCCTTTGCGGCGCTGTGGGGCGCACTGGCCGCCTATCCCCTGTTCCGGTACATGACGACCGGACAGGAAGAGCCCGTTGGAGCGGACGTCAAAAGCGTCAATCTGGGCAAGGCGAGTGAATTTCCCAATAATTCGGCCAGGAATTTCCAGTTTGGCCGCAAGCCCGCCATTCTGGTGCGCAACCCGCAAGGCGAGCTTCACGCGTTTATCGCCGTTTGCACGCATCTCGGCTGTACGGTTCAGTTTTCTTCGGAAAAAGAAGACATCTGGTGCGCGTGTCACGGGGGACGCTACGATCTGAATTCCGGCAAGAATATGTCGGGACCTCCCCCGAAGCCACTGACGCCGCTTAAGGTCGCCACGGTTAAAGGCGATATCATTGTCTCTGTCGCATAAGCGTTAATTAGCAAGCCCTTCCAGCCCCGAGCGTTACAATTTACAAACAGGTGACTGCGCATGGCCAACCCAACCGCCCCTCTTTCAACCGTTTTCGCAACCATCGCCACGTGGGTGGAAGATCGTTTTTCGCTGAATGAACTCAAAGCGATGGGCGCTAAAAAGACGGTGCCGGTCCACAAGACCTCACTCTGGTACTATCTGGGCGGCGTGGCGTTGATTCTGCTGGTGATTCAGACGCTGACCGGCGGCCTGCTAATGGCGCATTACATCCCCGAAATCGGGTCGGCGCACGCCTCTGTGCAACAGATCAATAACAAGGTGGAATTCGGCTGGCTTATTCGCTCGATGCACAGTTGGGGCGCCAATATTATGATTCTGGCGCTGTTTGTTCATATGTTCAGCACGTTTTTCATGCGCGCCTACCGTCCGCCGCGAGAAATCACCTGGCTGACGGGCATGGTGATGCTGGTGGTGGCCTTTGGATTCGGCTTTACTGGCTACTTACTGCCGTGGGATGAAGTCTCGTTCTTCGCCACCAAAATCGGGGTGGATATTTCCAGCAAATCGCCGCTAATTGGCGATATTCTGGGGAATTTGCTGCGCGGCGGGGCGGATATTGGCCAAGGGACGATTTCGCGCTTCTTCATGATTCACGTTTTCGTGTTGCCGCTGGTCTTAATGGGCCTGCTGGGACTGCACCTGATGATGATTCAGTTCCACGGAATCTCGGAACCGGAAGGCTATCAAAAGCTCCCGGAAGGCGAAAAGAAGCGTGAACCGTTCTTCCCCGCCTTTATGCTGAAGGACGCCGTGGTTTGGCTGTTGGTGATCACGGGCGTGGTGCTGCTGTCGGCGCTTGCCCCTTGGGGTCTCGGGCCGGAAGCCAATCCTTATAATCCGGCGCCGGCAGGCATTAAACCGGAATGGTACTTCCTGGCGATGTTCCAGTTCTTAAAGCTCGTCCCGCCGCATGTCGGCCCTATGGAAGGCGAGCAGGCGGGCATGGTCTTCTTCGGTTTGATTGGCGGCGGCTTGGCAATGGCGCCGTTTATCGATCGCGGTCATAATCCGTTTATCGCCCGGATGATGCGGCTCTTTGGCATTGCGGTCTTGATAGGTCTGATTGTCTTTACCATTTGGGGGTACATGTCATGAATTATCCGTTGTGGGAAGTCCCCTTTCTGGGCGGCGCGGGCGTTATCGGTATTATTGCCAGCATCCACGTGTTTTTGTCGCACTTTGCCGTAGGCGGCGGGATTTTCTTCGCCCTTACCGAGCGATGGGCGTTCAATTCGGGCGATAACCGCATTTACGACTATCTGAAAAAGCATTCGCTGTTTTTTCTCATCGTTACGACGGTTTTCGGCGTCGTCACCGGTGTGGGCATCTGGTGGGCCATCAGCTTGTGCAGCCCCAACGGGACGCATACGCTGATTCAAACGTATACGCTGGCGTGGGCCATTGAATACCTGTTTTTTGTCACCGAAATCGCGACATTCTTCGTGTATTTCTATTCGTGGGACAAAATTCCGCGGAAAACCCACCTGCGACTGGCGGACGCTTATGCGATTCTCTCCATTTTCACCTTGCTGGTGATCAATGGGATTCTCACGTTTATGCTCACGCCCGGCGGCTGGCTGACATCGCGCAACTGGGTGGACGGGTTCTTTAATGCGGCGTATGTTCCCGCAACCGGCATGCGTCTTATCGGCATGCTTGCGCTGGCGGGCCTGTACGCCTTGGTGACAGCTTCGCGCCTGCGCGATGAGGCGTTTCGCGTGCGTATGCTGCGGTATGCGGCCAAGTGGTTTTTACCGATTTTCTTTCTCGGTCCGCTGCTAGCGATCTGGATTGCGCTGATTCTGCCGCAAGCCCCGCTGGATATTATCCAAAACGGTCTGTCTACCGCTGCTTCCGGCACGTTTTCGTTGATGGCGCGCGCTATGGTCTTAAGCGTGTTTCTGTCGGCCGCTCTGTTGCTGATGGTGTTTGTCGGACCGTATCTCAACGCCCGCTACTTCTCACCTCGCGCAGCGGCCGCCCTGATGGTCGTTGGCCTGCTCACCGTAGGGATGATGGAGTGGACGCGCGAAATGATGCGCAAACCCTATGTCGTCTATAACTACATGTATGTCAACGGCATCCGCAAGGATGAGATTCCAGCGATGAATCGCGACGGCGCTACGGCGCATGCGCGCTGGATCGCAAAGGATCTGAAAGGCGAAGCGCTTGGCTCAGAACTGTTTCGCGCCCAGTGCATGAGCTGCCATAACAAGCAGGGTTACCGTGGCATGGACAAGTTGCTAGGCGAGCGCGACGTCGCCGCCATTCGCGGCCTGTTGCAGGTGATGCGCGAAACGGATCCCGCCAAGAGCCCGTATGTAAAAATCATGCCGCCGCTGGCCGGAACCGACGCCGAGGTAGACGCTCTGGCCGCGTATCTTTCTACGCTAAACGCCGCCAATCGCAAAAACGAGCCCCAACTCGCCCAGCGTTAAGCGCAACATATTTTATACTGCTTCAAAACCCTGCTTCGGCAGGGTTTTAGCATTTAAATAGGATTACCAGAGCCCCCAATCCCTTGTCTGTTGAGGCATAAAATCCGATGGGATCTCAGTCGCCGCATCTCTATCGTCATCTTACAGCCGTACTTTCTCTCTTCTCAACATTGCTATAATAATGGGAATCACTATTGAGGCTTTGCGGTGAAAGATCCGGTTTATCTCGTCGGCGCGGCGCGAACGGCGATCGGCAGTTTTCAGGGATCGCTGGCGGACGCGCCAGCGCCCACGCTGGGCGCAAGCGTCATTCAGGCGGCGTTAACCCGGGCCGGTCTCTACCCCAGCCCGCCAGATGAAGTCCTCATGGGCTGCGTCCTGAGCGCTGGCATCGGACAGGCGCCCGCCCGACAGGCAGCGTTAGCGGCGGGCTTGTCGACTGCCACCGGAACGGCGACGATCAACAAGGTCTGCGGCTCAGGACTCTATGCGGCCATGCTTGCCGCCAGCCGGATTCGCGCCGGAGATAGCGATGTTATCGTCGCAGGCGGCATGGAATCGATGTCGCGTGCGCCTTATTACTTGTTAAATGCCCGCAAGGGTCTGAGAATGGGACACCAGACGCTGACAGATGGCATGATTCTCGACGGGCTGTGGGATCCGTACAATGATTTCCACATGGGGGCCGCCGGCGAATTGTGCGCCGAGCGCTATGCCTTTTCTCGCGAAGCGCAGGATGCGTTCGCCCACCAGAGCTATGAGCGCGCCCGCGCCGCAAGCGCATCCGGTGCGTTTCGTTCAGAGATAACGCCAGTTAGCGTTGCTCAACGCAAGGGAGAGCCGCTGATTGTCGATACGGATGAAGAACCCGCCCGCGCCGATCTCGATCGACTGGCGGCGCTGAAACCAGCCTTTAACGCCAAGGGCGCGATTACGGCAGGAAACGCCTCGACTCTCAACGATGGAGCAGCTGCCGTAGTAGTAGCCTCCGCCCGCGCAACACGAGAACGGCAACTTAAACCGCTGGCGAAAATCCGGGCTGATGTAACGTTTAGTCATGACCCGCAGTGGTTCACGACGGCCCCTATCGGCGCAATTACAAGCGTCGCCGAAAAAGCGGGAGTGAGTCTGCGCGATATCGACCTGTTCGAGATTAACGAAGCTTTCGCCGTGGTCCCAATGGCCGCCATTGAAGAATTAAGCCTGCCCCCTGAACGCGTTAACGTCAATGGCGGCGCGATTGCCCTGGGGCATCCGATTGGCGCATCCGGGGCGCGCTTGCTGGTGACGCTTTTATACGCGTTGGCCGCGCGCGACAAGACGCTGGGGCTTGTCACGCTCTGTATTGGCGGCGGCGAATCGGTCGCAATGGTCGTTGAGCGCCTCTAGACGATGACCAGCGTTTGCACAACCAACGCCCCATTACCGCGCATTATCGGCGTGGTTGGCGCGGGACAAATGGGACGCGGCATTGCGCAGGTGTTCGCCCAGGCCCCTGTTATTGAACAGGTAATCTTGCATGACACGTCCGAACAGGCGCTTAGCGCCGCGCGCGCAGCCATCGCAGACAGTTTGCGGCGTCTGGCGGAGAAAAATAAATTAGACGGGCGTCCGGCTGAGGAGATTCTAACGCGCATACGCTTTGAGCCAACTTTGCAGGCGCTGGCCCCGAGCGAATGGGTGATTGAAGCTATCGTTGAGGACGAAGCCGCCAAATGCGCCCTGCTGTCTCAATTAGACGGATTCCTTTCGCCGAAAGCGATTTTAGCCTCCAATACCTCCAGCTTGCCGATTTCGCTGCTCGCCAAGGCCACGCGACGGCCAGAACAAGTGATCGGCCTGCACTTTATGAATCCGCCGCCATTGATGCCGTTGATTGAAGTAATTCCTGGCCAACGCACGCGCGACGACGTACGCGACGCAGCGCTTACGTTAGCCCGGGCATTGGGAAAAACCCCCGTTCTGGCGCAAGACGCCCCCGGTTTTATCGCCAATCGCATTCTGATGCCCCTGCTGAATGAAGCCATGCGCGCACTGGAAGAAGGCGTCGCCAGCGCCGAAGATATTGACGCAACCTTTCGCCTCGGAATGCGGCATCCGATGGGCCCGCTCACATTGGCAGATTATATCGGCCTGGACACCTGTCTGGCGATTATGAACGTGTTACACGCCGGTCTTAAGGAAGAGCGCTTTCGTCCCTGCGCCTTGCTGGCGGCGCATGTGGCGGCGGGGCGTCTGGGCAAGAAGTCGGGTAAAGGATTTTATGACTATGCCCAATCTTGACCGCCGCGCCATTATCTGGGCGCTAAGCCTTGCAATGACCAGTCTAATGAGTTGTGGTCTACCCCCCTTGGATACAGGGGATCAGGAAGAAGCCGCCACATCATCGGCGCAAGACCGCACCCCGTGCTTTGTCACCCGCGTGTTTGACGGCGATACGCTCGCCTGCGATCTCAACAACAACCGGCGAATTGAATCGCCCGGCGAGCATGTCCGTTTACTGGGAATCGATGCGCCGGAAACATCGCATTCCGCCAAATTAAAGCATCGTCTTAAGCCGGGCCAAGCCCCGTACGACGAGCCCTACGCTCAGGAAGCGACGCGCATGCTGCAATCGCTGGCGTTGCGCCATACGGTGTATCTGGCGTGGGACGTTGAGCGGGTGGATCGCTACGGGCGCTCGCTGGCTGTCATTTATCCCGGCGCTGGATCGCAGGCGTCGTTGAATGAAGCGTTGCTCAAGGCCGGGGTGGTAAAAACGCTTTTCTTCCCGCCGAATTTGGCTTACGCAAAGCGGTTTCGGGCGGCGCAAAAAGAAGCCAGACGCGCCCGCGTCGGTCTATGGCAATCCGCGCGGTAAGTGAATTAATTTGATAGTGAGGGGATCTGACCTATTGGTCCTTATCACAGCTCGACTTTGCTCAAAAAACAGCGGCATCCAACCCTATTGCGCAGATTATTTCAAGAGAATAAACGTCGGAATCAAGGCATTTCTTTCGGATTCAGGAGCGGTTTCAGAGCGTATTTGCCGCAGCAGATTTACCCGTTGTTGGTCCGCCGCAAGGTCAAGGTTCCTGCCTCGCGGTTGATTTCAAACTGGAATTGCTGAAGCACGTCCATGCCGATCACGCCATCGACGTGATCATCTTTCATGGGCGGAGTAAGGGCGATCCGCAAGTTCTCAAAATCATGTTTTCCTAGCCGAAGGTTTCCGTAAGCAATGGGCGATTGAATCATGCCGTTGCCCGTCTGGAAAGCCATCACCTGTCCGGTTGGCTTTAGCTTGAATTTGGCAGCCTTATTCGCAGGCGCCACGCAAAACGAGGCGCCGGTATCGATCAGGAAACGCCCGGTAACGCCGTTTAAATCCGCCTTCACAAACACCACATTGCCTTGCGAGGTAATCGGCAAGGTTTGGGAAGTCAGGTTCTCCAGTTCCGGCGGTACGCGCTTGCCAGTAATCTCGTAAATCCGTTGAGCGGCGATACTGTCCTCCATAGGATCCAGTTGCAAGGATTTTCGGTAGGCGACAACGGCCTCCGGGTATTTTTTCATCGCATCGTATAAACATCCCAGACCAAAATACTGCATGTCATCTTTTGGATTTTGTTTAAGTCCTTCCAGGCGGATTTTCAGGGCTTGATCATATTGATTAAAATTCTGGTAGCTCAGGGCATATTGGTCCCAATAATGGTAATAGTGCGGATCTTCCTTAATCAACTCTTTGTATAGTGGGAGCGCTTCCGCGCGCCGATTGTTCTCCACCAGTTGGGTCGCTTTAGCAATTTTGTAATCGCCATTATTAGGGGCTCGAGAAACAGCCTTTTCAAGATAGCGCATGGCCGTCTCCCAATCCCCGTAGTTTGCTTCGTCTTCAAACTTTAAAAAATTGTAATGGGGGTGGTCAGGAGTCATCGCCAGCAGGCGGTTTAGCGTCAGCAGAGATTCGCTGCGCCGGCTTTCGTGATCAAGGGCGTTATATTTCAGTTCCAGATATTCGACTTTTTCCTTGCGGCGAAGGGCTTCGTTGAGATGGTCCAGGCAAGTCAGGGCCTGGCCCTGTTCACAAGCATCCTGCGCCTTGGCGTAGGATGCTTCTGCCGCCCGTGTTGCTTCGGCATCCGACCACCACCAGACGCCCAGACCGATGAGCGCCATCACCCCAGTGACAATGGCGAGGATTATCACCATCGTCTTGTTACTGTTGGCGGTTTCTACAGTAAATCGTTCCAAAGACGCTTGTGTTGGCATCGCCTTATACCACATAAAAAGTAGGTGTAATTGAATATACCCAAGAAACCCTTATACGGCCCATTAGCCAGGACGTTAGAAGAGAAGAGGCCCATTCATGGGACAGCATGCGGACGCGCATGAGCCGCCCCCTCAATCGATCTCGTTCGAAAAGCTGAAATGCTCATTCGTCGCACTCTGATAGCAAGGCTGGACCACTATAATCACAAACTGGGACAAGAGTTGCGCTGTTGGGAGAAGAGGAAGCGATGGACGAACAGCAGGCGAGAGATCGCCGACGAGAAAAACAGTGGCTTTGGGGCCTGGCTGGTTGCGGATGTCTGAGCGCAGTAGCGATATTATTATCGACCGTCGCGCTCACCGCGCTCGTGGTTTTTTGTCATACTGGAGAAAACGCCTTCGATGAAGGGGAGTATCGCTATCCGACAGGACATTGCGCTCAGTCAGGGCCAACGGGGGGATAAGCCCTTGAAACATTTTAAAATTATGATATCTTGATTTCAAGATGTCAGAAACCCCTCTCAAAATCGAGCAAGCCGTTGGATGCCTGAAAACCCTGGCGCATCCTGTACGGCTATCCATCCTGTGCGCGCTGCGAGAAGGCGAACGCTCCGTGCAGACGCTGGAAGCATCCCTTTCGGTCTCGCAATCGCTGATGTCGACGCATCTCGCTAAAATGCGAGACAGAGAGATTGTGATCGCGCGTCGAGAAGGCCACCAGGTTTTCTATCGCGTAAGAGATCCGCGTCTGTTTGCGCTGCTGGACCTGCTACAAACGCTTTATTGCCCCCCACTGTAACCCCGCAAAGGAGCCCTTTCGATGCCAACCATCGTCAACGCCCAGGAAATTCAACCCGAAGCAACCGCCCACATCATTGACGTGCGCACGCGCGATGAATTTGCGCGCGAGCGAATCGCCGGCTCGCGCAATATTCCGCTGGATGAGCTACCGAGCGCCTGCGGGCAATTAAAATCCATGCAGCATATTATTTTAAGCTGTCAAAGCGGAGGACGCGCGGAGCAGGCAAACGCATTTCTGGAGTCCATGGGGATTTCGCACGCGGTGTTACTGCAAGGCGGCCTCAATGGCTGGAAGGCCGCGCGCCGTCAGACGGAATCCGTCAAGCAGGGCGTCAGCATTCTGCGCCAAGTGCAGATGATTGTCGGCGCCATGGTCCTGATTGGAACATTTTACCCGCCGCTGTGGCTGCTGGCCCCCATCGCAGGAGCGGGCATGCTCTTTGCAGGCCTCAGTAACACGTGCATGATGGCAGTCTTATTGGCAAAAATGCCCTGGAATCGTATGCCTGCGTCCAATACGCAGCAATGCGCCTTGCGTTAAAGCCCCATCACGGCCTAAAGCCACCGTCGGACGCGGCGTTGATACTGTGCATAAGTATCGCCGAACGCACGCAATAAATAGACTTCTTCCCGGGCAATCACCAGGCGGTCGATGACGAGCGTCACCACAAGCAGGGTCATCAGCCCCCATGGATTGAGAAAAATCAGCGCGAACGCCAATAGGGTCAGACTCAACGAGAGATAAATCGGGTTGCGGCTGATACGATAGGGGCCGGTTTGAATCAGCGCCTTCGATGGCTTCCACGGCGGCAACGGCGTCGCATGCTGCCGAAAAAGCCCAATGCAGCGCCGAAACAAGCTCACAGAAACCACGAGCAAAAGAACGCCGGCGATGCGCACCCACAGACCTCCTGGCAAGAGGAGCGGGAAAAACCACTGGGCTATGGCGCCGATCGCCAGCGCCATCAAATACGTCACAGGCGGATGAAGACGCACATCAGCGTGATCGTCCCCGTGATCATCTTCATGGTGAGCCGCAAACGACGGCGTTTCCATCAGACAGACTCCTGAGGCATTTTCAACGCCTCGTCATACGCAGCATACGCCAGCGGGAAGGGCGACAGGGCGCGACGCAGAACCCCTTGCAACGCCGAAATAGCGACGCCGTAATTGGTGATGGGCAATGCATGTTCATCCGTCACGCCCATGCGGCTGAGCATCTCGCGGCGATTGATCATACAGCCCCCGCAGTGAATTACCAGGCGATAATCGCCCAGATTTTCGGGGTAGTCGCGACCCGCGTAAGTGTCAATCTCCAGCGCGCAACCGGTATACTGACGCAACCAGCGCGGAATTTTAACGCGACCAATATCGTCTTCGAGCGCGTGATGCGTACAGGCTTCAGCAATCAACACCCGATCGCCAGGCCTTAATTGCTCGATACGCGCCGCGCCGCGCGCCATCGTCTGCAAATCGCCCTTAAGGCGGGAGAATAAAATAGAAAAGGTCGTCAGCGACGTCTGGGGCGGCGTGTCCGCTACCACGCGCGCGACCACTTGAGAATCGCAAATCACCAGATCCGGCGGCGCATTCAGACGCTGAAGCAACGCCGGGTATTCGCGCTCTTTCACCACCAGCGCGGCGGCGTCGTTATCCAGCAAATCGCGAATCGTCTGCACCTGCGGCAGAATCAGCCGACCTTTCGGAGCCTGGAGATCAATCGGAACGACCAAAACCGCAAGGCCGCCCGGAGGCAGCAAATCGCCCGCAAGCGCAGGTGGCGCAAAAAACGACTCGGGCAAATGCGCGGCGAGCGCTTGTTTAAAGTCTTTCTTTAAACGCTCTTGCGCCTGCGGATCCGACGAAATGGCGCTGCCATAGAGGATAGCAGTCGCAACCCCCTGCGCCGAGGCTTGGACATCCGGATCCACCGCAGCTTTATCTGTCTTATTAAACGCCACGATCAGGGGCAGACCCTTGGCGCGGGCTTCCTGAGCGATAGCCGTTTCGCAGTCGCTCCAGACGTCAGGCTCGCACACCAACACGATGACGTCAGCGCGTCCCATTGCGCGATAAGCCCGTTCAATTCGGGCGGGCGCCAACGCGGAGCGATCATCAAGCCCGGCAGTGTCCAAAAACGTGACCGGGCCAATAGGCAGCAGCTCCATGCTTTTTTCGACTACGTCGGTGGTCGTTCCCGCTACAGGAGAGGTAATAGCCGCTTGTTGATCGGCAACAGCATTCAGCAGAGACGATTTCCCCACGTTGGTACGGCCAAACAGACCGATATGCAAGCGCAGGCTTTTGGGCGTTTTATTCATGCGCGGTTCTCCTCGATGCACGCGGGTGGGCGGGCATCGCCCAGACACAACAGGCGTTGCGGAGAGAGCGCCTCGTTGACGAGGGCGTCGCCGAGCTGCTGACGCAGATAATTGCCAAACGAGGGCGGGTTTTCAAGCGCCTGATAGGCTTTCACTAAAGCGGTCGCGCGATCGTAGCCGACACTTGGCAGCAAAGCCGTCGCCAAGGTCGAGCTATCCATCGCGTACTGGGCGCAGCGCGCTGCGTTGGCTTCGATCGCGCCGATGAAAGGCGTCAGGGCTTCGGCAAGCTTCTCCAGCAGTCGGAACGATTCCAGCAGAGCGTGCGCAATTAGCGGCAAAAATTCATTGATTTGCAGCGAGCCGCGCGCAGCGGCGGCGGCAATTAAGCCGTCATTGGCCATGGTTTTCAATCCCGCCTGAATCGCAGCCTCTAACAGCACCGGATTGACTTTTCCCGGCATAATTGAGGATCCGGCCTGTAAGGCAGGCAAATGAATTTCGCCCAGCAGTTGCAAGCGGCGCAGGTCGTCAGCGATTTTCACCAGATTAGCGGCGCAGGCCTTGAGAATACCGGACACTTCCACAAAGCAATCGACGTTGGCCGTGGCGTCAATCAGATTTTCGCCTCGACTCAATCCCTGGCCGGTGAGCGTGCGGAGAATTTCAATCACCCGAAAAATATACGCGCGCGGGGCTGTCAACCCCGTACCAATCGCGGTACCCCCAATATTGACGATGCGCAGGCGCTCTTCGCACTTGAAGGCCCGCCAGCGGTCACGCGAAATTGCTTCGGCAAAAGCCGAAAACTCTTGACCGAGCGTCATCGGCACGGCGTCTTGCAATTCGGTGCGTCCCATTTTGAGAATGTCTTGAAACGCGATTTCGCGATCCTGAAACGCGCCCTGAAGACGAGCCAGGGCTTCGCTCAGACGACGACAGGCGTCAATGGCGGCGATTTTCAGAGCCGTTGGATACACGTCGTTGGTCGACTGATGGAGATTGACATGCTCAATGGGATGCAGCTCGGCGTAATGCCCCTTGGGGAATCCCAGCCCTTCCAACGCGCGATTGGCGATGGTTTCGTTCACGTTCATGTGGGTAGAAGTACCCGCCCCGCCTTGCAACGCATCCACCGGGAAATGCTCTGGGCCGAGCGCGCCTGAGAGAATCCCGTCACAAGCGGCGACAATGGCCTTAGCGCGCGATGTATCCAAAAAGCCCAATTCGGCATTTGTCTGCGCGCAAGCTTTTTTAACTTGCGCCATCGCCTGAATCAAGGGCCACGGCGCGGGGTAGCCAATCAGATCAAAGTTTTGCGTCGCCCGCTGGGTATGCGCGCCCCAATAGGCGTCGACAGGCGTCTCAACGGGGCCGAGCAAGTCAGTTTCTACGCGAACGGCAGGGGGTGTCATCAGGCGCTCATCGCATCACAGTCGCAAGGCTGCATTATATCGCGAGGGCAGATGCGCTGCTGATGACAAGCGCGTCAGCAGAATTCGTAAATCAGTGCGGCAAGCGCCGTCAAGGCGGCGGTTTCGCTTCGCAGAACGCGCTCGCCGAGCGAAGCGAAGCGAAACCCGCTTACGCGCAAAGAGTCCAACTCCTGCGCGGTCCAGCCGCCTTCGGGTCCGACGGCCAACACGGCGCTTTTGGCATGCGCATGCTTGCGCAGCAGCAGTCGCAGCGGTTCTCTTAAATCGTCAGCGGGGCCCTCACATGAGACGGCGCGGGCTTCCAGGGCGATTTTGAGCGAGGCGCCCCGCACGGCGTCGCAGAAAACAGGCAGCGCCATAGGCGGCGCAATTTCTGGTAAAAACAACCCTTCAGACTGCTCAGCGGCGGCGCGCGCGACCGCTTCCCAACGTTCCCGCTTCTTCTGGGGCGAGCCGATGTGCGGAATCGACCGCTCGGACTCAATGGGCAGCAGGCGACGACACCCCAACTCTGTCGCCTTTTGCAGCAGCCAGTCCCAACGTTGACCTTTAATCAGGGCGGCGCCGAGCGTTAAGGCAATCGGGGTTTCAACTGCGCGCGCATATGGCCGCCACAGGGAAATAGTCGCCTGATCGCGACCGATTGCATCGACAGTGGCCTCATAGGCGACCTCCCGTTCGCCATCGATGGCCAGCAACGGATCGCCAGCCCGCAGGCGAAGCACATGCGCCAATTTATGGACAACGTCCTCCTGAGTCACGAGAATCCGGGCGGGCAAGGCGTCTACCGGCGCCGGAAAAGGCAAAAAAAACCGACTGACGCGCATAGCGTCAAAAGCCGGGCTCGACTCGCCCGCCGTCATGCCGTCCTCCGAGCGATAAGGGAAAACCAGTCACCCTGTTGTCGTTGCGCGACGTCATACCACGCATCATCGGTCAAAGAGTCACGGACAAGACCCACAGAGCTTTCAATCAAGCCGCTGAGCAACAGCGCGCCGTCTGGCCGGAGTCGCTGGCGCATCTCGTTCAGCATGGCCAGAATCACAGGCGCCTGAATATTGGCGAGGATTAAGTCGTATGGAGTCAAGGGCAGGTCTGCAATCAGCGTCGTAGAGGCATGAACCGCCCGTTCAACGCCATTAACGCGGGCGTTTTCATGCGTGGCGCGAATCGCTTCGGGTTCAATATCAATCGCGGTCACGTCTTGCGCGCCCCACAGGGCTGCGACAACTGCCAGAACGCCAGACCCACACCCCACATCCAACACCCGCAGACGATGAAAATCCAACCCCCGAGCAAGAGACTCCATCGCTTCGAGCATCAGGCGCGTGGTTTCGTGCGCGCCCGTGCCAAACGCGCAGCCGGGGTCCAGCGTGATGACCGTTTCGCCAGCTTTTGCGTCATACGGCTCCCACGAAGGCCGAATGATCAATGTCGGCGTGATGGGCGTCACCCCCCAGAATCGCTTCCACGCATGAGCCCAATCGTCTGGCGCGACGCGTTGCGGCAAACCGACCGTCAATCCGGCGTCGCTGAATTCGGGCGTCGCCGCCAGCAGCGACAAAACGCGATCGCGCGCACGCGTTAAATCCGCTTCATCGCGAAACAAGGCGATAAAGCCGCACGGATGCTCCTCTCCCAGCGGGCCTTCATAGCGCGTCTCAACGCTGAGGGTCGCCGGCAGCGTCCAGAGGAGTTCTTCAAACAGCGCGGCCACACTCGCGGCGTTCACGGCATCGGACGCCTTCAAGGCGCTGGGGTCGAGGGCGACGGGCAGGGCAATCGCCGTGGCGGTAGCGTGTTGGTCAGTCATGGCGTTTGCGTTAGAATACCGCAGTTATTCGCCCCTGAGAATCCCGAGGAATCCGTCATGCCGAGTCCGACCGCCAATCTGGGCAAGTTGCCGCCCTATTTATTCGCCGAATTAGACCGCAAAATTGCAGAAGCCCGCGCGCGCGGCGTCGATATCATCAATCTGGGCATCGGCGATCCCGACTTGCCGACGCCCCAGCCGATTATTCAGGCGATGACCGAAGCGGTTCAGGATCCGGCTACGCATACGTATCCCGCCTACAAGGGCAGCCTCCCGTTCTGCGAAAGCGTGAGTCGCTGGATGAAACGCCGTTTTGATGTCGAAGTCGATCCCGCCAGCGAAACCATGGCTCTCATTGGGGCAAAAGAAGGCATCGCTCACCTGATTCTGGCTTATATTCAGCCGGGCGACGTCGTGCTGTGCCCATCGCCAGCCTATCCGGTCTATAGCAACTACACGACGCTTTGCGGCGGCGAAACGTTTGTGATGCCGCTTAGCGCGGATCGGCAGTTTTTGCCTGATTTCAACACAATCCCCGGCGAGATCGCCAAACGCGCCAAGCTGATGTTCTTGAATTACCCGAACAACCCTACGGGCGCGATTGCGCCTGAGAAGTTTATTCAGGAGGCGCTCGCCTTCTGTCGTACGCATGACATCGTGCTGTGCCACGATAATGCTTACTCCGAGATGACCTTCGATGGTTACCAGGCGCCCAGTTTTCTCGCACAACCTGGCGCCAAGGACGTCTGCATTGAGATGTTCAGCTTCAGTAAAATGTTTAATATGACAGGCTGGCGCGTTGGTTTTGCCGTGGGCAATCGCGAGGCCGTCGGCGCACTGGGCTCTATCAAGAACAATACCGATAGCGGCGTGTTCACGGCCATTCAACGCGCGGCTTCGTTTGGCCTGGATCGCGCCGAAGAGCTGACGCGCGATCACAACGCCATTTACGGCCGTCGACGCGATATGTTCGTCCAGGGGCTGCGCGATCTGGGCTGGCCGGTCGACCCGATGGTGGCGACGTTCTACCTCTGGGCGCCGGTCCCTTCCGGAATGACGAGCGAGGCCTTCGTCACCCTGTTACTGGACAAATGCGGCATCGTCACGCCGCCTGGCAATGGGTACGGACCGGCAGGCGAAGGGTATTTCCGCGTGGCGCTGACGCAGCCGGAAAACCGCCTGCAGGAAGCCCTGGAGCGTATGGCGCGCGAAGGCGTTACCTATAAGGCGCTGGCGACCGCTGGAGCGGGCGGGCTTCGTTAGAAAAATTGCTGAAAGCGCGTGCGCTTCAATTGACAAACATCAGGTAGAATAGTAGCTAGATTGCATTATTCTCTGAGGAGCGTTCCGCATGCCTGCCGTCGTCGCTATTCTGCTGCTGTTTGGCCTGACGTATCAGCTCTTTTTCCGTTACGAGCATTGGGTCGATCGCGCTAATTCGCAAATCGTCTATGAACGCGACAATCTGACCGGCGAAACCCATGTTGCGAGAGAAGGCGATAAACGCGGCTTTTTAGCCCGCCTGTTCGGTTCACGCCGCGATCGTCTCCACGGGATTGACGCCCCCGTGAACGAAACCGACCCGGTGGCAATGTCGCTCATTGAAGACCGTCGCCCGACGCAAACCCTTCGCCTGAAAAAAATCGAGGCGCGTTCCAATTTCAATGCCGATGGAACGCTGGCCAGAGCCCCGTTGCCGGCGGCGCCCACCCCTGATCGCGCGCCGCCTGAGCCTCTCAACAACATGATGATCGCGTCTTCCGGCGAAGAACGGAAGTCGCCTCCTCTGCCGGTCGTCGATGTCCAGACGCGCGGGCTGGATATCAACCGCGACGGCGTCGCCGAGCAGATCATGTACGACCGCACGGCCAATGACGGATTAATGGATATCTCGATTCTGGTTGAGCATCGCGAAGTGTTTTATGGGCGCGGTAAAGCGATTCGGGTATTGCCCACGGGCAGAAACGGTTGGGCCGACGTCGCTCTAATGGTGAACGAACAAGAATCGCGCGTTTTTCGGTATAATCCAGCTTCCAGCATGTATGAGGCCCGTTCATGACGCATTTTCTCCCCGATACGCGCTTATTAAGAACGCTATTAACGATGACCGCGCTCTGCGGGCTTGCGCTACCGTTGGCGGCGTGTCAGGGACCGCAAATCGAAAAGCGTCTGGACGAACGGATTGAAACGATTCAAGCGACCGAAAAAATGGCCGCTGAAACCTTCACGTCGCAAATTCCCGGCGCGGCTCAGCAATATCAGATTCAGAGCGGGAAGGCGCCCGAAGGGTTTACGGATTTTGTGTCTGCTAATGCGCTAACGGCGGGAGATGGCTATACGCTCAGCGTTGCCAATCTGGGTCGCCATGGCGGCTGTACCGTGTCGCCGCAAGCCATTGCATGTCCAACAGCGTTTACTTACGTGAGCGTGGTGTATCATTGGGCGCCCGGCGGACAAGCGCGCGCCGACGTCACCCCTAAAGGTCCCGCCTGACACGAAAATGCGCGACGTTTCTGATGCGAATTCTGGCGCTTGAAACCAGTTGTGATGAGACCGCCGTCGCCGTCGTTGAGGACGGTAGGCGTACGCTTGCAAATATTATTCTGACCCAGAATGAATTGCACGCGCAATATGGCGGCGTGGTGCCAGAGGCAGCGGCGCGACAGCATCTTGGGGCGATCAATCGCTGTCTGGATCAGGCGCTTCAACAAGCCGGGCTGTCTCTGGAAAACGTGGATTGTTTTGCGGCGACCCTGGGGCCGGGGTTAATCGGCTCGCTACTGATAGGAGCCAACGCCGCCAAGGCGCTCAGCCTGGTGAGCGGCAAGCCGTTTCGTGGGGTTCATCATTTATACGGGCATGTGTGCGCCAATTATCTGGACAGCGATTTGAAACCGCCTTTTCTCTGCCTGTTGGTCAGCGGCGGTCACACGCAGCTGATCCATGTGAGCGATTACGACCGGATGGAAATTCTGGGAGAAACGCTCGATGACGCCGTCGGCGAGGCCTATGACAAGACGGGGCGTTTGCTGGGAGCTGGTTTTCCTGGTGGTCCTGCGCTCGATCGACTGGCGCAACACGGAAATTCAAAAGCGTTTAACCTCCCGACGGCGCGCACGCAGGGCCCTTATGACTTCAGCTTTAGCGGATTGAAGACCGCGATGCGGCGCGCTTACGAACGCGCGTGCGCAGAGCCCGCGCCCTCTCCAACTCTACAAGAAGATCTGGCGGCTTCGTTTCAGCACACAGTGGTCGAAACGCTCTTTCGCAAGACGCTGGCCTGCGCCGAGGCGCGGAATTTGACGACGATTGCCATTGCGGGCGGCGTATCGGCGAATCAGGGCCTAAGACAGCGGTTTCAGGCGTTCGCTTCAAATCATCCCGATTATCGCGTTTGTGTACCGAAAATGGCTTACTGCACCGATAACGCCGCCATGATCGCCTCGTCCGCGTTTTTTAATCCGCTGACAGACAACTGGACGATGGAAGTATTTTCGCGAACGCCTGCTAAAAGCTGCGAAGCATCCCAGCCGTAAACGCAGAATCGGTAAATGGCTTGAGGATCTGACCCACGCGCTCGAAAAATCGACTGCCTTTGGCGAGAGATCGCTCGCTGACGTACACCACATCGTTGGGGCGTAACACGATATCAAGCTTATTGGGATCGACATAGAGGGTCGAAGCGTCGTTATCCTTAGTGAAGCGTCGAATCGCGACGATTTTCTTGTTGGCTTCCTGAGTGTAGCCGCCCGCCATGGCGACGGCAGAGTTCAGATAAGGGGAATTCCCCGGTAAATAATAGACGCCAGGCGTCTTCAGCTCGCCAATTACGCGAACGGGAAACGTTTCAGGCCCGATTGAAGAATTAAGCACCAGATCGTAGTCGGCGTCAGACATGGCCATATTCGGCAGTTCCGGGATATTAATGGCATCGCCGGATTGCAGCATGACGTCCTGAGAAGCGTCCCCGTTGCGCAACATCCGCCAGAGATCAACGGCGATACTTTCTTCGCCGCCTTCATGCCCTTGGCGGGTAATGCGAACATTGCTAAGGTCGGCGTTCATTTTAACGCCGCCCGCATTGGCCAGAATATTGGACAGACGCAGATCGATACGGGCGATAGGTC
Organism: Vampirovibrionales bacterium; assembly: GCA_016712355.1. Lineage (NCBI taxonomy): Bacteria > Bacillati > Candidatus Melainabacteria > Vampirovibriophyceae > Vampirovibrionales > Vampirovibrionales bacterium. The sequence continues at coordinate 1,710,363 of JADJRF010000005.1, read as the reverse complement.
CCGTGCTGGAAGGGCCGGTCATACTGTTCTGATTACCCGTCGAGAGCTGATACATGCCGGGATGTTTCACCGCGCCCGCCAGATAGATCGTGCCGGGGCGGGTTTGCGTTACGGTAACCGTCACAATGGGCTGTTTGACCAGCTCGCTCAGCGATTGTTCCAGCATTTTCTGGATTTCGCCAATGGATCGGCCTTCCACCCGCAGCTCGCCCACGCCGTTGAACGAGGCCAATCCGTCCGAGCGAACGAGAATACTGGACTGGTTAAGATCGTCCTGATGGTAAACATGGAAGGACAGGACATCCCCAGCGCCCACGCGATACGAGCTTTCCGTAAACGAGACCGACCCGACCAGCTTGTCGCCGCCGAATGCCAGAGAAGCCCCAAACACGCTCATAATAGCCACCAGCGCCAGCGCAATCAGGCGAAAGGCGCGGTAAGAGCATTGCAGTTTGCTTTCGTGCGCAACGAGAGAGGCAAAATGAGAGGGGCCAATCATGGGGATGGAAACCTCCGAGGGAAACGGGGGGGACTGACGAGAAAAAGAGACCTATCGAAACGACATACGTTTACACTTGTATAGCGTGAAAAAAACCAAAAATCGCGCGTCTTGCCTGAATGTTACAAAATCGTGATAGGCGTGGACGCTATGGCTTGCCCGAGCCCAGCGGCTGACGCGGCGCGGGCGTTGATCTATACTGAGCCCTATGAAAACGCAGTCAGCGCGAAGCAGCGGCATCCGACGGGCAGTCGTCAAGCTGGGGACGGGTATCGTCATCGGCGACGATGGGCATCTGGCGCGCGAACGTCTCCAGACGCTTATGAAGCAATGCGCTCAACTCATGCGCGAAGGCGTTCAAACGATCATCGTTTCATCCGGCGCCGTCGGCCTGGGCGTTCAGGCGTTAGGACTCTCGCGTCCGGCATCTGGCAAGCGTCCACTGGTCGATAAGCAGGCCGCCGCAGCTGTGGGACAAAGCGCCTTGATGGACGCCTACCGCCAGATTTTTGAGCAGGAAGGATTTTTAATCGCTCAGATTCTGGTCACGGAAGGCAATTTCGCCGACCGCCAGCAATATCTTAACCTCCATGGCACTCTGGAGCGCCTGTTGGAACTGGGAGTTGTTCCCATTCTCAATGAAAATGACACGGTCGCCACTGCCGAACTTGAAGAAGACACCCAAAGCAAAGGCTTTGGCGATAACGATAAGCTTTCCGCTCTGGTCGCCAGCCGTCTGGAAGCCGATGTACTGGTGATGCTGACCAATGTAGCGGGCGTTTATACGGATAATCCATCGGAGAATCCTGCTGCTGAGCTAATTCCCGTGATTCATACCATTGAAGAGCTGGGCGCTATCCGCACGCGTGGACTCTCCAGCCAGGGACGCGGCGGAATGGCCAGCAAACTGGAGGCCGCGCGCATGGCGGCATTAAGCGGCGTCAACGCCATCATCGCCAACGGCCTGAGGCCGGATGTGATCGAAGCCGCGCTCCTTTATGACTGGAACGCAGCGGATCCTGATGCAACGCCGCCGGGAACGCTCACGCTTGCGCAATCCTCACTGTCGGGCAAAAAACGCTGGATTGGTCTGGCCTCAGGGTATAACGGCGTTCTGATTCTTAATGAACGTGCAGCGCAAGCGCTTCGTGACGACGGGGCCAGCCTGCTGGCGATTGGCGTGGAAGAAGCGCGCGGCGACTTTACGCGCGGGCAAGTGGTGAGCGTCAAAGATCGCGCAGGCCACGAGCTGGGGCGCGGCGTGTGCCAGTATGACGCCGACGACGTACGACGCATTCTCGGACGCAAGCGCCAGGATATTGTGCAAATTCTAGGTCAGACAGCGCCCGCCAAGGCCGAAATTCTGATTCACCGCGATAATCTGGTGATTTTTCAGGCGTTTCCAGAGACGTCGGGGCCTCAGGCGGGCTTGTGACTGTCGCCTGCTGAGCCGGAATCAGCTTCTTTTGGCGGCATGTCCGCATCATATTGCGCCCCAACGCGGTTTCGTCCCGACTCCTTGGCACGATACAGCCCTTGATCTGAAAACTCGATCAGCTCTGCGGGGGTCTTGCCATGCGTGGGGTAAGTCGCCGCCCCGACGCTGATGGTCACATGTTTGGAAACGCCCGCGGCGATGGGATAAGCCTCTTCCGCCACTGCGCGAACAATTTTAGCGCCCACTTCCAGAGCCTCGCGCTCGTTGGCTTTGTCCAGCACAATGGCCATTTCTTCGCCGCCGTAACGCGCAACAAGATCGTTACTACGAACGGACGTCTTGAGCTTGCGAGCGACCGCGCGCAACACTTCGTCGCCCGCCTGGTGGCCAAACGAATCGTTGAATTTCTTGAAGTGATCAATATCGATCAGCAACAACGAAAATTTGCTGTTAAAGCGATTGGAAAACTGAATGGATTCGCGCAAATGCTCCTGAAAGAATCGGTGGTTTTTAAGCCCTGTCATCGCATCTGTCGTCGCCATGACGTAGGTGCGTTCGTAGGCGCGGTTCTTACTGACGTATTTGATCATATAGGTCAGCATCGTCACCACCGTCACGGCGATGAGCGGCGCGGCCGTATTAATCCACAAATTCAGCTTCTGGAAGGCGAGAACGGCGGCTCCCAGGTATAAAGCCAACAGAACGGCCACCACCATGCTGGCAGCCAACGCCGATCGAAGCCGAAAGATAGCCGTCGCGGAAATAGCGCATAACGCCAGCATCAGCAAAATATTATAGATATCGTCAATGCGCCGCATAAAGCCCGCATTTTGCTGAAGATTATCAAACACGGTCGCCTGAATGACGACGCCCGGCATGGCCTGCGCAATAGGCGTCGTTTTGATGTCATAAGTGGCAACAGCCGTGGTGCCGACAAAAATAACCTTGTTTTTCAGGGAATTCTTCAAGTCCTTATCTGCGGCGGTGAGGCCGCCGGAGCGTTCATCCTTCATCGCCTTCAGGATGCGCCACGCCGAAATTTCTGCATAAGGCTTCGGCGGAAAATCCCGCTGGAGCTGCGAGCGAAGCTGCTCCTCAACCGCCTTGATTTGCGGAACGTCCCCTGGATGCTCGACCGCCATGGCCAGCCGGGCTTCTTCCATTTGCTTAAGCGAAACCTCGATGGCCTCTTGCTCAATGCTCATGTTGTACCACTTGAGAAGCATCGCCCCGTCAGCGTCCAGCGGCACAGTCAGCGACGACCCATCTATCCGGAGTTCGCCGTTGCGCGTCAGTACAATTCTGGACGTGGATTTTCCAGCGTTTTTCAAATCCAATAGCATTCTGAGCCCCATATAGGGGTAATAGTCTGTATGAAGCGTTTTCTGGCAGCGCGCGATGGTTTTGGCCGGGTTTTGCGGTTGCATTCGGCAGCCTTGCGCATTGATCCACTCATTTTTAGCATCCAGCCATTTTCCGCGTTGTTCGCCCGCTTCCTGATCTTTCCATGCGCCAGCGGCCGCATCGAAACGAAAAGGCCGCGCTGCGCTTATCAGCGGCTCTTCCCACTCCAGACGAAAGAATAAAGGGTTACTGCGACTGACGCCGTCCTTGTCACGACTGTGATTCACAAACGCAATGCGTTGTTTTTGCGCGAGAAGTCCCGGCAGAATCCCGCGAAAATTGTTGTAGGTCATCCCCGGATTTTCAAAGAACTGGCCGCTTGCATCCAGATTCAGGACGCGAGGGCGCAGCAATCCGCTTTCGTTATGGCGAGCCAATTGGTTTTCAATTGAGATCGACAACGGTTGAATGCTACGAAACGCCTCGGCGCCGGGCGCTTTTCGCATATCTTTGAGCAGGCCGTAGTTATTATCAAAATTCATGCCGATATAGACGTTCGGATAGCGACGAAAGGCGTCAATCAACTGTTGATCCTGCTCGTGCGACCCTTTTTGACGGGACACGAACATGATGTCGTAGGCGACCATGCGGGCGCCTGCATCGTTGAACCAGCCCATCATGTCGGCATGTACGTTGCGCGGCCAGGGCCAGGTACCGAATTCATCTTCGAAGGTGTTCAGCGTCACGTCGTCAAATTGCACGATGACGATGTTTTCGCTGGGTTGATGAGCCAATGGTCCTTTTTGCAGGAAGGCCCGCATATCGTAGGTCTTGAGTTCAAGGTCCTCGATTAGAGAATCCAGATGAAAATAATTGATGGCAAACACCACAGCCACAGCAAAGATAACCGCCAGCACAACGGCCAGAAGCTGGTTAAAAGGTCTATCGGCTCCGGCCCGCGACTCTTTGGGCGTTTCCATCAGCGATGATCCGTTTCGTCTCTTTCTGAGCCGCCCCAAACGGGCAAAGCTCACGCACTTCCAGCATAAAGGAGCGTTTCTTCCGCGCACAACCTGCCAATGGAGGAGCCGGCGAGGAGGAGCAGAGACATACGAAAGCACGCCTCAGAGGAAAATTTTGTGCCAGAACAGGGTATGGAAGGCAAATTGTAAATAATTATAAACGAGCCAAAGGACAAAAAACAAAGCAGGGAGAGGGTTTCAAAAAATCGTAAATCTAATTCGCTATGCTTTTTGAGCCCGATCGGCCATGCTGATATGTGACAGGCGTCGCAACGCTCACATGTTCGAGGGGTTGCGGACACCAGGCGACGATTCCTGATCAGGCTCTTTTCGCGGTGGCGTTTCGACAGAGAGGCACTCTCTGGGCGCGGCGTCCGCGTGTTCACTTACCATAACGTCAAGGGGGAATACCACGACCATGCTTAAATATCTCTTACTGGCGCTTGCTGTGGCAACGCTCGCCACGCAAACAGCGCTTGCAGACTCTCGTCTGTCAGGAGCCGTTACGACGCGCCACCTTTATAAAGCGGATTCGACCAATACGACCGTCACCCTGGTCAGCGCCGACGACGCGCGCGTCACCCGCGCCGCCGGACTCCTGTTGTCGGTGGACGCCTCGGATACCATCAAGCTGAATTGCGGCAGCGTGACCAAGGCGGCCTTTTTTCTGGGCGCTCGCAGCGGCCTCGCCCAGACGTTCTATCCATTAACGCTGGAGTGTCGCGCAAAATCCTCTAACCTTGCAGGGACCGTGAGCACCACCGTCGGCAGCGCGACAATTACCGGCGTCGGAGCCAGCTTCACGCAGGATTTTGCGCCAGGCGATCGCATTGTAATTACCGGCGGCAATACGCTGACCATTCAAACCGTCAGCAGCAACACCAGCATGACCGCCAGCTCCAATGCGACCAGCGCGGCCAGCGGGGCCGTTTACCAGCGCGGCGCGGACAACCTCAACCTGGTAAAAGGCGTTGCGACGACATCGGTTCATGCGTCCCTCTGGTTCGAGCAGGAGCGCTAGAACGATGACAAAACGATTTTTATGGTGCGGGATACTCGCGCTCACATGGATGGCCGCCTTCGCCGATTGGGCGGGGGCGGGCGTCCTGACGCCCGGTGGTTACGGCGGCGGGCTGTTGAAAGCCTCTCTTATCGAGCCGACGACGATCGCCAATCTAAAACTCTGGCTCAAGGCCGATGCAGGCGTAACGATGGATACGACGCTGGGATCGACGACAGTGGCGCGCTGGGCGAATCAGGCTGCGACGGGTTCCGCGTACGACGCGACGCAAGGCGTTAAGGCCTCGCAGCCGCAATTAGTCAGCGATGCGCTGAATCATCTGCCCTCACTGCATTTTGATGGCGTGGATGATTGGCTGGACCTGCCAGCGGCGGCAGGCGGCATTTTAAGGAACATTCCCGGGGCCACGGTATTTATGATTGTCTCAGGAGGACCTCCTACGAATAGCCAGCGGTATTTGCTCCAGTTCAACACGCAATCGTATACCGTCGCCCGACTCGTGATTTACCGCGAATACAACGGCGCCGTTTATAAGGACAGCATGGCCGGACGCAATGGAGACGCCGCCGCCATGAGCTATTTAACCAAGACGCTGGCGACGCCTTCGGCGTATGCAGTCAATACCTATGTCGCGGACTTCGTCAATCGCAGCGCCTCAATTACCGTTGCCAGCAACAACTCGACGGCCTCCACCAGCGGGTGGACGACGGCGGCGAGCAACACCGACAACATCAATGCGACGCAACCCAGAATCGGTTCAGGGGTTAACGCCGCCTATTATTACGGCAACATCGTCGAGATTCTGATTTACGATCGGACGCTCTCTGCAAGCGAACGGGCCCTTATTGAGGCGTATCTGCTGTCTCGAAGCGGCCTGTAAAAGGATAGCGGCGATTTAAGAGGATACAAAAGATGACCCATGTACTGGTATTTGCAGGAGACTCCAACATCGCTGGCAGCGAGATGCCCAGCAAAACGCTCTCGTATCTGGCCAATCCGGAAAATTTTGAAACCATTGAGGTCGGCCTGGCCGGACTCACCATGAGTGAAGCCGTCAACTACTATGAAGGGACGCATCCGACTAAGATCTTTGGCCAGACCCCATTAAGTCAACGGTATCCAGACGCCCAAACCAAAACCCTGTTTATTGGAACAGGCACCAACGACGTGTATGCGGCCACGCCCTATCAACAAACCGTGGACGCCTTTACAGCGCTGACGACGTTTTATCAGGCGCACGGCTACCAAGTATATCCGATTACCACGCTACCGGTCGCCGATTATCATAACTTCTGGATCAACGCAACCGTCCAACTGATGATGCAACAATGGCAGACAGCCGGCTGGAGCGGGATTATCCACGGCAACAAGGCGCCCGCGCCGCCGCCTTCTAGCGACTATGCAGCCGACAATATCCATATTTTACCTTCGGGAGACGCCAAAGTCGCGCGACTCATCGCGGCATCGCTGGCGGATCGCGGCTTGGCGCGCCTGAAGCCGATGTATATAGAATTCAACAAAGCCACTTATGCGGAAAACGACGCCGATTTTCTTGCGTTCAACGCAAAAGCCGTCAGCCTGGGCGCATACCCAAACGCGGCGGGCACGAGCGATTACGCGCGGCGCCTGGTGAATGCGGACGGCATCCGGATTTCTGCGCCCGTATTAGCCGGGATTCTAAATCAATATAATCGAAGCCTCAGCGTCTGCAACGATCTCGAAGCGCTTGCGCCGGGATTTGTTTCGCGATTACAGGACGCGCCTTAAACGTTTTTTTAGAAGCGGGGCCGCGTATTTGCAGCCCCGCTCGTCTTACGTTTCGGGGCTCAATTGACCATTCACGCTCTTAATGCGTCTCATCTGGAACTGCTATTTTTTATTTTTTGCATTGACCTATTTTAAAATTTCTGGTCTACTGATGCTATAGGCCAACGCCTTGCGTTAGCGATAATAAGGGATAGCAATCTGATGCCGGTTACCATTCAGTTTGATACGCTTAAAGATCTCGAAAAATTTATGTCGGGACGCGACATTTCTGTTTCCACTACCACAAAACGCGGCCCGGGACGTAAAAAGGCCAACGCCGACAAAGCGCCTGCAGCCAAAGCGCCGGGCCGTCGCGGACGTCCGCCGAAAGCGGCCGCAGCTTCCAAAATGGCGGCTCCCGCTAAGCGCGGTCGTAAAGCCAAAGCGGCTGCCACTGTTGAAGCGCCCAAAAAGCGGGGCCCTAAACCAAAGGCGTCCGCCGCTCCCAAAACAAACGCTGGCAAAGGGCGTCCTCGCGGCAGCGATAGCCTCACCAGCAAAATTCAAGGCGCCATTCAGAAATTCATCGATCAGAAACAAGCGTTTACAGCCAATGACGTTTACGCAGAAGTTGCGCGTCGTAATCGTGACGTCAACAAGCAATCGGTCATTACCTCTGTTTTAAAACAGATGAAAAGCACCTATCAGAACATCTCCGTCAGCGAACGTCCGGGAGCCGGTCCTCGTCCGGTTAAAGTGTACCAAGCCTAAACGCTGACGCTTCAAACAACAATTCTGCGCCCGGATAGCATTTTCCGGGCGCAGAATTTTTTAGTTAGCATTTTTTAGTATCTGTAGCCTTGTTGGCCGCCAAAGCCGCCGCCAAAACCGAACATCATCATAATCATCTGCATGAACATCTGGAACAAGGCTTTTAGATTATCGATCTGCGCACCGTTTGAAGATTTCAGATCGCGAGCGTCGAGAATATTACTATCTGATTTCTTGGCGGCGGCATCGGTAATCTCTTGCGTCGTCAGTCCATCTTTATTGGCATCCAACTTGCTGAAATTATCGTTCAGGAATTTGGCGCGAGTCTGATCCGCGACGCTAATATCATCGCGCTTCAGGAAATTGGTCAACTCCTCTTGCGAGAGTTTACCGTCTTTGTTCGCATCCGCAGCGCCGTGGGTCTTGTTGAAATTGATAACCGAGTTCGATTTACCTTCTTGATCCACAACGCTAAGATCTTTGCTATCCAGCACCGCTTTATCGTCAGATTTGGCGGCGACATCGGTAATTTCTTGTGTCGTCAGCCCATCTTTATTGGCATCCAATTTGCTGAAATTATCGTTCAGGAACTTGGCGCGAGTCTGATCCGCGACGCTAATATCATCGCGCTTCAGGAAATTGGTCAACTCCTCTTGCGAGAGTTTACCGTCTTTGTTCGCATCCGCAGCGCCGTGAGTCTGTGTAAAATTGGGCACGCCGCCTGGAGAAGTATTGGTCGTCGCGGCAGGCGTGGTGACGGTCGTACTGGGCGTGGTAGTTGGGGTAGTGGTTGGGGTAGTAGTCGTTGTCTTAGGGGTCGTCGTCGTCGTCGTAACCGGGGCGGATGTCCCAAGCGCACTGTAGATTTCAGCGGCTGTTAAGCCGTTTTTGTCCTTATCCAGGGTGTCAAAGTTATCTTGTAAGAATTTAAGACAGTTATAGTCTGATCTGCTGCTACTGCGGCCAGGCGAGTTAATATCCTGTATGGACCAATTCACTTCATCTTTAGTGAGGATGCCATCGACAGCGTTCAGATCCCAAGAGCGATTTGCGCCAAAAGAATGGATGCCATCGCCTTTGAAAACGCTCTGGATGTTTGCATTCGTCCAGTCCTGATAGGTCATTCCGGCAGCGCCAGCGCCCACGTACCGTCCTGCAGTACTATAGATAAAATTCACATCCGCCATCGTCTCATCCTCTTTCTCTCTGCTCACGAGTACGGGTCTGGATTGATGGATTGACCAAAAGCTCGATCAGAATACGCTCATAAATAATAAAAACAAAATAAAGCCACGAATTGCCTCTTCAGGAAGAAGAGGGCTCACAGACAGGTTTTTACCCGTCTATCGCGCATCCCCTGAACTACACCCGAGACGTATCAGGACTCGCTTCTGCGGGAGGCGTTGCAACATCATCCAAAAACGTTTCTTCGCCGGTCATTGACGGACCCTCGATAGGGTCGCCCGCCAAAGCGGGGATGGGGAGCGGGGCGGCAATTTCGACAGCCACGGCCTTAGAGGCGGATGACTTAACAGGACGCTTGGGTTTTCCCAGAACGCCGCCTAGTAAATAGCCCAGAATTCCTGCCGCCACGGCGCTGGGGAAGGCCAGCGTCAGGACTTTTAAAGGTCGCTCCAGCGACGTATCGACAACCTCATCCATCGTTTGCGGATTCAGGGCGCTTTCGACCAGGGTGATCGGATTCATGGAAGCAAAGTAAGTGGTTAGACTCACGAGAATAAAAGCGCCGCAAGCGAAGACCCCGGCAAATTTATGAGCGAGTTTCATCCATCAGACTCCCAGAACGTTAAGCCATTGCCGGGGCGGCGTTAATAGGGGCCGCATCGCTTCTCACGGATCCAACCGCATTTACTTTAACGCTCGGCCCTATCTCATTATAGGAGAGAACCGAAATTTGCGGCAGGCTGCGCTCAATCAGCCGTTTAAACGGACGACGCAACTGGGCGTTGCATAACACGACCGGTTGAACGCCGGTGGCGGTAATGGCTTTTTCAACCTCTTTGCCCAAGGCATTCAGGATCTGCTGGGTAAAAGCTGGGCTCAGGGCCAAGCCGCCATCTTCCATCAGGCCTTGAGCCATTTGCTCTTCGACTTCCGGGGCCAGGGTGATCACGGGCAAGTCACCGCTATCCGGATCCTGATGCTGTTTGCAGATGGCGCGCGATAACGCCATCCGGCATTGCTCGGCCAGGAAATCCGGGTCTTTGTGCACGCGCGCATGATAGCCGAGCGCTTCGAGGATAGAAGACAAATCGCGAATGGAGACGCGCTCTCGTAATAAATGCTGCAAAATAACATGCACTTGCGCCGACGACAGCAGATCCGGGATCAGATCGCTCACCAGCGATTCGTTTTGCCGCTTGAGATTGTCCAGCAGGTTGAGCACGTCGCCGCGATTAAGGATATCTGCCAGATTCCGCTTGAGGATCTCCGTCAGATGCGTCGAGACGACCGCAGACGCGCTCACCACCGTAAAGCCGTTGTCTTCGGCTTCTTCTTTTTGTGAGGCGCGGATCCACAAGGCGGGCAAGCCGAACGCAGGCTCACGCGTGGCAATGGAGCCGGCGGGCGGTTCCATGTTATCGGGATCGGTGTTCATGGCCAGATAGCGATCGGCCATAATTTCGCCACGATCGATCGTGACGCCGCGCAGCTTCACCTGATACTGGTTGGGGCCTAGTTGCAGATTATCCCGCACGCGGACAGAAGGCAGCACGAGGCCGAATTCCAGCGCAATTTGACGGCGAATCTGCGCGATGCGCTCCAGTAAATCTCCCCCGGATTCAACTTCAATGAGCGGCACCAGCCGATAGCCCATTTCCAGCTCAATGGCCTCGACCTGGAGCAGATCCATCACGTTATCTGACGATTTAGCTTTTTTCTTCTGCTCGGCTTTCTGGACCGCTTGTAATTGCTCTTGCGCCTGTTTCTGGTTGCGCTGGGAACGGACGAGCCAGAAGCTTCCGAAACCCGCAATCCCACCGATCGCAATAAAGGGAAGGGTCGGCAGCCCAGGAATAATGGCCAGCAGTAACATCATGGCCGCAACAATGCCGACTACCTTTGGATTTCCGAACATTTGAGAGCCGATATCATCGCCCAAAGAAGAGTCTTCAGTCTCCGACACGCGCGTCACCAGAATGCCCGTTGCGCTGGAGATCAGCAAGGCCGGAATCTGCGTCACCAGACCATCGCCCACGGTGAGAATGGTAAACGTGCTGGCGGCTTCCGCCAGACCCATTTTCATCTGTAACACGCCGACAATCAGCCCGCCGATAATATTCACCACAGCAATAATAATGCCAGCGATGGCGTCGCCTTTGACAAACTTGCTGGCGCCGTCCATCGTGCCGTAAAAATCCGCCTCCCGTTGAATTTGCACGCGCCGTTTTTTTGCGGAAGCCTCGTCAATCAAGCCGGCATTCAAGTCCGCATCAATGCTGAGCTGTTTGCCCGGCATGGCGTCCAACGTAAAGCGCGCGGCGACTTCAGACACGCGCCCGGCCCCATTGGTGATAACAATAAAGTTAATGATGACCAGAATAATAAAGATCAGCATCCCGACGACGTAATTACCGCCGATGACGAACGCGCCAAACGAGTGAATCACTTGCCCGGCCTCGCCATGACCCAGAATCAGGCGCGTCGAGCTCACGTTAAGCCCCAGGCGAAATAGCGTCGATACCAGCAAAATCGTCGGAAACGTCGAATACTCGAGCGTTTCGCGCGTGTACACCGTCACCAGCAGGATTGTCACCGCCAGCGCGATGTTAATCGTCAACAGGATATCCAGCGCAAGGGCGGGCAACGGAATCAGCATCATGGCGACAATGAGAACCAGCCCCACCGCCAGCAGGATGTCGTTGTGTCGCAAGAGCGAACGCCAGTTAAAAGAAGACAAAGGCTGTGCCATACGCGTTCCTGATTGCCTGAAAAAACCACGCTGCCGCATGTTCAGAATAGCGCCGGCTTTGATGCGAATCCTCCTCCGCCTGGACGAGGCGGCGAATGAACGGCCTCAGAAAGATGAAACCGGAGTCATTTTGATGGGTGATGTCCAGCAGACGACGAATGCATTTATACTAACGACAGGATAGAGTCCGGCCGATCGGCAGGTATGCTCACGCTTGATCGACCAGTCGACGCGAGAAAACTCCCACAGCCAATCCGGTGATTCATCGCGATTTGAAGCTCAACGCGCGTTAAAAGTTCTTCTCCCCTTGATGACGCGACTCAACGAACCCAAAAGGAAGCCCTCCCGTGCCTCTCGATGTGACAAATCAATTCCAGCGCCGCTTACGAGCTGTGCTTGAGCCGGAAATTACCAACGTGGAAAAACTGCTGCTCATTACGCTTATCGTCACTCTGGCCGTGTATGCAATTGACGCGTCAATCGGCGTCAATGTGGGACGGCAGCAACGCATGACGCTGGCTCAGGAAGCCATCGCCAAACAGGAATTAACAGCTCAGCAAGCGGCTGATTCACATGGCATCAACACGCGGCAGGATTAAAGAGAATCGTCCTCATGCGCGCGCAACGCGTGAGCGCTGCGGCCTGCGCCTGCCAGATACGCAAATAACAGCACGCCGGAAGAGGCGCTAATGCCCACGCGCATCCAGACGGGCAGCGTTTTATTCAGCGACACCATCCCCTCAATCAGCCCGGCGATGACCAGCAAACCCACGCAGCCCGCAACGAGAATTAACGATTCGCGAACCCGACTGTAGACATAAGCCCATCGCGGATTCTCCCCTGGGAACAGTAACGCATGGCCGACGATCATACCGGCGGCGCCAGCAATAAAAATGGTGCTTAACTCAATCACCCCATGCGGAATCATAAATAGCAGCAGCGGAAGCCCCATGTTGTAACGCATACAGACGGCCAGAGGGCCCCCGAAAGCGAAAATGCCGTTGTAAAACAGCGCGAACAGGGAACCGACGCCCCAAAACAGCCCGCCGACATAGGCCTGAAACGCCACCCGGATATTATTGGTCATCAGAAAACTGGATTTAGAGGGCGCGGCCTCGACGTCATCCACCCAGAGCCTGCCCTGCGCGACCTGATCGATCATTGCAGACGGCAAAAAGAAGGTTTCCGCAGAAGGGTTCAACGCCACCGTCGCCCCCGCAATGAGCGCCCCCAGACAAAACGTCAGGAACGCCACCCACACAAAGTAATGATTGCGCCGGAAACACCGTGGCAACTCATAGGCAATAAAATGATACACGCCACGCCAGTGCGCGGGCGGGGTTTCAAACGTGACGCCATGAAGCCGCTGCGTCAAATTATTCAGATACGGCGCCAGATACGCATATTGCGGCGACGATTGCGCCCTCGCCAAATCCGAGGCGACGCCTCGATACGCCAGACAAAGCGAACGTATGGCCTGCGGATTCACGCCCCGAAAACGCGATTGATTCTCCGCAAGGGTTTCTTCCAGACGCTTCCAGACCGGTTCGCGCTCTGATAGCCACTGATTAAACTGGGTCATCGGGGCATCCCATCTCCAGGCTTCTGGCGCGTCAAGGACGGAACCGATGCCGTTGGGGCGCGATTCAGGCCCGAGACGCTTCTGTTAGAATACCTCTAAACCGATGGGCGGGCCAATCGCTCAGCCGGTCGAACCCGAGTCCTTATTAAAGCCGCCCCATGTCAACGCCGTTTCAGGATATTCGTTCGTTATACGCCTTGCCGACAACGGATCAAACCGTGGTGAATCTTGAATTGGCCGGCTTGGGCAATCGCCTGATGGCGGCGCTGATTGATTTGGCGATTCTCGGGCTCTTAATGGCCGGCTCTTTTGTGCTGGCATTCCAAATCCGCCCCTTTAGCGCGGAAATTTCCACTTCCTTAAGCTATTTATTGCCTTTTTGCGTCTCCTTCGGCGGGTCTTTCTTGCAGGAATGGCTCTGGAAAGGGCGCTCAGTTGGCAAGGCCATGCTGTGCATTCGGGTCGTGCGCGTCAATGGTCAACCCATTGGCGTATGGGAAGCGTTGGGCCGCAATTTGTTCAGGATGATTGACGTCTGGATGCTGGGCGTCGGGCTGCTCGCGATTATGTTTACCCCTCATGAGCGCCGTTTCGGAGATTTTCTGGCCGGTACGATTGTCATTAACGATCGCGTCGTCACCCTCCCCTCCACAGAACCCGTCTCCAGTGCAGGGGCTGCCGGGGGCATACGAGCGCCTTCGCCCGCCCTACCGTCTTTACAGGAAGCCGGTCGGCGTCTGACGCCGGAAGAAGGCAGCCTCGTCGCAGATTTTCTGGTTCGCCGCGCGCAATTGCGAGACGAGAGCGCCAACGCGTTAGCGCAAGAGATTCAGGATTATCTAACGCAACGGCTGCATGCGCCCATTCCCGACGCCGTAGACGGGTTTTCCGCACGGGCGGCGCTGGAAAATCTGTATTGGGGGTTTCGCCAGGCCCAACGCGAGCAACAACGGGGCTTTTAAACGCATTTCAGTTTTTCAGGGATTGTTCTTATAGAAATCTCATAATTGACTCAGGTCCGCATGATTTAACCCTTCTGGCGCGAACCGGCGATATTATCAGCGCCAGCGCAACGGCCCTAAAAGATTAATCAGGCGCCGCTTAACGCCCGCCGCAGTTGCCAGCGCAGGCGCACGAACCATTGGTCCAACCCGTGCGGAATAACCGAGCGAAGCGTTAACGGTAAAATTTTTCTGAACCATTGCCCGCGCGTGACGTTGGGATCGCCCCAGGCGCGCGCCGCGACTTTTCGGCACAAGCCCGGCTGATTGTTCAAAAGCCGCTCCCGCGCCAGATAGCGATACACCCCGGCATAAGCCTGCGAACGGTATTGGCGGCATTCCTGCGGCAAGCGAGGCTCTGAGCCAAACAGCCAGTCAAATATCTTAAGGCAGCTCTCCAGCACGCGCTCGACATGCTCAGGCGACTTGGTCAGACTCGCCGAATGAATCCGGTAACGGTAGATATAGGCAGGCAGACAACGCACGCCTTCGTAATCGTCCAGATACAGGCGAACGTAATATTCGTAGTCTTCGGGACCGCAGAGGGCCTCGTTGAAAAATCCCACGCGCTCGCGCACGCTGCGCCGTAGCATCAGACCCGGCAACATACAGGTAATATCGCCGGAAACAATGTCGGGCCACGATTTAGGATAGCCCGCAGGCGGTCCCACGCGCCCTTCTCCCAGCGACGTCAATAGAATGGGCTGCTTCTCGAAGGCCGCGCCGGTTTCATCCATATACGACGCGAACCCAAAAGCGGCCGTCGCGCGCGGCTCGGCTAGCAGGACAGCAGACAAGCGCGCCAGCGCGTCCGGGAAATAAGCGTCATCGGCATCCATAAAGGCGATTAAATCGCCCTGAGCCTGACGGAACCCGTGATTGCGCACGCCGGCGGGATGCCCGATTCGCTCGACGGGAAAATACCGCACGCGCGGATCGCGAGACTGGTACTCCTGAACAATGGCGCCCGTCGCGTCAGACGAGGCGTCATCGACCACCAGCAGCTCCCAGTATGGATAAGTCTGCGAGAGAACCGACTCAATGGCCTCGCCAATATAATCGGCGGCATTATGGGCCGGCATAATGACGGAAACCAAAGGCCGTTGGCGGTCGTCAGCGGCAGAATCAGCTTCAGGTTTGGGGGAAAAGGACATACAAACGTCAGGCTCCGGGTCTAAGACGCTTTAGAAGGCTCTATCGGAAAGCGTCAAGAGCGTCGCGCGTCATGATTATAGCTCACGGGATCGGATCCGCGCGCCGCAATCGGCGTTGCAAGGGCGCCAATAAGACATCGCGCGCCATGGCGCGTTCCGCCGCAGAGGCCGTCCACGTAAACCACGCCCACGTCGCCAAGCCCAACACCAGGCTAACGGTCGCCGCAATCTCAAGCAGACGCGACGCGCCGCCATGCGGCAAGAGGGTTTCTATCAGGGTCAGAGCGGCCCACGCGCCCAGCACCGCCACCAGCGTGGGACCATGCACCGCCGCCAGATACGTGCGCAGGCTGACGCCCAATTCGCGGCAACTTTCGGCGATCAGGCTGAACTGATGCTGGATGAGTTGAGGAATCAACGTCCCCAGCGCCACGCCGACAATGCCAAAAGGCTTTACCAGCGCCAGACTGATGACAACATTGGCCAGCGCCGCCAGTACACTGGAGACGGTCAGATAACGCTGACGATTGGCCGCATACAGGAAATAACACGCAGGAATCTGCAAAGCCCCGCTCCAGATAATCGGAACAGAAACGGCCAGCACGGCCAGCGACGGCCCCAAGGCCATCTTCCCGGCAGAAAACAAGCGGAACAGATCGGGATAATAAAACGTAATTGCCAGCAGCATCATGCTGATTAGGAATCCGTTGAGCGCGCTCATACGCAAGAACAACAGGCGCGCTTTCTCTTTGTCCGTATCAGCGCTGGCGGCGCAAGCAGGGGTCATGAAACGCGCGAACAGGGGAAACGCGCCCTCGCTGATACGCACGCACAACTGAAGCGCCGATCCCGGCAAGCGGAAGGCCATTTCGTAGTAACCTACCGACGAAACGCCCAGAAACGCGCCGATTACCAGCGTGTCGATCTTATGAGACACAATGACGCTGACGTTCACCGCCATGGCATGGCCGGTAAGCGACACCAGTTTTATAAACGACGCCCGACAAAAAGCCACGCCCGGCCAAAAGGCCATGGGCTCAACCCGCAAGGCGTGCGTCGTAATAATGGCAATCTTCAGCAGCGCGCCCAGTAGACGAGCCGCCAGCAGGCCGGGCAGCCCGTAGCCGAAGGCGACCATCGCCAGACCGCCGCCAATACCGACAAGATTGTAAACCGTATCGGCAATGTTGCTCCATTGATGCAGGCAATGGCTCAGCAGCAAGGCCCGAAAATAACTCACATAAAGCGTAAGCCCGCCCTCAATCGCCATGAGGATTAGCGCCAGACGCGAGACATCCGCCAGCGCGGGTGAAACCCCGAACCACACGGGGAAAGCCGGCGCCAGCGCAAAGCCCGCCCCCACAGCAAGCGCCCCTAGCAAGGCGAAGAGGCTATGGGCAATTGTCATCAACTCGCGGCGCGACTGGGCATTATCGGGGCGGTCGCGATCAGCCTGCGTGGCGGACAGCAGACGCACCGCCGCATTGCCGAAGCCCAGATCGAGCAATTGGGTCAGCTCCTGCAAGCCCACCAGCATCATGTATAAGCCAAAGGGCTCGACGCCCAGATAGTAGATAACAACAGGCACCAGCGCCAGATTCAAGCCTTGGCGCACGACCACGCTGCCCGCGCCGCTGAGCATGCCTCCCAGAAAGCGCCGTGAGGCCATCAAATCGCTCCGGACGACGCGGTATCGGGATGTTCGTCCGATAACGAAGAAAGTCGCCACGCAAGCGTCACCAGCGTGGAAGCCAGCGTCCAGAACAGGATAGGCGCGTCAAACATATAGGTCATTTCATCAAAGCCGCACACCACCATAAAATACAGCGCCATGGCCAATGCCGTCGCCAGCAGCGGCCGGTTTTCGGGCTCGCAAATACGCGCGCTCATTAAGCGAAACGCGCGCCACGCCAGAGCCAGCACGGCAGCAAACATCAAATAACCCATGACGCCCAGATCATAGAGCAGGGCGATATAGCCGTTATGCACCATCATCAGCGGCTGGGCGTTGGTTTTGTTGTTATAGGTCAACTGATACACCCAGGCATTGGCGTCCGTAAACCCATGCCCGATGAAAATCCACCAGCCCGAAATATTGGAGATGAGGTAATTCCAGGTTTCGACGCGCCAATCCAGACTTTCTTTGGCTTCGAGGCGCGCCTCGAGAATCTCCGTAAAACTGGTTCCGGTAATCGTCGCGTATAAGAACGCCCCCAACGGCAGTAGAATCACCAGCGCCGCAAGGGCTCGGGGCAAGTGACGGCGCACAATGGGAGACGACAGATTCAGAACCGTGAGCAGCGCCATCGACAGCGCAAACACGCCAATGGCTGTTTTGGAAAGGCCCAATAAAAAGGCGATGAGATTAAGCAGAATGGCCGTCACCATCAGCCAACCGGAAACCCGCCCGTGATTCTCGCCCTGATAATACAGCGCCACCCCGAACAGATAGATCATCAAGAGGCCCATATGATGCGAAAACGGATTTGGGTGATTAAACAGGCCGGTTGCGCGCTGAAAACCATCCAGCATAATGCTGGTAAGCATGACAGGGTAACCGAGAATCGCGTAAAGCGCCGTCAGGCTGGAGACAATTAATAAACCCTTATTCAGAGCGTCAAAATACGCGCGCGGGCGAGACTGAATCAACATGGCAACGCTCGCCACGCCCATTGAGAGCAGGCAATAGAGATAAGCTGTTAACTGCACGCTGGCCACAGAGCCGTCTGAGAGCAAGCCGCCGCCTTCGCCCGCCATCATTTGCGGATCGGTCGCGTGGCTATTATAGAAAAAGTAATATGTCAGCAGCCAGACAAAAAAGAACAAATAGAACCGAAAATGCGGCGTATGCCGCCAAAGCGTGAGCCGATGCCGCCAGATAATAACAAGGGCGGGCAAGACAAAAATAACCATAATCAGCGGGCTGTAGCGGATATTGACGCCCATCCCCAAGAGCAGGTTATTGCCGTATTCGAGCAATCCCCACCCCATCACGATAAAAAATGCCAGCCAATGCGGACGTTGCTGTATGGCTCGAAAATACGAGATATAGCCCACAAGGCCCACGACTCCGCCCATCAGCAAAAAGAAACGCGGAAACCGCAGCAGGCGCGCCAATGTTTCGACGCCCAACAGGGGGAGCAGCCCAAAAATAAGCGCCGGGAGCAACAGACCGAGCGCTACCGGAACCGCCCAGTAGCCGTGACGGCGCCACGCGGAGCGAAGCGTATCAGTGAGCGAGGAAGCGTGCATAAACAGGAGTCCCTTAGGAAAGGGCCCGCGCGTTGCGAGCCCTAAAACGCATGATGATACCGCAGAGGCGCCGCGCCGGCATTAGCTGGCCTGATTTGCCGCACGAAACGGAATGAGGTTTTCTTGCCGTTGGCGCATGTATTTTTGGCGGATTTGTCGCTTGATTTCCTCGATACGATCGGCTTCGGCCAAGTGGCTTTCCAGACGGCGAATCAGGGATTCGCGTTTTTTCAAGCCTTGATAGGACCGTTGAAGCTCTTCGGTTTTTTCCTGAAGCATCAGGCGATCGCGCATTAAAATCGTCTGCATCCGCGGATCATCGTCTTCGAGCAATTCGCCGCGCAGCTCCAGACTGCCAGCCAGTTGCTCCAGACGCTTGGATTTTTGCTCGTAACGAGCCAGACCGCGTTTGTAGTCGATCTTGAGCATGGCCAGGCGTTGACGCAGCGCTTCAGGCGAGAGGTCTTCAGGAGCAACCGCCTCGCTTTCGCCGTTGGCTGCTTGGCGTAGCTGACGCGGCGAGAAGATATCATCCAGCGCCTTCTCGAAGGAGTCCGGCGCATCTGTGGCGGCGGCGCCGACCACAGGATCTCGCAACGTCGCGGGCGCAGCCGGTTCGAGGAAGCGCGAGGCCTGACGCCACAGGACTTTAAAGCGATCGTCCAGATTAAAGCGATAGCGCAACACCACGCTCACCAGACCGACCACCACGCCGAGCAGCAACGAGAGGAGGGCCAGTTGCAGTTTCGACGGGAAATTCGACTTGAGGGGCAAGCGCGCGCTGTCGACGATAAACACGTTGCTCAGCGTCTGCGCCTCTTTCAGACGCGCTTCGGTGAGCTTGCGGCGCAGGGCGTCCAGCGAATCGCTCAGGGAGGTTTCAGTCTGCTCGATGTTGCGCAGGCCTTCCTCTACCTTGGGAAACTGGCGAATACTGCCGTCGATGACGCTCAGGCGCTTGCGCAACGCGTTGGCTTCCTGACGCAGACGGATCACGTCGGCCTGGGCGCTTACGAGATCGCCCACCACGCGGGCGCGCGGCGCATCGGACACCGAATCGTTGAGGCTGCCGAGCGAGGCGTTACGGCCCAACGTCTGGCGCAATTCATCCCTCAGATCGCCTTTGACCTGATTCATCCGCGCGCGCACTTCTTTGACCTTGGGGTTGCGGTCGGTCAGGTTGCTGGAGAGATGGGCGTCGGTTTCCGACAGTTCATACAATTCGTTTTTCAGGCGCGAAATAGTAGGATTCATGCCGACGGCAGAGGCTTTCAGGGCCTGCTCCGGCGTCATGCCCAGCATTTTCTGGTAGCGGCTCAACTCCGCCTGACGGCCTTCAGCCGAGGCCAGCGTTTCGTTGAGGCGAGATTCAAAGCCCATGCGCAGCTTGGTCAGTTCCAGGCTCTCGCGTTCAGCGTCGATGGTTTTATTACTGCGCTTGAAATCGCTTTTAGTCGCGCGAACCGTCTCCAGTTTACCCGCCAGTTTATTGACTTCTTCTTCGAGATAGCGGCGGCGATTGCGCTGTTCTTCCTGATTCAGCTCCTGGCTTGCGTGCTGGAAGGCATCCAGCACCACAGACGCCATGCGCTGGGCAATCAGGGGATCGGTCCAGGTGACATGCAGATTGATTAAATCGGTCCCGCTCTTGTTTTTCGCCTTAATGATAGCCGAGCCGTCTTTGTAGTAATTTTGCCAATCCTGTTTGGTTTCAACGCCAATACGTTTGAGTTCGTTGGGATATTCTTTGAGTAAAAACGCGTAGACTTCTTCCATAATCCGCGCCGAACTCAGCAGCCCCATCGTATTGAGTACGGGGTTGGCGGCGTTGGACGACGTGGTTTTCTCCGCCACGTAAGTTTCCGCCTGAACGTAGCCCGAGGTAATCGCCGAATCCTTGATCATCACCCATGCATCGGAAGTATACGTCGGTCGATAGAAGCAGAACGTATACAGCAGCATCCAGCACCAGATGAACAGGGTAATCCCGGCCATCAGGCGGGCGTTTTCGCGGTAAAAGCGACTTTTCAGCAGGATGGAGATCGTCTTGGGGGCCATAAAAGGGAGTTCCTTTATATCAGGTCGCATCTCTCAGAACAGGACGGGGACAAAAGCGTTCACAAAAACGGGCATTCAATGCAAAGGGATAAGAATAGTATATACTTTTGAAATAATAAAAACGAGAGGCAGGCCAAAATTGCGCCCACGCCGAAACGCATCACAAAAGCGTTACATCTTCTGTCACAGGCCTATTGCGCGCGGCAGACGCATCGCTGCGCAAAACCAAAGCCCTACTTTGCGTTTAAACCAGTCTATAACGCCTGCGGCGTTCCCCCTGCCCTCAATCCCCCAGCCTGCGTCTTAAGCGGTAACGTCCAGAAACGTGGCGAAAGACTTCACGTTTTGTTCTTTCATTTTCTTCAATCCGTCGAGGCTAGCTTCCGCCGCTGCAGTTTGTGCGGCGCCAGCGCCAAAACGAGGACCCGTGGAGGATTGCGCTCCCCTGAGCTGGGCAAACATTGATGAGACCGCAAAACTCATTAAAGCATCCTCAAAAAGCTAAGTATAGACTATTATATGCTGTGCAGCAGGCCTTTGCAAGGGCTAATCATCCTCGGAGGCGTCCGCCATCGAGAGCGCGGGCGGGTCGTCGTCTTCGTCCAGCGCGTTGAGAGACTTCAGGGCCATACGGGCGGCCTCTTGCTGGGCCTCCTTTTTGGAGGCGCCTTTGCCAAACCCCAAGACTTCGCCGTTAATCAGCACCTGAATATGGAACGTCTTGCGATGCGCCGGGCCGGTCTCTTTGACGGTCTGATAAACCGGCAGGCCATCGCCTTCGGCCTGGGTCATTTCCTGCAGGACGGCCTTGTAGTTATCTTTGGTGGGGCTTAAATCGACGCGGGTCACTTCGTCCTGCAGAATATCCAGCAGCAGGGCGCGCACTTCGGCCATCTTGCCATCCAGAAACATCGCCCCTAAGAGGGCCTCAAAACAGCAGGCAATGTTAGATGACTTGCGACGGCCGCCGCTGCGCTCTTCACAGGCGCCAAACACCATGTAATCGCCCAGGCGGATATGCTCGGCAAAGCGGCATAGCGTCGCGTCGCTGACGATAACGGCGCGAATCTTGGTCAGCTCGCCTTCGCGATACTCCGGAAACCGCTCAAACAGATACTCGCTGACGATGAGCTTCAGCACGGCGTCGCCTAGAAACTCCAGCCGTTCGTAGTTGTCCAGCGATGAGAGCTTGTTTTCGTAGGTATAGGAACTGTGGGTGAGCGCGTGGTCATACAGCTCGTAATGCGCTTCATGGCTGGGCAAGCTCACCTGAAGCAATGCCAGGAGACTGTCTATCTGCGCTTTTCGATCGGGAGAAATCCCGTAATAGTCCGTCATGACCGGCGAGTGATTATCAACCCATTACTGAATCAACCTTTATTATACCCCCTGTAAGCGTCGGCCAACTGCAAGCCCGCGCAGCGAAACGGGACGCTCCCGTTAAAAGGAGCATCCCGGTTCAGGTGAAAGCGCAGACCGTGAGGAGGCCTACTGAACGAGCGGCAAGCCGCCGTTTGTCGAGTCGGGCGCCTTAGCCATGGTCTCAAGCGCTTTCACAATGGCCGAATCGGCCTTAATCCCGCCTTGCGCGGCGCGCTCAACAAGGGCTTGCGCCACTTGCCGGGTAACGCCCGCTTCGCGCAGATACAGCATCGCATGCCGCCGGGCTTCGGCGATGGTCTGACCCATCGACAATTGCCGGTGGAAGTCTTCCAGCGCCAGCGCCAGAATTTCTTCCGTAACGGGCAGGTACGCGCTGGAGAGCATCACGCCGGGATCCGGGATACGAATCACCAGACGGAACAGCGTCGGGATTCTGTCCAGCGGACCGCGACGGTCCTCCTGGAAGAGGCCCAGCACGTCGTAGTCCGGCCCACGGGTCACACGAGGCTTGGGAGTCCCCCGTCCGCCGCCGGGAAGGGAGATCGGGTTGCACAAGGCCAACTCCACCGCGCTGAGACCCGACTCATCGCCGTCGCCGACGAGAATTCGGGTATTGCCCAGCAACTGGGAGCCCGGTCCCTGACGCACCGAGCGATTTCCCGCCAGCACGATGAGACCGTCGTTGAGATCGGGGGCAGGTCCGCCGAGCGTGCGAATTGTGCCATTATTAATGGCATCGCGGCCCGAGACCAGCAGCACAAGGCCGCCGTTGCCCTGATCGTTGCCGTTGGCCGACAGCAAGCCGCAATTGATGGCGCGTTTACCGCCATATTGCAGCAGATAGCCGCCATCGCCGCGAGCGCCGAAGACGTCGCCATCCACGAGCATCTGACCGTGATTGGCGTTCACGCCGCCCGCCTCGGAGAGAATAATCCCGCCGGTGGCATGCATGAAGAGGCTCAGCAGCGAAGGCGTTTCATCGGTATACGCCTCGTCATACGCCTCATCGCGCAGCAGATCATAGGGTCTGCGGCCGAAGAGGCCTGCGGCCATCGCCTTGATGGTTCCGGTATTGAGGATATCGCCGCACGTACGCAGGACGATTGTCCCTCCCGCCGCGTCGCCGTTGGCGTCAATATCGCCTTCGTTCACGATGCGCGCAGGCGTTTTGAGGATAATCGATCCGCCATGATCCGGCAGACTCCAGCCGGGATTGGTTGCAATGACGCTGGTATTAACGATACCGGCCAGAGAGCGACAACGACCGCCCGCCGCCAGCGTGATGCCGCCGCCGAGACCATCGCCAATCGCGCGCAGAACGTTATCGTTGCGAATCGCGCCGTAAACCGACAACAGGCTGAGGTGACCGCCCGCAATAGACGGATGCCAGTAGTCATTGGCGCGGCCCACGGTCCATCCGCCGGTCTCCGACGGATTTTCCAGATCACCCGCATTGAGAACCGTCAGCGTGTTCAGCGAATTGAACGCAGCAGGCCAGGAGAAGACCTCGCCATCGCCCCAACTGCGTCCCGACGGCTGATCCAGCGTCAGGGTTTCCGCTGTGGCGCTGCCGATGACCAGATTGCGGAACTGGCCGGGCCAATACCGGAAACCTTCATTCCAGAATCCGCCGCCGGCATAGTGCGTCAGCCAGCCGGGGGCCGACAGCGGGTTTTCAACCGTGCGGACCCTGGCGTCTTTCAAGCGCTCGCTGAGCAACGTCAGGTTGCCGAAACCGTCGTCGTCGACTGACAGAAGAATGGCATTCGGGCCGTTCAGCGCGAGTTCGTTCCGCTGAAGCTGCGCAATGCCATTGCCGCCGCTGGACGGAATCGCAGAAGCAGGCGTCCAGACAGCGATCTGCGTCACAGGCGCCGACGCGTCCGGCGTGGCAGGCGTGACGCCGACAGGGGCGCCGCTGGTGCGCGTTGCGTCGAGAAGCTTCCCGCTGAAGCCGAAGCCAATATAGTTAGAGAGCCCGCCTGACAGGGCCGAAGCGGACCAGTCATCGTCAATATTCAGGGAGATTTGCGCCTCACCGCCGCCACCGGCTCCGAACAAGGCCTTGGCCTTGGCGCTGCCATCATCGCCGGATGTACTATAGGCAATCGCGCGCGCTTTGCCCGAAGCGCCGCTGGTCGCGTTGGCGGTCGCATCGGCATCGCCATTGGCGCCGTGAGTCGCCTCAGCGATCGACTTGGCTTCGCTGAAGCCAAAGGCGCCGCTGGTGGCGTTGGCATCGGTGGTAATGTCATCGCCGCCGAATCCATGGGCTTCGGCCAGCGCGACGCCGTGAGCGCCGCTCAAAGCCTTGGCGCTGACATCCGCGTCATCGTCCGCGCCATTACCAGTGCTTCCCCACGCGTCAGCCTTGGCGAAACCGCCCTCACCGACAGTCGCAAGCGCATCGGATTTTTTGACGTCATTGTTCGCCGTCGCAAGCGCATGCGCCAGCGCAACGGCGTCGCGCCCGCCGAGAGCGGAAACGCGCAGGTCTTTCACCTCGTCGAAGGCTGTCACCTCGCCGCTCGCCTTGGCAAAACCCGCGTCGCCGACGGTCGCCGAAACAGCGGCTTTTTCAATGTCATCGCCCGCGTGCGCGGTGAGCGCAGCAAACGCTTTGCCGAACTGTCCGGCGTTGGATTTAACATCCGCCGTCACGTCGCCGCCCGCGCAAATCTGACCCTTTGCCAGCGATTGACCGTCCTGACCGCTGTTAGCGCTCACAGAAAAGTCGCTGACGTCGTGGCCGCTGCCTTCAGACGTATTCGCAAGGCCGGTCGCGATCGAAACGCCGTTCTGTCCGCTATTGGCGGTTGATTTCAGCTTACGGACATCATCGCCCGCCTCGCCGATCGCGTTGGACTCGGCATATCCATCTTGACCCGCATTGGCCGAAGCGTCTACAAAGGCATCGACAAACGCGATGGATTTGGCATTGGCGCGACTAAAGCCGCCTTGTCCGCTATTGGCCGTGGCCTTGGCGTCCGCATTGTCATTCAGACTCTTGGCCAGAGCATCTGCCAGCGAAACGCCCGAAGCGCCGGTATTGGCGGCGGCGTTGGCTTTGGCTGCGTAGAAGGACAGCGCATAGGCATTGGCAACAGAGCAGCCGCCCAGCGTCGTGAGCGCGCCCGCATTGGCGTTGGCCTTTTGTTCTTGAGAATAGGCAGTCGCCCGCGCATCGGCCTTCCCGAACTGCCCGGCGAGCGCATGACTGGTCGCGTTGGCGTCATCGCGCCCGATGGCGGATGTCAGGGCATTAGCGACGCCATAATCGCCCGCAAGGGCATTGGCCGTCGCATTGGGATCGCCGCCCAGCACGACGTCTTCTTGCGAAGCGAAGGCAATCGCGTCCGCCACGCCCTTAAAACCGCTGGTCGCGTTGGCAGTAGCGTCGCTCACTCCCCCGCTGGTCGCGTCGGCCTTGGCCAGCGCGCGCCCGGCGGCGCCTTGCGCGCCATTGTCGCTGTGATGAACTTGATCCGCGTCAAAAGTCGCCGGATTCGGCGCAACAATCAGCCCCGCTGCGCCGCCCTCGCCGCCAGCGCCTGCAATCGCATTGGCAGTGGCGCTAGCCGAGCGCTCGCCGCGCGCGGTGGCGATGGCTGTGGCGTCGCCGCCTTGCCCGCCTTCTCCGCCGTTGGCTTCCACACGACCGCCGCCGGTGGGGTTGCTATAGCCGCTCAGGACAATCAAGCCGCCATGGCCGCCCTGGCCGCCGACGCCGCCAATAGCGCTGGCGACCGCATTGGCCGCGATACCCGCGCTATAAGCGTTGGCGTAAGCGCCCGCGCCTTGACCGCCCGCGCCGCCGTTGGCCTGGATCACGCCGGAATTCACCAGCGAATCGTGATAACTAAAGGCGATGAGGCCGCCATTGCCGCCGGTCGCCGCCGTTGTCTCTTCGCTAGACGCAAAGGCTGACGCGTGGGCCGGACCGCTGGGGTTCTCAACGCTGACGAAATCCGAAAACGGACTCCCGCCGCCCGCGCCGCCATTGGCTTGAATCAGGCCGCCGTTATACACGCTGTGGCCTGCCGTGATGGCAATCGTCCCGCCATGGCCGCCGTCAGCCGTCGCGCCTTCGGATTCAGCAGATAGAAGGCCGTCGCCGCCATTGGCGTGAACCGCTCCATCATTGGCGACGTGACGCATCGCCGACAGAATAATGGTCCCGCCATCCTGCAAAGTATCGCCATCGGCGCTGACAAGCGCCTCAGAAGCGATTTTAATATCGCCATCGTGATTATTCACCAGCGTTTGTTGCCGTAAGGCGATAGCGTCACGCTCAGAGGCGGTAAAAATCGGCGATTTCTCCAGCACGCAATCCGTCAGGCAAGCGGGTTTCGTTGCGCCGCTGGCCACCAGGCGGATGGTTCCGCCGCTGGGCGCGCTATTCGGGCCGCCTTCCCCTTCATAAGCAATTCGCGCCGGGACGTCGACCACTTCCACGCCGTCTGCGCGCAGCACGCCTTCGAGGTTAATCAGCCCGCCTTCTATATTAATAATATTGGTGTCATAGGTGCCAATCACGCGACCCGACGTATCAACAATCGCCCCGCGCTGAATATCCACCGCGCCCGGCGAATGGATCGAGACGGATCCGCCATAGCCGCCCTCGCCGTTCTGGGCGAACCCGCGCGCATCAATGCGCGCTGTCGGACCCAGCAGCGCCGAACCGACGTTAAATTGTACGGCCCCGCCGTTTTTACCGTTGGCGAAAATGGCGCCGTTCTGATACAGCAAGGCAGAATCCACCGTAACGCGACCGCCATTGCCCGCATAGCCGCCTTTACTCATCAAGGCGCTGACGTTAATCGTCCCATCGAGGCGAACCGCTTGGCCCGGCGCATAGAAATGCAGCCAGCCGCCATTGCCGGTAGGGTTACCGGCTGCATCGGATTCCAACCCCGTCACCGTGACGCCGCTTTTGAGATACAGGCCTGTTCCACTGGTGTTGACAAACGTGGTTTTGTCGCCTGCCGTGTTGTAATACGTACCACCGGCCACGTTTTGGCCGTTGTTAATCGAATTGACCTCGCCGGGCGCGGCGAAGACGATAGGCGCGGCGGAGCTGACACTAATGCTAATGGCAAGCGCCAGAGACCCGAATAAGCGCGAAAAAGCTTTGGGATGCGGCTGATGCATGAGTCACCGTTCCTTTCTATGGAAGGTTTTTGATCACCTGACAACCTGAAAAATGCGGCGGATAGCGGCCTATTTGGCAACATTAGTATGCCAAAAATATATATCACCCGCTATTACCATGAATGAAACCCCTCTCCAAAAAAAAATTGTGTCTTGTCACGCCAAGTAAATAAAATTTCGTTACAAACTGCTGATAGGCTTCTGCTCAAAGTCTTTCTAATAGAAGTGGTTCACGACCCTCTCCCTTTTTTCCTCATATGTTGCGGGCGATACGCGATACTCGTCTGTCCATTCACGACGATGTCAGCGCGGAGAAAACGCCTGACGCCAAAATAAGCGGCCCCAGAATAAGCGCCGCACACGAAAAGACGCCGCCAAACGGGCTTGAAAATACAGGGACGTTGCCCCGCGCGCAGCAGAGCGAGCCGGGCGGGTGCTAAAATAGGAATCTGTTGACTCAAGAGAGATGTTCCGAGGCATGACGGTTCAGTTTGGCAGTTCGTCCGCTCCGCAAGAGCCGCGCGCCGCTGTGGACGACACGCAGGCCTCAACGCCCGTACGCAGCCGCCTGCTTCGCGCGCAGGAATCGCCGGAAGATGAGCGCCTGGAGCAGACCATCCGACCGCGCGCCCTTGATGAATACATCGGGCAAAGCGCCCTGAAAGAAACACTGCGCATTAGTCTGGAAGCCGCCCGGGGACGTAACGAACCCCTTGAGCACACCCTGTTTTACGGCCCCCCCGGCCTCGGAAAAACCACGCTTGCCATGGCGCTCGCCCATGAGATGGGCGCCGGGATTCTCATCACCTCCGCCCCTGCCCTGGAGAGGCCGCGCGACGTCATCGGCCTGCTCATGTCGCTCGAGCCGGGGCAAACGCTGTTTATCGATGAGATTCACCGCCTCAATAAAGTCGCCGAAGAGATCCTGTACCCGGCCATGGAAGATTTCATGCTGGATCGCACGATTGGCAAGGGCCAGGCAACCAAAATCCTGCGGGTGCCCCTGCCGCCGTTTACCTTGATGGGCGCCACCACCAAGGCCGGCTCCATTGCAGGCCCGCTGCGCGATCGTTTCGGCATGGCGTGGCGGCTTCAGTTCTACTCGCCTGAAGAACTCCAGCAGATTTTGACGCGTTCAGCCGGGATTCTGGGTATTGCGCTGTCGCCCTGCGGCGCGCGGGCCATCGCCTTACGAGCGCGCGGAACCCCGCGAATCGTCAATCGCCTGTTACGCCGCGTGCGCGATTACGCCGCCGTCAGCCGCTGCGACGCTATTGATAAAGCCTGCGCTGATGCTGCGCTGGATCTATTTGAAATTGACGCGCTGGGGCTCGATCCGACGGATCGCCAATTACTGTCAACGATGATTCAAGGCTTCGACGGCGGCCCCGTCGGGCTGGAAACTCTGGCCGCAGCTCTGGGCGAAGACGCCCGCACGCTGGAAGACGTCTGCGAGCCGTATCTCTTGCAAGCGGGACTCCTGCACCGAACGCCGCGCGGACGGATGGCGACCGCCGCAGCGCGCCGTCATCTGGGGTTTCCGCCCGCCCAGACGCCAGAATCTCCGCTGGTAACGCAGACCCGGCTTTGGGCAAACGCGCATGACGGATACGGGAGTGACAAAGACAATTAGCCAGAGTCTTAGAATCACTCGGCGCGTCTATCGACAAGCGTTGACGCTTGCGCTGATGCTCGCCTGTCTGCTCATCAGCGTCTCACGCGCGCAGCCGGAGCAAGACGATACGCTGCCAGGCGTTGGCGAAACCCTGAGCGGCGTGGTCCTCCACGCGCAGCGCATCCCCCCTGCGCAATTACGAAGCGAGCGCCCGGATTTGGCAGCGGCGCTGGGCCCGTCTGAATATCTGGAAACCGCCCGGGTCCGCATCGTACGCGGCGCTTTAGCGGGCGAGACGGTTAGCGTCGAGCGACTTGTCAATGCGCAAGCGCCGCCGCTGTCACCGGGCGCGCGCGTGACGCTCGAATACGAGATTCAGCCCAACCAGCCCGCCCGCATCCTCCTCAGCGACTACGAACGCGCGCCGGCCTTGTTCCTGCTTGCGGGCGTCCTGCTGATCCTCTTGATACTGACAGGCGGCAGCGCCAGCCTGTGGCTTCTGGGCGGCGCAGGCGCCCTCGCGCTGTTGACTCGGGAACACATGCTGAGCGCCCTTGAAACGCCGGGCGACGAGTGGCGCGCGCTGCTGATCGCTATCCTCGCCCTCTTCGCCATATTGGCAGGCGTCGCGAGACTCTGCGGCATGGGCTCTCCCCGCGCGCGCTTCCTGTATAGCCTCGGCGGCATCACGGCCATCCTCTCGGGGACAGCCGTTCTGGCGGCAGTTATGGCGTGGGCTCCGCTCAGCGGCGCCATGACGGAATCCATGATGAATTGGCCGCCCGCCAAAACCGGCGCACTCTATCTCTTAGCGGGATTATTCTGGAGCGCCGCGCTCGTCGCTCCTCTGAGCGCCTGTCATTGGCGACGTATTCAGCAACAGGAAGCTGATATCTCCTGGCTGCAAGCCCTGCGCCTGGGACGCTCCCCGCTGGCATCTACGCTGGGCGCGACATTTTTAATTGCAATGGCGCTGGTCACGCCGTTGACGCTGGTGTGGGGACAGACGCCGCAAAGCGCGCTGCTCAATCAGGAAGACGTCGTTGGCTGGATCAGCTGGATTTTAACCGCCATGATTGCCGCGTGCGTTTCATTACCAGTCACGGCGTGGGCGGCGCTGCGAGCGAAAGCGCATCAGCGTTCACAAGAGCCGCACGGGCAGGCCACACCTCAAACAGCGGCCTGAAGCGCCGCGTCTAACGTCGCATGTTCAAAAGCAAAACCGGCTTCCTGCAAGTGCGTTGGCTGTGCGCGGACGCTGGACAGCAATAGCGCATTACCAAACTCGCCCAATGCCAGCTTTAACGCCGGAGCCGGAACGGCGAAACGATTGGCGATTCCCGCCAACGGGCGCAGCCAGAAAACCCGACGACTCAAGGCCGTCGTAAAATCGCGATTGGAAACGGGCTGAGGGGCGACGACGTTCACAGGGCCGCGCAGTTCAGGCGTTTGCAGGGCGAATTGAATTGCCCGCGTGAGATCCGTCAGACTGACCCAACTCATATATTGAGCGCCGCGCCAGCCGAGCGGCCCCGCCACGCCCAAACGAAAGGCCGGCAGCATTTTGGCCAGCGCCCCGCCGCCGCGACCCAGCACCATGCCAAATCGCAGATTAACCAGCCGGACGCCCGAGGTCAGAACCGCCTGCGCTTCAGCTTCGTTGTCCATGCACGTTTGTGACAGGAAACGCCCGCCCCATTGCGGGTCTATCAAAGGCATCGGCGACACGCGCGGCTGGCGATCGACGGCGGCGGCTGGCGAACTAAGCTCAGTCAGCAATTCATCGCCGCGATGACCATAGTAGCCAATGGCCGACGCGTTGATAAACGTCTTGGGCTTGATGGGCAGCGACACGATGGTTTTGCCCAGCAATCGGGTCGCTTGCAGGCGACTGTTGCGAATGGCCGCCTTTTTCCCCTTGGTCCAGAGCCCAAACACGGACTCTCCCGCCAGATGAATCACAGCGTCAAGGGGGGCGTCCTCGGGGGCAAGACGGGCCAGCGCAGCCGCATCAATCTCGCCCGCCGCCGGATCCCAGCGAAGTTCAAGCTCATGGCGCGGCTCACGGCGCACGAGACGCAATATCGTATGGCCATCGCGTTCCAGCGCCTCGCAAAGCGCCTTGCCAACAAAGCCCGAGGAACCGCTCAGCAGGATTTTCATCGTGGGCGCAAGGCCTCCCTATTAAAAACGTGAGAACGCGGGAAAAGCCTATTCTAACGAGGAAACGCCTGCACGGCAACGCGCGCGCCACAGCGCATGACGCAAGTCTGGATTAGGACTTGACGCACGCATCGGGCGCGCGCATTTGGGCATCTGCCGCTATAATAAGGCTGAGAGAGTCGAACAGGATCAATCTGCCCGATGCAATGCCCTCAATGCGCCAGCGAATTGGGTCGCGCCCAGATACTATGCGACAGTTGCGGCGCGATCGTCACCGGCGCCGCGCAAGCGCGGCTCGATTACGAATCGCTCAGCGAAACGCCCGAGCCTGTCGACCTGCAACAAGGCTATTACGACCCCCCGCAGCCACTCGCAGCAACGTCCTCAGCCGCAGACATGTCGTCTTCCGGCAGTCCGATTGCGCCGCCGCCCCTGACGCTGGGAGGCCCGGCCATCGTGCC
This sequence comes from Vampirovibrionales bacterium, assembly GCA_016712355.1. Taxonomy (NCBI): domain Bacteria; kingdom Bacillati; phylum Candidatus Melainabacteria; class Vampirovibriophyceae; order Vampirovibrionales; species Vampirovibrionales bacterium. The sequence goes on along the minus strand of JADJRF010000005.1, from coordinate 1,678,768 downwards.
CGCCAGAGAAGCCCTTCCTTTTGCAGGAAATCCGGCAGGGAGCTTGCGCTCGACGTTTCCCGCCGCGCTGGGCGGCCTCGCCGCCGGGGCATCGGTCGATCCGGCCTCACCGACGCCGCCGCTCAATACCTTGCACTGGCTCTCAAAGCAGCCGTCCGCAGCCGCAACGCCGACAGAAACCCCGGCGCCGTCCGATATCGCCCAAAGCGCGCCGGATTCAGCGCCTTTACCGCAGCCGGCTGAAGATTTCTGGCCGCAACCGGGCGACGTTCGCGCGCAGCCAAGCGCCAAAGGGGTTGCCCAGTCGCTGGATTATCTGTTTCTACCGGAAGCGGCCCCGCAGCAGGCTGGCCCGACCTCTGTCGCGGACACGGCGCCCAATCCCCCGCCTCCTGTGGATGCGGCGGGCGGCTCGCGTTTTGGGGCGAGTCGCTTTGGCTTCACGGAGCCCCAGAACGACGCATCAGGCCTCGCGCCAGGCGCTCTGGCGGCCAGCGCGGCTGGGAAGCCGAAGCCGTTTCGCTCGCTCACCGCTTTGTTAATTCTAACCGTCATGATTCTCCCCGCCCCGGTTGCGCTGATTCTAGCCTGGACCAGCGATTGGCCCAGACGTCGTAAAATCCTCTTTACTGTGGCGAACGTGGGCTTTGCGCTGGCAATCGCCGTCGGCGCCGCTATCGCCGCGTTTTTGGCCTTATCCAGCCAGTAATCCTGCTCGCGACACGCACCGCGCGCAGGTAAAGCCGGGAATCTCCCCGAGCAGCCCCGCCGTTGAAAAACGCGCTCGTTGCCGCTAAAATGCCTGCAGATCGCTGGCAAAGGCGATATCGATAAAGGGAGATCCCTCTAGATGACCATGACAGACGCCTGTACGCCCCCCGTCGACGCTGAAGAAGTGCGGCAATTACCTTTACGCGGCCTGCTCGCCGGTAAAACCGGCCTGATTGTGGGCGCGGCGCACAAGTCGAGCATCGCCTGGGCGATTGCCCAAGCCTTGAGCGAAGCAGGCATGCGGCTGGCGTTTACGTACCAGGGCGAGCGGCTCGAAAAAAACGTGCGGGAATTAGCCGAGCCCTTACCCGGCTCGCTTATTTTGCCGCTCGATGTGACGCGCGACGAAGAACTCAACGAGGCTTTTTCGGCGATTAACGCCACGTTTGGCAAGCTCGACACGCTGGTGCATAGCGTGGCCTTCGCCAAAAAAGAAGACCTGACCGGATCGTTTGTCGAAACCTCGCGCGATGGCTTTCTGCTGGCGCATGACATCAGCGCCTATTCGCTGACGGCGATGGCCCATCGCGCCGTGCCGCTGTTTGAGAAAGCGGGCGGCGGCAGCATTATCACCCTGAGTTATCTGGGCGGCGAGCGCGTCGTGGAGAATTACAACGTGATGGGCGTCGCCAAGGCTTCTCTGGAAATGAGCGTGCGGTATCTCGCCAGCGATTTGGGCCCTCAGAACGTGCGGGTCAACGCTATCTCCGCCGGGCCGATTAAAACGCTGGCCGCGCGCGGCATTTCAGGATTTTCAAAAATTCTGGACCATATGGAAGCGCGCACGCCGATGCGCCGCAACGTGGAAGCCGCCGAAGTCGGCGACACGGCGCTGTTTTTAGCGAGCCACCTGTCGCGCGGCATTACCGGCGAAGTGATTCACGTGGACGCCGGTTTTCACGCCGTCGCATACTAGGGTCAGCGCAAGCGACGCAATCAGGCTTTCGTCAGCTTTGCCGTATCGGCGTCCAGCAGGCGCTTGCCCACGTCGTCGAACATTACTTTCAGCGTCACGCGCCCTTCCATTGGAATGATTTTTTCAATGACGCCCGCCCCATACTGCGCGTGCGTCACGCGATCGCCTGGCTGGAATCCTGATTTTTCGCGCGCCTTTAACACCTCGGGCTGGGTATTCTGATACACCGGCGCAGGTTCCGGCGCAGCGGCAACGGCGGGCGCGCTGACCTCCGGCGCGGGTGCGCTTCCAACGGCAGGCATTGGCGACGGCGGGGGTTGCGGCGGCGATTTCGGCGCGCGAGGCGTTACCGGAGCAGCGGCGGCGGAAACGCCGTGAGCGACGAGGCCAGATTCTCCCAACGATTCGACCCGAGTCGGCGCAACCGGCTCAAAGTCAGGCTCAAAGTCAAAAGCCCAGTCTTCCATCCCATCGCTCGCGCCTGCGCCCTCGGCTGTGGCGGGAAATAAAGCGTCCAGGTCTGAGGCATGATCAGAATGAGAAACGTGATGGGCCGTCACAGGGCTTTGCGTAGCAGCCAGAGCCGAAGCCGGCGGCGGGTAGAGGTCTTCCAGCGACAGGCTGACCAGGGACTTTTCGGGAGAAGCCGTCTCAGAAGGCGGTCCCTGCAAGGCGGGAGCCGGAGCCGGAGCAGGCGCAGGCGGTTCCAGGGAAATGAGCGGCTCGTCCAGAATATCCGGCGCGGGCTCATCGACAAACGCATCCAGCGGCGGCAGATCGATTGGTGATTCAGAAGCCCAAACGTGTGCCGAGGGGGCGTCAGCGATCGCGTCGGGCGCAGGCGTCTGCGCGCCAAGTGCGGGCGACGATAAAGAAGGGGCGACAACGCGTTCCTGCGCTGGGGCGTCCGTCTCGCTATCGGCGTCCGTCTCTGCCGCAGCAGACGCCTCCCCTTGGGCAGGCGAGGTCACCGGTGGCTGAAGCCAGTCGGACTCCGTCTCAAATTCAGAAATCGCCGGGCTTTGCAGCATCACCGACGCGTCGTCTTCGGCGATAGCGCCGGCAGTCAGCGGCATTTCCGGGAAAGGGGCGAAATGGGCCGCTTCCGTCGGCGGCGGCGACGCGCTGTCATCCTGAGCCGATTCGGCAGGACGCATCGCCTGCGGCGCGCCCAGAATCGTTGTCACGGGCAGGTTTCCGCTCACGCGGCCACAAATGGTCACATCCTGCTGTTCGCCCGCGCCGCGCATCAACGCAATCAGACGCGAATCCGGCAACACGGCGTACGATCCGCCGGGCGCATGACCGGAAAGCGCCGCCACCCCATGACCGCGCATTTTTTCGAACTGTTGCAGCCAGGCCGATAGAAACGAAGGCTCCAGCAAGCCTTCTGGCTCAATAAGAATAGGAAAAACGCTGATATCGGCCTGTCTCAGGAGCGCCTGGCACACGTAGCGGTAAAAGACGCCGCGCCACGGCTCCTGAAGCGACGATAAATCCAGGATGGTCACCGGCGCAGGCGGCAGCGCATCCAGCAAAAACATCTCCTCGGGCCGATCCGCAAAGACGCGGTTCTGGTGAATGCCATACAGGGCATGCAGCAGCGGCAGCTTTGCCGGTGAATCCCAATACCGCTTGGGGCTGAGCAGATATTGAAAGGGAATAAAATCCAGGGTCAAGGGCATGCCCTTCACCAGCACATGCAGGGCTTCCATGCGAAAGGCAGGCGGCAGCGCCGCTTCCATCGCCGCCAGAAACGTACTCATGCCAAGCGCCTGAAGCGACAGACGCACGTCTTGCCCCGCCGCCACGCGCGGAAAATCCGTTTCGTGCGCCAGCAGCCCGCACGGGTCGACAATCAGCGCCGGGCGCGCCTGCGGGTTCGATACGCTGACGGCCAACGCAAACGCTTTCAACAGCGCGCGCCGCGACGCGGGCGAATCTCCTTCCAGCACGCCTAGCGTTCCCAGTCGGTCCAGATCCCCGACCACGCCGCCCGCCAGACTCAGCGGCGCGGTAATCGGCGCCAGCAGCGTTTGCGCCGCGCGCGCGACATCAACAGACGCCAGCGGCGTCAGCGTACGCGCGTTCATGGACGGCAGGCCCGCCAGCATTTTGATAGTCAGACGAACCCCGCCCGCCCGAACGCCGCCAGCAGAAGACGACACAGGCAGCGCCTCCACAATGGTCACCTGTCCGTAAGCGGGCGCTGGACCATCGAGGCGCACCAATTGCCCGGGAGACAAATCGCTGGGAGATGTCACATCCACCCAGAACTCATTCTGGGCGGCTTTCAGGGGGGTCATGGCAAGCGCGGAAACGGGCAAAACAGGCCTCTCCTGTATCACAGGATTCTGTCGAATAACGCCTTTGCGCTATCTGCGCAAGGCATGCGTCTATTGTAACGTCAAATTCGCCGGAATGGGGAGCGCGCGCGGCAATCCCCCTGCCCGTTCGTTATAATAAGCGCAAAAGGAGACGCCGATGGCAGGCTACCGCGCCGACCCGAAATCGCCCAACCTGTTGGACGCTCTGGCCGAGCGCAATCGTCGCGCCCCGCTTGCGGAGTTGTTGCGTCCCAAAACGCTGGAGGCGTTCCTCGGGCAAAGCGCCGTGATGGGAGACGCGTCGCCCCTGCGCAATCTGTATGCCTCAGGCGAACTCACTTCGTTGTTATTCTGGGGACCGCCGGGCGTGGGAAAAACCACTCTGGCCCGCCTGATCGCCAAGCGCTCGGACGCGCGTTTCGCCGAACTCAGCGCAGTGAACAGCGGTGTGAAGGAATTACGCGAAACCATCGCCGAAGCCCTCGACGCCCTCAAGACCTCGGGCCGGCCCACCGTGGTATTTATCGACGAGATTCACCGCTACAGCAAAACCCAGCAGGACGCCATTCTGCCGCATGTTGAAAATGGCGTCATCACGCTGATGGGCGCCACGACGGAGAATCCGTCGTTTCAGGTCATCGCCCCGCTGCTGTCGCGCGTGTTGGTGATTCGTCTCGATGCGCTGACCCGCGCCGATATTCTCGCCCTGATTGCGCGCGGCGTCGCGTTTTTGCGCGAGAAAGGCCCCGCCGTCCATCTGGACGAGCAGGCGGCGGGTTTTCTGGCGGATTACGCCAATGGCGACGGACGCAGCGCGCTGACGCTGCTTGAGATTGCGGTTAAATCGGCTCCTGTCTCGCCAGACGGCGCCAGACAGGTCAGTATTGAGCATCTGGAGCGGCTCGCGCGACAAAACCGGCTGAACTACGATCGACAGGGCGATGAGCATTACGATCACGCTTCGGCGTATCAGAAAAGCATGCGCGGCGGCGACGCGGACGCCGCCCTCTACTGGCTCGCCAAAATGATTGCCGCAGGCGAAGACCCGCGCTTTATTGCGCGCCGTCTGGTGGTCACTGCGAGCGAAGACGTCGGGCTCGCGCGTCCAACCGCTCTGGTGGTCGCCAATGCCGCCGCAGAAGCCGTCGAGCGGCTAGGTCTGCCGGAAGGCCGCATCCCGCTTGCCATGGCGACGGCCTATGTGGCCCGCGCGCCGAAATCCAACCACGCGTATCGCGCCATCGACGCCGCGCTTGCCGATATTCAGCAGCGGGGCAAGGCGTATCCGGTGCCGCCGCATCTGAGAGACGCGCATTATCCGGGCGCCGCCCAACATGGCCATGGCGAGGGGTACGTGTACACGCACGATCATCCGGATCAGGCGCAAACGTTTCTGCCCGAAGCGCTCATTGGCGCGCGCTATCTTGACCCCGACGCCCCGCGCTAGGCCCCCTGTCGCCGGTTAAGACAACGGGCCTGCCTGCTAAAAATCCCTCCCCTCTCACGAGGGGTCTCATTAAGAAGAGGGAAGGGATTGAAATAACTGGAAACCCGCCGGGTTATTGTTGATCGGTCACCACCAGCAAGTGCCAGCCGAACTGGGTTTTAATGGGTTCGGACAATTCGCCGACAGGCTGCGAGAAGGCCGCCTGATCGAATTCCGGCACCATTTGACCCCGGCCAAAAAACCCCAAATCGCCGCCCTGTTTGCCAGACGGACATTTGGATACGCGCTCGGCGACGCTGGCAAAACTGGCGCCGTCCTGGATTTCCTGACGCAGTTGCCGGGCTTCTTCTTCACTCGCTACCAGCAAATGGCTGGCGCGAACTTTCGTAGCGGTAGGCATAACGGGTATCTCCTCTCAAACGATAACCGACGCGCGGGAGGCGTCGAGCGCCTTATGGTGTCACGCTCGCGCGCGCGACGCAAGCGCCTGCCTGCATCGGTCCTAGCCGTGCGCCCACTGCTTGATGTGCAGAAACAGCGTCGTCAAAAAGCCCGAAAACAGGAACGTCAGCGGAATCGTCAGCACCCAGGCCCAGACGATATTCCCCACCACGCCCCAGCGCACCGCCGACAGCCGCTTGGTGGCCCCCACCCCCATAATGGCCGATGAGATCACGTGCGTGGTACTCAGCGGCAGACCAAAATGAGAGGCGCTCATAATAATCCCGGCGGCAGTGGTTTCGGCGGCAAAACCATGAATCGGCTGAAGCTTGATCATTTTACTGCCCAGCGTTCGAATAATGCGCCAGCCGCCGTTCAGCGTCCCTGCGCCCATCGCCAGCGCGCAGGAGAGGATCACCCACAGGGGCACTTCAAACTGCTGGCTGGGATAGTACGTCACGAGCGCCAGCGCAATAATACCCATGGATTTCTGCGCGTCATTATGGCCGTGGCTCAGCGCCATCACGCCCGCCGATACAATCTGAAGCTTGCCGAAGACCCGGTTGATGTTATGCACCGACACGCGATAGACCACCCACGTGAGCAGGGCCATCACGATAAAGCCCACCGTGATGCCGACCACCGGGGCCAGAAACATCGGATAAATGACTTTTTCCAGGACTTTGGACCAATACACCAGATTGAGCCCGCGCCAGTCCGGCAGCGAGAAACAGACCGCGCCCATCAACGAGCCAATCAGCGCGTGAGAAGAGCTCGTCGGCAGCCCCAGGCGCCAGGTGATAAGATTCCAGACAATCGCGCCAATCAGCGCAAACAGCACCAGCTCCATCGACACCGCTTTGGCTTCCACCAGCCCCTTGCCGATGGTAGCCGCGACCTCGGTGCCAAGCAAGGCGCCCAGCAGGTTGAAGACAGCGCCAAATATCACCGCCGAGCGGGGCGATAGAACGCGCGTCGAAACCACGGTCGCAATGGCGTTGGCGGCGTCATGAAAGCCGTTAATAAAGTCAAAGGCCAGCGCCAACACCACAATGAGCGCCAGCATAAAGGGAAAGGCATCCATCGCCGTCAGTCTCGTCTCCCGTCAGTGTGGGTGTCTTGGGCTCTGCGTATCTCAGCTATGCTTCAGGACAATCTGTAACGCCACGTTGGCGCAGTCGCGGTAATAGTCGGTCACTTCTTCGAGCATCTCGTAAATATCCTTGCGCAGAATCAATTCGCGCGTATCAGAGATACTCCAGAATAAATCGGCGATAAGTCGCCCCAGTAAATGATCGCCGCGATCTTCGAGTTCGTGGAGCGTGGCGACGCGTTCGTTCATTTCGTTGAGTTTGCGATTATTGTTGAGAATGCCGATAACGGCTTTCAGCGCTTCGTTTTGCTGCGAGATAATGTCCACCAGACTCGTGAAATCGCCGTTAAAAGGCTGCAAGCGATGAACAATCATCCGCTCCTGAATTTTGTCGGCGATTTTCGGGATTTTATACAACGTATGGCCAAAGGCCTGAATATCTTCGCGGTCGAACGGCGTAATAAACGTCCGGCAAATTTCGCTGGTCATATTGTAGTAACAGCGCTTGGCCTTGGCCTTGATTTCAGACATCGACTGCCCAATCTGGACAATGGCCATGGGGTCGTCGTCGCGCACGATGCGATTCAACTGCTCGACGCTCTGGTAGGCAAAGCCTGCCAGCTCTTCCATCATGTGATAAAACTTTTCTTCCTTGGGCAAAAGGCTCATGGCTTGCGACAACCCCATTTTACGGAACCCGTCAGGGCTCACTGTAAATCAGTTGGCAACCCGCGTAAAACAAAGCGTCATGGGTTGTTTCGAGATGTAACGCGGGGCGACGTCTTCTCAGGCAAGCGTCTCACGGTTTTATGACGATTGAATGACGCCTCTTGCCGCACGCGCATCAAAAATCGCGGGCCGGGTTTTATGCAGGAGAGGGAGTATCTGGTTATATCAGCGTCAGCCGACGTTCGCGTCGCGCGTAGACGCAGGGAGCGGGATTTGAGCATCACGATACATTCGCTACAGCAGGGGCTGCATCAGATTCGCTTGCCGGAAGCGGCACAGGCATTGACAGGAGCGCGTCAAACAACCAGCCACGCGCTGGCGGGCAACGCCGATACGTTCGCTTCGCCGCTGCAAGCCGTGAAGACCCAATTCAAGCTCTTAAAGCCCTCAAAAGAAGCAAATGGCGCAAAAATCATCGTTTCGTCCAGACTCGACGCCAAAGGCGCCGCGCGGAAGCTGCGTCAAGCGAATCACGTCGTGGCGGGCGACTTGTACGGCAACCCCGTCAAGCTGCTGGATACGCTCATCGCCAGCGGTCATGTGACGATCAGCGCCGAGAACGCATTCGCCTTCAAGCAAGCGCTCACCAATGTCGAGCGTCTGCTGAAAAAGAATTGCGACGTGTCGCGCCATGAGGCCAAACGCGAACTCAAAAAAATCCAGCAGATTATCGACGACGAGATGAAATGGGCCAACCCCGAGCGGCGTCTGACACTGGCAGGCGATACAATCGGCGACAAGGCCGCCATGGCCGATCGCCCTATCGTTTCGCTGTGCAATCGCTTTAGCAATCACATTGACGTCGTGGCGTCCAATCACGATTTCGACGTGCTGCGCTTGCTGGCCGATCGGCAGTTCACCGCGCGCAAGGCGCTTAAAAGCGAGGGCCCGGGCAAGAATTCACTCGCCCAGTCGCTGCATCTCACCCCAAAGGAAGACATCCCCAGATGGCAACGACAATACGCGCGCTACCTCTCCAATCAAAAGCTGATTCACCTGACGCCTGACGGACGCGGCGGCCATACGCTCATCACCCATGCGCCGATCACCAGCGATCATATGCGCGATCTCGTACGCTTTATGCGCCAGGGCGGCTACTGGCAGGGGCGTCACACGGATCTCACGCCGCAAACCCTGCCGGAATTTGCGAAGGCGGCCAATGCGCTGTATCAGGACTTCACGCGCTACCGGCTCAAGGATGTTTTCTCCAGAAAAGAGCCGCCCCTGAGCGCCGAACGCATCGCCTTTTTTGAGAGCCGGCTCCCGAGCCGCTTTCTGGAAAAATCCCGGACGCTGGGATCTCTGGACGACGCCAACGCAACCCTGGGCAATGCCTTCAGTCAGTTTTTGACCAATCACGGCAAAACAGGATTCTTAACGCTGCGGCAATCCAACGCCAAAGCCAGCGCCGCGCCGTTAGCGCATGCGGGCGTGAGCGGCCATGTGTTCGGGCATGTTCACGAAGCGCTCGCCAGCGTCGGGGCGTCCCAGACAGGTCCGTTTACCCGGGTATGCCTCGATAACGGTTCGGGGCTTGACCCCGCAAAAGCCATCGCCCTGTGGGTTCAGTAACGCCGCAGGGCGTCGTCAGAGGCGTATCGCGCAAGGCCCCAGAGCCAGACCCTGTCTTCCTGATTTAATCAGGCTGATGCAATCAGGACTTCGGCGCAACCGCTTCGGCGTCTTCTTTAACCGCAGGCGCAACGGCGTTCTGCAACAGATTACGGCTTTGAATGGCCTTGATTGATTTGCCGCTCAGGCGCTCTTCCATCGCAGAAATAGCCACCTCAAGCTGTTTGTCTTTCTTGGCCTTGATATCGTCTTCTTTGAGTTCAACGACGATATCGGGCACAATGCCGTTCTTGTTGATATCCGTATCGTTTGGCGTCAAATAGCGCTGCGTCGTAATATTGACGCCCGCATCGCCGGGCAGTGGGTTGATTTCCTGCACCAGGCCCTTACCAAACGACGTCTGCCCCACCAGAATCGCGCGATTATTATCGCGCAGCGCGCCGCTGAGGATTTCGCTGGCGCTGGCGCTGCCCTTGTCGATGAGGACCACCAGAGGCTTATCGGTGAGCTGGCGGGCGGTGGCGGGGCTTACTTTTTTGTAGCCGTCGCGGTCGACCGTGCTGACAATCGCGCCCCCGTCGAGAAAGAAATCGGCGATGCTGATGGCGTTAGACAACAGGCCGCCGGGATTGGAGCGCAGATCAATGATATAGCCTTTTTTATCGCTGACGGCCTTCAGCGCATTGCGCATTTCGAAGGCGGCGTTAGCGCTGAGAAAGGTTGAAATCTTGATATAGCCAATATTGGCAGGAATCGGCGTCTCAAAGGGCGGCTTGTCGCTGACGGCTTTGAGTTTGATTTCGTCGCGCATCACCTCATACACGGTATCCGGCTTGTCTTTGCGCCGAATCAGCAAGTGCACCTTACTGCCCTTTTCGCCGCGAATGAGATCGGCGGCGTCTTTCACGTCCATGCCTTTGGCCTGCACGTCTTCAATTTTGAGAATTTCGTCGTCAGCCATCAGGCCCGCGCGCGCCGCCGGGGTATCTTCGATCGGCGCAATAATGACCAGCTTCTCATCCCGATTGCCAATCTGGATGCCGATGCCAAAGAGCGTGGCCTGGATCGAGCGGCCTTCTTCGGCGAACTCATCAGGCGTCAGAAAACGCGTATACCGATCGTTAAGACTCGCCAGCATGGTTTCGATGGCGACAAAGGCGTCGTCGTTGGTTTTAATGACGTCGTCGTAGCGATTGCGCCAGATGTTCCAGTCCTGCCCGTTCTTGGAGCCATCGACAAAGCGCGTGTTAATCAGCTTCCACACGTCGTCGTACAGCGTCGCCGGCGCATAGGCCCAGACCGGGGCCGCAGAAGCGCCGATCGCCAGCGCGATTGTCAGGGCGCAGGAAACAGACCATTGAGTCAGTCGCGTTTTCATGAAAAAGACGAACGCCTCTCAATTACAGAGCCTACTAAACGGGAGAATCCTTCAAGAACGCAGAGCGCGCCGCGAGACAGCGGCTAAAGGGCATTATACTCAAAAGCGCATCCCGCGCCCATCAAGCAAGCGACCGAGCGCGCGCTTTTTCCATAATACCGACGGCAAAAGGCTTCAGGGGGATTCCGGGCGCGATTTAACCTCTATTTAACCGATGCCCTTTGCGCGCCCAGGCGTCACCATAAAGAACGCCTGAAACATAACGCCTGCAGGAAGACGCCGCTCACGATGCCCCTCGACAAGAGTCCGCCCCCCACCCAGCGCTGGTATGACCGCGACAAGCGCCTCTCGGTCGCCGTGCAGTTGATGATGGCGTTTCCCGATGAGTTCAAGACCATCATCTGCGACGGAATTTCGATATTGGCGGAGCGCGAGTTCAAGGTCAACGAGATGATCTCGCAATTTAAGTCGCTGGGCAGCGACAAGGTGCTGGCGCTCTTTAAGTCCAAGCAGCGCAAACGCGACTATGACGCGCATCCGGCCATGCACCAGACAATGAACTATCTCTTTGTCCTGTCGCCGGAACACAAAATGTTTATGGCCAACCATATCATCTCGCTGGTGGAAGTCGTACAGGACTATCTGCGCCTGTGCCAGCGCACGCAGCACGCGCCCGAAAGCGAGTCCGTGGGCGTCATCACCAAGGCCTACGTCAATCAGGGACGCGATTCCGCGCGAATGATGCTCAAGCGCTTTGAAGAGCGCTTTCTCACGACCATCGAACACAAGACCAACGAGATCACCATTAACAGCGCTCAGCGCGCCGAAAAAATCCGCTCCGACGACGACGATATGCGCGTGCGCGACGATTAATGCGCAACGTCTGACTTTATGGCTACAACGTTCCGATGCGATTCAGCGGAAAAATGCGGAACACGGCGCGCCCCAGCACCCGCGACGCCGGTTGGTAGCCAAAATAGCGGCTGTCTTTGCTGTCGTTTCGGTTATCGCCCATCATAAAATATTGTCCCTTGGGAATCACGCGCGGCTCGCAGGCGCTGACGCAGAGCTCGGGCAGCGCCGCGACGTAGGGCTCTTGCAGCAGACGGCCATTGATTTTGACGCCCACATTGGGAACCACCTGGAACGTATCGCCCGGCAGACCTATGAGCCGCTTGATAAACGCCCGATCCACGGGGTCATCGGGCTTGTTGTGAATCAGGGCGGAAAAGCCGCTCATCCGCAAAAGCGCGCTGAGCGGATCATTGTGAATCACGGCTTCCGGCTCCGGCGGATAAAACACCAGAATATCGCCGCGCTGATAAGGCCGCACCCAATGCGAGAGCTTCTCGACAATCACGCGATCGCCTACCTGTAGCGTCGGCAGCATCGACGGCGAGGGGATGAGGCGGGGTTCGCCCAGCCCTTCGCGAATCAGCACCAGAAACGTCAACACGATCACGACCAGTTCAGCAATTTCGCGCAGGATATACAGCGCGCTCCAGAAGCGACGGGCAGGCATCGCCGCGATACGGCGCCCATTGAGCGATTCGCTCGCGCCGCGCCACGAGGCGGACGTCAAGCCCAGCGAGGAGAGCGCCTCGCGCATCGGCGGATCATCCGCCTGCAAACAAGCTTGCGTCAGCGCATCCATATCCAGCGCTTCGCCGCTTGCGTCGCCTCGTTGCAGCAGACGCGCGAGCAGGGGACGCAGCGGCGCGGGATAACGCGCCATGTCCGCGCCGCCCGCCTCGGACGAAAGCGGGTCCGCGACAGAAGCCGCAGGCGCTGGGGCGTCAGGGAGAGACTTCAGCGCGTCGCGCAAGGCGCGCGGCTTGATTTTTAACTCGCGCAGAGCGGAATCGAAGCGCGAAAACGGGCGCAGCGTCTCGACCACGCTTAACAGGGCCAGCCGTTCGCTTACGTGAGGAGCTTTGGCCGAGCGGGCTAACTTTTGGGCGCGATGCAGCGCTTCTTTCACGTCTTCGGTAAATCGCATGGCAAGGGCCGTCCTGACTCTCGAAACAATCCGCTTACGAAAGCGTTTAGTGTAGCCCCTCCGCCCCAGAAAGGCAAAAGCCCGGCCTCGCGTCATCGTTATCCGGGAGCGTCCGCAATGCGCGCGCTGTTATCGGCGACGCCTGAAAATTCACGCAAGGAGCGGGCCCATGGAATTTAGTCCCGTTGGCTGACGCGCCCAACGGCCTTGACGCGGTATCGTCAAGGAGATGATGCAGCGAAATGGCCCGCGATGACCCCGCACACGTCCGACCCAAACCGAGCCCAGAGCAGCGCCGACGCCGATCCGTACAACGATTCGCTTCGTTACGACTCGTTTACAGGCGGTTCTGCGGCGCATCCCGCTTTGCCGGAAGAGGCCGTCAACCCGACAGCCCTCTACGAAGACGGCCTGCTGCTGAATTTCAAAAAAGAATACGGCGCTGCGCTGGAATCGCTTGAAAAAGCTTACGCCGCCTTCCTGCAAACGCGCGATTATATTGGCGCCATTCGCGCGCTGATCGAGCTGGCCTGGCTCAAATACAACAACAACCGCGCCGACGAGGCCTCCAGCAAGGCCAGCCAGACGTTTTCAGAAGCGCAGGCCATGTTGGAAACCCACATCAACGAGCCCGGCGTACAGGAGGTGCGCGCGCGCCTGCTGCACTACAAAGGGCTGGTAAAATACCGTTGCGGCCAGTATGGCGAAGGCGTCAAGCTGTTTCGTCAGGCCAAAACCTTCTGCTGGCAAGACGGACTGGAAGCCGCCAAGATCAACGATTCGCTGGCGATTCATTACGAACGCACCGGCGATTTTCACCGCGCCATTCGCGCGCTGAACGAGTCGCTCGTCATTAAAAAGCGGCTGGCCATCGCCTACGAGCAGGCCGTCACGCTGGAAATCCTGGGCCGCCTGCATCTGATCCGCGAAGCGTGGGACGATGCGGAACGCTGCCTGAACGAAGCCCTTGAGCTGTGCCAGACCCTGGGCGACGTCAAACGCCTGTCCGCCCTGCGCAATCAGCGGATTAAAATGGCCTTGCACCGCCACGACGTCGACAGCGCGCGACGCCTAATCGCCACGCAGGAAGAAGACGACGCAGCCTTTGCGATGAACGCCAAAGAACGCGGCATGACGCTGTTGTTCAAGGCCTATCTGGCCTATCAGGACGACGGCGCCAGCGCGGCCATGCAACTGCTTTGCCAGCAGGCGATCCCGCAGTTTCGCGCCATTTGCTATGACAAGGGCCTCGGCAAGGCGTTTCGCCTACAGGGGCGGCTCGAATGCGAACTGGGCCGACACGGCGCCGCGCTGGAAGCGATGGGCGACGCGCTGGCCATCTTTAAAACGCTGAATCTGGTCGATGAGCAGGCGAAAACCCATTTTGAATTCGCCCGGATTTTTATGGAAATCAACGACCGGCCGCTGGCGGTCGAAAGCCTGATGGAAGCCCTGCGCGTGGCAGAAGAGAACGGCCTGCGCTTTTTGACCAGCTACATCGAGGACGAACTCTATCGCATCGACGTGGATCAATGGCAGTTGGTCGTGGACAAACGCGCCACCCATCAACGGATTTTCGGGCGCGATACGTCGTTGCTGGCCTCACTGACGCAGGTCTCAGGCGACGCCGCTGATGTCGGCGGCGCCGGGGGCGTTGGTCTCAACTCAACCCAGGCCAAAGCGATGGTTTCGCTGCTGCGCGTGGGGCAAGCGATGTTCGGCGAGCGCGATCTCGACACGCTGCTGACCGTCATCATGAACGAGACGCGACTGGCGCTGGATTGCGATCGCTGTACGCTGTTTCTGTACGACAAGGACCGCAACGAGTTGTGGTCCAAGGTCGCCACCGGACTGGATCGCGCGCATGAAATCCGTTTTCCCGCTCATCTGGGTCTGGCGGGTTATGTCTGCAAGACCGGCGAGATTCTCAACATTCGCGACGCCTACGAAGACCCGCGCTTTAACAAGGATGTCGACAAGAAGACCGGCTACAAGACCGAAAACCTGTTGTGCATGCCCATGCGCAACCGCCTCAACGAGATTATCGGCGTGTTTCAGGTGCTGAATAAAGCCCAGGGCCACTTCGAGAAAAGCGACGAAGAGCTGCTGATGGCCATTGCCTCGCACGCCGGGGTCGCCATCGAAAACGCCCAACTGGTCAGCGACCAGAAAACCGCCTTCGTCAGCTTTATCAAGACCCTCTCCAGCACGATTGACGCCCGCGACCCGATTACCGCCGGCCATTCCGAGCGCGTGGCGCAATACGCCGATATCATCGGCCAGCAAATGCATCTGGAAAAAGACGAGATGGAATCGCTGGTGTATGCGGCCCTGCTGCACGACATCGGCAAAATCGGCATCCGCGAGGATATTCTGACCAAAGACGGGCGCCTGACCGAGAAAGAATACCGTCATATTCAGCAACACGCGCGCTATACTTACGAAATCCTCCAGAATATTCACTTTGAACCACACCTGCGGCGCGTCCCGGAGATCGCGGCCTCTCACCACGAAAAAGTCGACGGCACGGGCTATTTCCGCGGCCTCAAGGGCGGCGAAATCCCCTTACTGGGGCGCGTACTGGCGCTCAGCGACGTTTTCGACGCCATTACCTCGCGCCGCCATTACCGCAACCGCATGCCCTTCGATCGCGTGATTCGACTCCTTCAGAAAGACGCCAATTCGCATTTTGACCCCGATTGCGTCAACGCTTTCTTTAATGCGCCCCTGCAGCAACTGGGCCGCATCCTGTTGCTGGAGCGCCGGTTTACCGCGCCGGAAACCCTCATCCAGTGGGAAAAAGAAATCGACGACAGCCTTACCATTCGCGAATATCACGAGATTCTGTGCAAGGAGCGGATGACCAAGGGCGAGGCCGATATTCATCGCTACTTTACGGCGCTGTACGAGCGCGGCAGCCTCGACCAGCTTGACTAGCGCCACGGCGCGCGCACGGCAGGCTGTGCTATAGTACCCCCTAACGGTTTTTAACTGAGAGAGAGTTTCAACAGAAAATTTTAAGCGAGAAGACGTTCAAGAGATAAAAGATTTCAGAAAAAAAAGAAGGAGCCCCCTGCGCATGACCCCAGCAGACGCATCCCCCGCCACCCAGCAAACGCCCGCCTTTTCCGCCAGCGCCCCAGTCCCGATCACCGTTGCGCGCGGCGACGGCATCGGCCCGGAAATCATGGCCGCCACGCTGCACATTCTCAAAGAGGCTGGTGCCCGCCTGGCTATTGAAGAAATCGAAATCGGCGAAAAAGTATACCTGCAAGGCATCAGCGCAGGCGTCGGCCCCGGCGCATGGGAAAGCCTTCAACGCACGCGCGTCTTCCTCAAAGCCCCCATCACCACCCCGCAGGGCGGCGGCTTCAAGAGCCTGAACGTCACCACTCGCGCCATGTTCGGCCTGTACGCCAACGTGCGGCCTTGTGCGTCGTATGCGCCGTTCATCGCCACCAAGCACCCCAAAATGGATCTGGTGATTATTCGCGAGAACGAGGAAGACGTCTACACCGGCATCGAATACCAGCAAACCGACGAAGTCGTGCAGTGCCTCAAGCTCATCAGCCGTCCCGGCACCGAAAAAATCGTGCGCTACGCCTTCGAGTACGCGCGGGCGCATAACCGCAAGAAAGTCACCTGCTTTACCAAAGACAACATCATGAAGATGACCGACGGCCTCTTCCACAAGATTTTTGACGAGATCGCCGCCGAATATTCAGACATTGAGAACGAACACTGGATTGTCGATATCGGCTCAGCCAAACTCGCTGACACGCCCGAAGCCTTCGACGTCGTCGTGCTGCCCAACCTGTACGGCGATATCCTCTCCGACGTCGCGGCGCAGATTGCGGGCTCGGTCGGCCTGGCGGGCTCCGCCAATATCGGCGCCAACTGCGCGATGTTTGAAGCCATCCACGGCTCAGCCCCCCGTCGCGCTGGTCAGAACGTCGCCAACCCCTCGGGCCTGATGCTCGGCGCTGTGCTGATGCTGGTGCATATCGGACAAGCCGATGTCGCGACGCGCGTGCATAACGCGTGGCTCAAAACCATTGAGGACGGCATTCACACCTATGACATCTTCCGCGAAGGCGTCAGCAAGCAAACCGTCGGAACCCGGGAATTTGCGCAGGCCGTGGTCGATCGTCTCGGCCAATCGCCGCAGACGCTGGCGCCGGTAAGCTATCGCAACCCGGATCGCGCCGAAGCCCCTGTCGCCCAGCGCCCCGTCGCAGCAGCGCGACAAAAAGAGCTGGCGGGCGTCGATGTCTTTTTCCACTGGTCGCCCGCCTCGCGCGATCCCAATGCGCTGGCCGCGCTGGTGAAATCCGCCACAGAGCCCGCGCTGGCGTTGTCGATGATCAGCAATCGCGGGGCCAAAGTATGGCCGGATGGCAACCCCGACACGTTTTGCAGCGATCACTGGCGTTGCCGCTTCGAATCGCCCGCCGGGGCCGTCGCCGCGCATCGCGATATCGTGGCCCTGCTCGATCGCCTGGAAAAAGCCGGGCTTGATTTCATCAAAACCGAAAGCCTCTATCGCTTCGACGGCGCGGAAGCCTTCACCAAAAGTCTGGGCCAGTAAGCCATAAGCCGTAAGCAGCGCAATCGCTGACGGCGACGCCTTTACAGGCGTCTAGTCGCCGCAGGTGCGCACGGGGCTTTAGAATTTCTTTCTTTTTGAATGTTTAATTAAGTATTAAAGGGTATCACAAGGACGCACGCGTCGGGTTTAATGCAAGCACAAGGGTTGTAGGGTTTGGACACAGGCAAATGGGGGGTTTTGGGAATGACTTACTGTCAGAATGCAGGACGCTATACGCACTTTGGACCTCGTCCACGTCGTTTTCCTTATCAAGCGGGTAATTTTGGGACGGGGCAGTACGCGCCTAGCCATATCGCCAGCGAGTTCCCCGAACGCGCCAAGGGATTAGCCTTTCGCAAAGCCATGTTGGCGGACGCGCAAGGCGATCGAAATGGGCGGGTGTCCACCGCCGAATTCGACCGGGCCAACGGCCTGAATTTGAGCAATCGGGAATTCTACGCGCTCGGCGCGGGCCCTGACGGTCAAATGAGTATCCGGCAAGCAGGTCAAGCAACGCGCTTTCTCGATCGCAATCGCGATGGCCACATCTCGCAAAACGAAGTCCGGCAGGCGCGCTGGGCCATGAATCAGAATCCCAACTACGTCCGAAACCTCGTGGCAAATGCCTAGCGGCGGGTGGCGGCGCAGGTCTTGAGGCGGGCGCGCAATTCGCGGAGCTGCTGCTCCAGAACGGGATGACCGTCGATTAATTCGGCAATCTTCTCGTAGGAGTACAGCACCGTGGTATGAGAGCGCCCGCCCAGCAACTGACCGATTTTAGCGAAGCTGGTTTCGGCGGTCTCGCGCAATAAATACACAGCGACCTGGCGCGCGTGGGCAATGTCCCGCGCGCGCGACGCGCTTTTAAGGTCTTCGGCGCGCAGATGATAATAAAGCGCCACGGTTTCGATGACGGTTTCCAGCGACACGCGCGAGAGATCGGCCTCCATGCCCAGAATCTGGCGGGCGCAGGCCAGCGTCATCGGCGCGCGGGTGAGCATATGATAGGCGGCGACTTTGTTGAGGCCGCCTTCGAGTTCGCGCACGTTTTGCGGAATCACCTCGGCCAGATAGGCCAGAATTTCATCGGGGATCGTCAGCTGTTCGCGCTCGGCCTTGCATCGCAGAATCGCCAGACGGGTTTCGGCATCGGGCGGCTGAATATCCGCCATTAAGCCTGAAGCGAAACGGCTGCGCAGGCGGTCTTCCAGCTCAGGCAACTGCTGAGGCGAACGGTCGCTGGTCAGAATCATCTGCTTGCCGGCCTCGTGCAGCACGTTAAACGTATGGAAAAGCTCCTGCTGGGTGCGCTCTTTGCCCGCCAGAAACTGAATATCGTCGAGAATCAGCACGTCGAGCTTTCGGTAGCGATCGCGAAACGGCGTCCAGTCGCGCTTGGCCACTGCCTGAATCATATCGTTGGTGAATTGTTCAGAGGTCACATAACGGATTTTCGCCTCCGGGTTATGCCGCAGCACGAAATGCCCGATGGCTTGAGCCAGATGCGTTTTCCCCAGCCCGACGCCGCCATGGATAAAGAAAGGGTTGTAGCTCTGCGCCGGATTCTCTGCCACGGCCAGCGCCGCCGCGTGGCAAAACTGGCTGTTGTCGCCGACGACAAACTGCTCAAACGTGTACTTGGGATTCAGGCCGCTGCGGTTGGTGCGCGGCGTCCACGGGCGATAGGGCGCATCTTCGGCGATCGGGGCCATGGGGGCCATGGAGGCCATCGGCGCAAAGGAGTCCGGACGCGCCGAGCCGCTTGAAGCGTCAGCCACAGCCGCAGGCGCGTCTTCGAGCAGCGTCTCGGCGCTCACTTCGAGGCGAATTTGAGCGTCAGCGCAGCCCACGACCTGACAAAAGGCTTCCTGCAAGGCTTTTTTGTAGTGACGCAACACCCAGTCGCGTTTAAACACGCTATCCGTGCGCAGGGTCAGGGCGTCATCGGCAGCTTCAGCAAGCGCCAGCGGACCAATCCAGCTCTCAAAAGCGGGCGCGCTCAGGCTCAGACGAAGCCGATCCTGTACAGCCGTCCACACGGCTGTTTGCGAAGAAGGGGCGCCAGCCCCAGCAGAAGCCGAAACAGCAGAAGCAGAATAAGCAGAAGATGGGGACATTCAGGCTCTCAATATCCAAACAGGCAGCAGGACGCGCTGCGTGGGGGCGAGGGGGGAGGGGGGCTCTCTATTCAGCGACGCGCTCCATGCGCGACGCGCGACGAAAAACGACGCATGGCCATGACGCCTGTCGCTCTCATTCGACATGCGCTCCACTAAACCAAACCCGTTAAATAAACGCCCCGAAGCAGTGCATACTGGGCATCGTCTCTATCGCCAGATGAGTTTAGCACATCCGCTTGATGCGACGAGCATCGCGCGGGCCAAGCCGTTACATTACAGGTCACGTACGACGCGCGTCCGAGCCCCCTGCTTGGCAAGGCGACGGGGTTTGGATTACACTAAATCTCCCGCTTCTTTTATAAGGGCTTTTTCCATCTAATCTGGAGCCTCGCGCCTCAATGAAACGCACTTTGGAAGGCACCCAACGCAAGCGCCGTCGCGTCAGCGGCTTTCGCGCCCGTATGCAGACCCCCGGCGGACGCCGCACCCTGAATCGTCGTCGCGCCAAGGGCCGTTACCGCGTTGCCATTTAACCTGCCGGCGTTGCGCGCCGCGTCCGCTGGCGAGTATGCTGCCCCAACGCTGTCGACTTAAATCGACTTCGCTGTTTCGCCAGGCCCTGGCGGGTCGTCGTCTGTTTGTCTGCGACGCCTTTGTGGTTTACGGCGTGACGCAGCGCGAAGAGGGGAAGCAGAATCTACCGCGTTTTGGGCTGATTATCAGCCGTAAGACCGAAAAACGCGCCGTGCGACGCAATCTCATCAAGCGCCGCATGCGCGAAATCATCCGTCGGGAGTTGTTAGCGGTCCATGCGGCCCGGCTGGCGCGTTACCGGGCGATTGTGATTATTATGCGTCCCCCGGCGCTTACCAAGCCGTTTGAGACGCTTTGCGCCCTGACGCTGCGGGCCTTTACGCCGCGTCCCGGTCCTGTCGGCGACGCGTAAGCGCGTTGAATGTCATGGGCCGTTTTCGCCGATTAACGCCCGCCGCCGCCCATGCGCGAATGATTCGTCTCCACCACGACAAAGCGGGTAAACACGTCTGATGTCGCAAAGTCAGCCTTCTCGCGCTGCTGGCGCTCCTCGCCGCGATCGTTCTCTTTTTTGTAGCCAAAGAAGAAGCTGACGACCTTGCCAATCGTCGCATTGAGTTGCAGCCCCCATTGGGCCGACAGCGTCGCGAGAAACGCGGGAATCGGGAAGGGCAACGGCACAGGCGCTTGCGGCAGCGCAATCATGGCGTTGGCCAGCATTTCAAAGGGACGCAAGGCGTACAAAACCGTCTGCTGAAAGCCGCGAACGAGCGGATTGGCCGAAAATCGCTGAAAAATAAAGCTCTGTTGCTCGGAAAACTGATCATCGCCGCGAGCTTCGCGCGCCAGGCGCAGTAATTGGGCCACCCAATCGCTGCGATTGCCGTCAGCGCGCTCACGAGCGACCGCCTCGTTATAAGTCGGCATCAGGTAGCCGCGCCCGCTGGCGTTGCAGTATTGCGTATGCTTATAAACGTCTACCATTCAACGTCTACCATGGCGAGCGATGGCCTTTAAACCCGTACGCGCCAGCGCCGATCCATCACTCGGCGTCAGACAGATGCGCGTCCACAGAACTCTCAGGAAACGAACCCCTAATGATACCCCAAGTCTCTCCCCAAGCCAAGCCAGTGGCTGGCAAAAGACGTTAAGCCGCGCCCGAGACCTGCGCCGCCAACGAAAACACGGCGATTTCCGGGCGCGTATTATAGCGAAAGCGCGGGAACCCACGCCGCCAGAACGGCAGATTAATATAATACGCCGCGCCGCCCAGACCGCTGCTGACGTAAATGAGCCGACCGTCGCGCGCGTAAAAGCCGTGGCGGTACTTCATCTTCAGCACAAAGCGATAGATGGGCGTCAGCGGCGGTAAAAAGACGTGTCCGGCGTGGGTGTGGCCCGACAGCGTCAAGGCGGTGCGCGCAGCCTGCGGATACCGCCCCAGCGTATCAAACTGGCGCGGATTATGGCTCAACAACAGAATCGGCGCTTGCGCCTGCGCCTCGGTCGCCGCCAGCGCGCGAGCGAGATCGGGACGCCCGCGCTTATAGTCATCCACGCCCGCCACCCACAGCGGGCCGCCTGCGGTTCGAATCAGCCGCGCATCGTTGACCAGCAGGGTCGCTCGCGTGCTTTCCAGCATCGCGCGCATCCACTGGCTGCGGGCGGTATCGGCGTAATCGTGATTCCCCAGAACCGCAAACAGCGCGCACTGCTGCGGCAGCGATTCCACAAAGGCTTTGGCAGCCGGAATATGCGCAGGCCCAAAATGGATAAAATCCCCGGTGATGACGATAATATCCGGCTTGAGCGCATGGACGTGCGCCGACACGCGCGCATAGTAAGCAGGATCGGTATACTCGTAAAAATGCAGGTCCGACAACTGGATCAGCCGCACGCTAGCGGCGCGCCCCTCAGGCGGCGGCGACCACAGCGGCATCGCCAGCGCATGGTGGCGAATCACCAGCTGATTATGGGTCAGCGCGATCATGCGCCAAAAACCGGGGCGAGACGCGAAACCGCTTAGGCGTCCGTCTTATCGGCAGGCGCAGCAGAGGCGGCGGCGACGGGAGCGGGGGCGGCTTCTTTTTTCTTGCCTGCGGCGGCCTTATCGGCATTTTTAGCGGCGGCGTTCAGCGAGCCCATTTTTTCGCGGATACGCGCAGCCTTGCCCGAGCGTTCGCGCATGTAGTAGATACGCGCGCGACGGACGCGTCCGCGGCGGGTGACCTTAATGCTTTCAACCATCGGCGAGTGCAGCAGAAAGACGCGCTCGACGCCGACGCCTTGAAACACGCGGCGCACGGTGACGGTCGCGCTGAGACCTGCGCCGGAGCGACGCAGGACGACGCCTTCATAGCCTTGCAGGCGTTCCTTATTGCCTTCGCGAATGCGCACCATCACCTTGACCGTATCCCCGGGATGCAGTTCGGGCAGGTCGCTTTTCAAATACGCTTTTTCAATCTCGCGGATGAGGTGCTGGGTCATGATCGGGAATCCTATATCGCGTCACAGGTCAGGAGGTTATTGTATCCCGTCAACCCAATCAAGCAAGCGGGGCGTTGCCGCGACCTCAGGGCAAGCGTCAGGCCATTAAGGCGAGAAACTGTCCGATCTTTTGAACCCCGGCAACATCCTGCTTAGCCGCCGGAATTTTCTGGCCGGCGCCTGAAACTCCCGTCAAAGCAGGCGCAACGTCGTATAAGCTTTTGCGGGACGCAGCAGCGCCAAAACGAGGGCCAAAACCGGCAGCAGGCAATATGCCGTTCATTTCCTATCCCCAAGCGTTATCAGATCGTGACTCGGCTGCACGCCAAGCTTTTATCATAGGGGATGTTCCCGGAGGACGCAAGTTTGTAACGAAATTGTTACCAATAGCGCGCAGGCCCAAGCAGTTTCAGGCCCCACGCCAGCAGGACCAGCGCGGCAAGGCTCCACAAGCCCGCGCGCGATGCTACAAAACGAATCACGCGACAGCAGGGCGCGGGAAACGCCGGATAGGCCAGCAAAAACGAAGCGGCGCCCATTGCCAGCGGAATCGCAAGCGCATGATAGCGCGCGGCTTCCAGAAATTGGCCCTGAGCAAGCGCCCAAAACGCGCGCGTCATCCCGCAGGTGGGGCACGGCAGGTGAAAGAGGCCTTTAAACAGGCAAAAAGGTCCTGAAAAATACATTATCGCAAGCAGCCAGGGCGGCATCAGCGCACAAATCGCCGCCCACAAGGCCCCTATT
This sequence comes from Vampirovibrionales bacterium, assembly GCA_016712355.1. Lineage (NCBI taxonomy): Bacteria > Bacillati > Candidatus Melainabacteria > Vampirovibriophyceae > Vampirovibrionales > Vampirovibrionales bacterium. The sequence goes on along the minus strand of JADJRF010000005.1, from coordinate 1,655,622 downwards.
AGCGTCACCGCCAGCGTGAATTGCCACAGCGCCCGTAACACCCTCTGCGAGGGAAAGACGCCGTCACAATCCAGCGGCGGGCGCAGCGCGAAAGCCTTGATGAAAGCCATGCGCTTATTGTAACGCGCGGCGTAACGCATCGGCTCGTTCGCTTTATGTGTTTGCGCGCCTGCCGCTTCCCTGATAGGCTAAATCTCCGTCAGGCGAAATTTTTGACGTTTTTCTCCGCGCAGCAGCCCTTCTCTTGTCGTACCGCCTATGTTCTCTGGCAGACGCTCGATCCAGTCTGAGCCAGACCCCTTGCGCGGCGCGCGCGTTGCATGGCCACGCCCCTGTAATGCGCGCAGAATCAAGCGATCCAGTCCTACTAATTGTGTATGGAGGCGAGAATCTCAATGATTAACAAAGGCGATATCGCATGGATGCTGATGTCCTCGTCGCTCGTGTTGCTGATGACCCCCGCAGTGGGCATGTTTTACGGCGGCATGGTGCGGCGCAAAAACATGATTTCCACCATGATGAAGAGCTTTGCGACCATTGCGATTATCTCGCTGCTCTGGGTCAACGTCGGCTATAGTCTGGCCTTCGGCAATGATCACTGGAGCCTGATCGGCGGCTTTCAATGGCTGGGACTGAAAGGGGTATCGATGAGCGAGCCCAATCCCGCCTATGCGCTGACCATTCCGCACCTGCTGTACATGCTCTTTCAGATGAAATTCGCCGTCATCGCCCCGGCCCTGATTATCGGGGCCTTTGTCGAGCGCATTCGCTTCAGCGCGTTTATGGCCTTCATCGTTCTGTGGTCGCTGTTGGTGTATTGCCCGGTCGCCCACTGGGTCTGGGGGATCGGGGGCTGGCTGAAACAGCTCGGCGCACTGGATTTCGCTGGCGGCGCAGTCATTCATATCACGGCAGGCGTCGCCGCGCTCGCCATCGCGCTGATTATCCGCAAGCGCAAAGACTTTGGGCAGATTGACACGGCGCACAGCAACCTGCCGCTCGTCCTGCTGGGAACAGTATTTCTGTGGGTAGGCTGGTTCGGCTTTAATGGCGGAAGCGCCCTGGAAGCCTCGCCGCTGGCGGTTCACGCGGTTATTACCACCACGGTTGCGACGTCTGCGGCGGCCCTCACGTGGATGGCCCTCAGCTGGCGCAAAGGCCTGCCCAACCTGATGGGCATGGCAGTTGGCTCGGTCGTCGGTCTGGTGGCCATTACGCCTGCCTGCGGGTACGTCGACATCTTCTCGGCGACGCTGATTGGCGTCATCGCGACGATCGTCTCATACAACTGCATCAAGATTCGCCTGAAACTGCACATCGACGAAAGTCTGGACGTCTGGGCCTGTCACGGGATGGCTGGGACCTGGGGAGCGCTTGCAACCGGGATTTTCGCCTCCAAAGCCATTAATCCGGCTGGCGCCGACGGGTTGATCTACGGAAATCCGCATCAGCTGGTCGTCCAGGCCATCAGCGTGGCCGCCGTCTGGGTGTTTACGTTTGCGGTGAGCTTTGTGATTGCCAAGGTTCTCGACCTCACCATGGGCCTGAGCGTCACCGAAGACGAGGAAGAAATGGGCCTCGACCTGACGCAGCACGGCGAAGTCGCCTATAACATCGAATAAGGCGCCTATCGAATAAAGCGCCCCTGCGAAAACGCCCCTTTCCCGGTTGCGAGAAAGGGGCGTTTGCCTGAAAAAAGCGCGAGAAGCTCGCTGATTATTGCGCGGCCAGCGACTTGCCCGCCGAGCGCAGCGTCTGGAAGGCCTCGTCGAGGCGCGCGATCATGCCTTTTTCGCCTTCGCGCAGCCATTTGCGTGGATCGTAGACTTTTTTGTAAGGCGTTTCGGTCTCAGGGTCTACTTGATACTGGAAGGCTTTGGGCGTTTTCAGCACGTAGCCCCCGACGCTTTCGGCGAATGCGAACTGCAAATCGGTGTCGATGTTCATTTTGAAGACGCCATAGGCCATGGTTTCTTCGATTTTCGCCAGCTCAGAGCCAGAGCCGCCATGAAACACCAGATTCAACGGATTCGGCCCGGTTTTGCAAGCCGACTGCACCCGTTCCTGCGACTGCCGAAGGATTTCGGGCCGCAGCTTGACGTTGCCCGGCGCGTAGACGCCATGAACGTTGCCAAACGAGGCCGCCACCGAGAAATGGCCCAGCGGCGAAAGCGCTTCATAGGCTTTCAGCACGTCGTCCGGCTGAGTATAAAGCCGCGCGTCGCTGAGGTCGCCGTCTTCAGAGCCGATGCCATCTTCTTCGCCGCCGGTAACGCCCAGTTCAATCTCGATACTCACGTCAATCGCCGCTGCGCGCTTGAGAATCCGGGCGCATTCGGCGATGTTCTCTTCCAGCGGCTCTTCGGAGAGATCCAGCATGTGCGACGTAAACAACGGGCGGCCCGTCTGGCGATAATGCTCCTCGCCGTAGCCGAGCATCGCTTCGACCCAGGGAAGCAGCTTCTTGTTGGCGTGATCGGTGTGCATCACCACGCACACGCCGTAATGCTGGGCCATCAGATGCACGTGACGCGCGGCCGACACGGCGCCCAGGGCTTTGGCCAGCGCGGAATCCGGGAAGCCTTGCCCAGCAAAAAACTCCGCCCCGCCGTTGGAAAGCTGGATAATGACGTCCGCGCGATTTTTACGCGCCGCTTCCAGAACGGCGTTCAGGCTGTTCGTACCGACCACGTTGACGGCGGGCAGGATATACTGACCCGCTTTGGCGGCCTGGACAAGCGCCTGATAGTCTTTGCCGGTCACAACGCCGGGCTGAAGGGTGACGGGGGGGGCGACGGTCATAAAAAAACTCTCCTGTCTGTGATGGACTCTCATCGACTCTCATGGAATCGGGCGCGACGACACGCGCGCGCGCACGCCTTGGTTATACCCCGAAAGCAGGCGTCGCCGCCAGCGGGCGCGTTAGCCGTTGCAGTCGGCGCCGCAGCCGAAATAGGCCAGCGTCGGCCGTCGGGCGGCTTCCACCTCGTCGACGCGCGCAATGGGGGCCGAATGCGGCGCCTCGCGCACGAGATCCGGCGTTTCGCGGCACTCGCGGTCGATTTGCGTCATGACCTCGACAAAGCGATCCAGCGTCTCGCGCGACTCGGTTTCGGTCGGCTCAATCATCATGGCGTCCGGCACAATCAGCGGAAAATACACCGTCATCGGGTGGACGCCGCTGTCCATCATCCGTTTGGCGATATCCATGGTGCGAATCGGGTGATCGCCCGACTGTTGACGGCGGCACGTCATCACAAACTCATGTTTGCAGCGCTGCGCGTGCGGAATATCGTACAAAGCGCCCAGACGCGCCTTGAGGTAATTGGCGTTCAATACGGCGTCGCGCGTCACCTGCGCCAGCCCATCCGCCCCGTAAGCCAGAATATAGGCCGCCGCGCGGATCATCATCTCGACATTGCCATAAAACGCCTTGACCTTGCCCACGCTCTGCGGGCGTCGCCAGTCCAGCGCGTAGCGTTCGCCGTCAAACGTCGCCACAGGCCTGGGCAGAAACGGCGCGAGCGCTTGCGTGCAGGCGACCGGCCCGCAACCGGGGCCGCCGCCGCCGTGGGGAGTGGCAAACGTCTTGTGGGTATTGATGTGCATGACGTCAAAGCCCATCGCCGCCGGCTTGGCCTGACCCATCACGGCATTGAGGTTGGCGCCGTCGTAATACATCAACCCGCCCGCTTCGCGCGTCAGGCGGGAAATCTCCAGAATATCGCGCTCAAACAGGCCGAGCGTATTGGGATTGGTCAGCATCAGCGCAGCGGTTCGCTCGCTGAGAACGGCTTTCAGGGCGGCAAGATCCACCAGCCCGTCGGCCCCGCTTTTGATTTCCACCACATCAAAGCCGCATAAAGCCGCAGTCGCCGGATTCGTGCCATGGGCGGAGTCAGGAATGACCACTTGGGTGCGCTGCGCTTGGCCGCGACTGGCGAGAAAAGCCTTAATCATCAGCAGGCCGGTCAGCTCGCCTTGCGCGCCCGCCGCCGGTTGCAGACTCACGGCGTCAAAACCGGTAATATCCGCCAACAGGGTCTGAAGCCGGTACATCACTTCCAGCGTGCCTTGACACAGCGCGGCGTCCGTCATGGGATGCAACTGGGTAAAGCCCGGCAGACTGGCGATCGCGTCACAGACCTTCGGATTATACTTCATCGTACAGGATCCCAGCGGATAGAAACCCGTATCAATGGCGTGATTCAGATGAGACAGGCGCACGTAATGGCGCATGGCGTCCAGTTGCGAGACTTCTGGCAGGGCGGCGGGCGCCTGACGCAGGCTGTCAAGGGGAAGCAAACGATCAATCGCCGCGTCGTCCGCCTCGGCGACGGGAGTCGTGACGCCGCGCCGTCCGGCGGATGATTTCTCAAAGAGCGTCAGTTCAAGGGCTTGCGGCGGGGTCATCGCGTCGCGTCCTCTTTTAAGGGCTGAGCCGCGCCGAGCGCGCAGAATTGGGCCAGCGCGCGCCCGTATTGGGCAATGGCCTCGCTCGTGGTGAGTTCCGTGGCCGACACGAGCAAGGCGTTGGGATCGTCGGCCAGCGCAATCCCGCCCAGCAGACCAAAGCGCTGTAAAAACGTCAGGGCTTCGCCCGCCGGACGTTGCAGACGCAAGACGAATTCGGAGAAGAAAGGCCGGTCAGGATAGCGCAGCGTCACGCCGGGAATCGCCGTGAGCGCGTCCGCCAGACGGTGTGCGCGCTGGACGGAGCGCTCAGCCACCTCGCGCAGGCCGACAGGACCCATCAGCGCCAGATAGGCCGCCGCTCGCAGAGCGTTCAGGGCCTGATTGGTGCAAATATTGCTGGCCGCCTTCTCCCGGCGAATGTGCTGCTCGCGGGTCTGAAGCGTCAGCGTATAACAGGGACGCCCCTTGACGTCGCGCGCCCGTCCGATTAGCCTGCCCGGAAGCTGCCGAATCAAGGCTTTCTTGCAGGCCATATACCCGCCCGTGGGGCCGCCGAAATTCATCGAATTACCCAACGGTTGCAGGTCGCCGACGACGATATCGGCCCCGTAAGCGCCCGGCGGCAACAAGAGGCCCAGAGAAACCGGATCGGCGACAATGATCAGCAGCGCGCCATGGGCTTGGCAAAACGCGCGGGCCGCCTGCGCGCGCGGGCTCAGCAGCAGACGACCGAAATAATCCGGGGCCTGAATAATCAGCGCCGCAGTCTGCGCGCCATTCAGGCCGGAGAGACTCGCGTCATCAGCCGGATCAAAGCGGTCGAAGACAGCAGAAGCCGACTCTTCCAGGTGTTTACGCCCCGCCTGAAGATACGTCGTCAGCACAGCGGCGTAATCCGGGTTGAGGCCGTCGGCGACGGCGATGCGCGTGCGGCGGGTAGCGCGCAGGGCCATCAGGGCCGCTTCGGCGACAGCGGTTGCGCCGTCATACACGGTAGCATTCGCCGCATCCATGCCGCTCAGCGCGGCAATCATCGTCTGAAACTCAAATCCTGCTTGAAGCGTTCCCTGACTGACTTCGGGCTGATAAGGCGTATAAGCGGTATAAAACTCCGAACGCCCCGCAATCGCATGGACCGCCGCCGGGATAAAACGCGGATACGACCCGCCGCCCAGAAAACACTGCATCCCGACACCCGTATTGCGCGCCGCCGCTTGCGAAAATAGCTGCTGAAGCGCGGCTTCGCTCATGCCTTGGGCGGGCAGGGTTTGACAGGAGACCTGATCGCGCAGCGCGCGCGGAATATCGTCAAAGAGCGCCTCCACAGAAGGCGCGCCCAGAGTCGCCAGCATCGCCTCGCGGTCGGCCTCGGTGTGGGGCAGAAAGTTATACACGGCGCGGCTCTATCCTTGAATCAATTTTAAATCCAGTTTCAATCCAGTTTAAATCGGCCCGCTTCAGGCCAATTTTTAGCGTGTCACCCTTGGCATCATAGGGCGCTTCCCCGCGTGAAATCAAGCGAATCAGGCCCCCGCGAAACGATTCTTGACAGGGCGCGCGCCTTCGCATCAAGGCTTTACGTCGGCGCGCGCGCGACCCATAATAGAGACTTACGGCAGAAAGCAGGATTTCCAGAATCACGCAAAGCGAAGCCGCGACAGCCGTTTACCTCTCCTCTTATTTGCTTTTTATCTCTCGTTTTCTGGGTACGTTAAGGGTTTAGAAGCGCTCCTACAGGATAGAAGGGCCGATCGCCTGATGAATATCGCCTTGTCCGCCGTCTCCGCCGACGAGCTGGAAGATTTCCACCAGATTCGCCTGTTTCGGGACTTGGGCCGCGCCGAAACGCTCGCCATTCTTGATGTTTTTCAGGAAGCCCATTACCCGCGCGATCAGGTGATTTTCTATCAGCGCGACCTCCCCTCGGCCTCTGGCGCGCGCATCTACTTTGTCATGTCGGGCTGCGTCAAGCTGGTCAAATACTCCTCTGACGGCGAAGGGGCCATCGTACGGATGGTCGCCCAAGGCGAGTTCTTCGGCGTGACGGGCGCGCTGACCAGCAAGCCGTATCCGTTTTCGGCGGAAGCGTTATTCGAGTCGCGCATTATTTCCATCTCCAGCGAGGATTTCATCGCCCTGACGCGCCAATACCCGCAACTGGCGCTCAACATGATTACCGAACTGGGTGAAATGCTCTGGTTTACGTACGAAACGCACAATCAGGTCGTCAAAAAATCTGACGCCCGCGTGGCAAAAATTATCCTGCATCACCTCAACCGCGAAGGGGCCGAACCGACGCCCCAGGGCATGCTGCTCAAAACCCAGCTCCCCCACGAGTATCTGGCCAGCATGACGGGCATCACTTACGAGGAATCCGTCCGCATCATCAGTCGGCTCAAGAAAACCAACGCCTGCATTGCCTATCACCGAGGCGGCAAAATCACCATCACCGATCTCGACGCCCTGATCGCCATCGCCCAGACGGAAGAATCGCGCATCAGCTGAGCCGCGCAGGGTTCAGACGCATCGGCGCAGGCCTAATAGACCTCGACGTGCCAGCGATTCTCTTGCGTCAGGCGCTTCATAAACGCCTCATAATCGATGCCCTGAGACGCCGCCGCCAGTCGCAGCCCTTCGGTGATGGCAGGCTCCATGCCGCGCAGACCGCACATATACAGCGAGGCATTGTCTTGCTGCAACAGCTCAAACACGCTTTTGGCATGCTCTTGCAAGCGATGCTGCACATACATGCGCCCGCCTTCTGCGTTCTGTTCTTCGCGACTAAAAGCCGTGGCGAGATGAAATCCCGGCTGGCGCTCGTATTGGGCGATCTCATCGCCATAAAGATAGTCGAAACGGGTTTTCACGCCGAAAAAGAGCCAGGTTTGCCCCGTTTCTGAAGCGCGCCGGCCGTAACGGGTCTTGAGAAACGCCCGAAACGGCGCAATGCCCGTACCCGTCGCGATGAGAATCATATGCGAATTGGGCGCGTCCGGCAGCAGAAAACTCTTGCCCACGGGCCCGGTCAGCTTCACGACATCGCCCACGGCGCGATCGCACAGGTAGTTTGAGCAGACCCCCGGCGGATGCGGCGGGTTCAGTGCGCGTTTGACGCAAATGCTGACAGTTTTTCCGGCGCCATCGTCGCCTTCACTGGGCGAGGCGATGGAGTACAGACGCAGCTTATGCGGGCGTCCGGCGGCATCTTCGCCCGGCGGCAGGACGCCGAGGCTCTGGCCGTCGAGATAGCGGAACTTGCTGTCGGCGATATCGAACGTAATATGGCGCACCTCGTTGCCCGAGGCCGGATCCGTCAGGCTGCGATGCTCGCTGATGCGCGCCTGAAGCGGGGCGCCGGGCTTATACAGGTTCGAAGGAAAATCCGCCGTGTGGGCGTGAGGCGAGGGCGTCATGGCAACAGGCCTTTTTACAGGTTGACGAGAACGTGAGCTTTAGAAAGACCCCACTATACCCCAGAATCTGGAATCGGGCGAGCGCCCCAAACAATTGCGCCCGCCGCCCGCTTGAGGGATGATGCCCACGATAGGACGCCGCGTGAGCGTCCGCAGGAGATTCAGGCAATGCCAACGCCTTGCGACATCAGCGCTCCCGACGCGCCCTTTGTGATTCTCGCCGGTCCCGACGTCATCGAGGGAGACGGCGGCGTCAATCGTGAGACAGCAGAAGAATTACAGGCAATTATCGCCCGGCTTTCGCAGCGCTGGTCCGTAAAATTCTGGTTTAAAAGCTCCTACGACAAGGCCAATCGAACGTCGGTCGATGCCTATCGCGGCCCCGGCGCTCAGGCGGGGCTGGCGATTCTGGCTAAAATCAAGGCGGATCTCGGCGTCGCCATCGTCACCGACGTGCATTCGCCGCAGGAAGCGCTCGACGCGGCTCGCGTGGCGGATATGATTCAGGTCCCGGCCTTCCTCAGCCGCCAGACCGACTTGCTATTAGCCGCCGGTCGCTCCGGCGCGGCAGTGAACATCAAGAAAGGCCAGTTTCTCAGCCCGCATGACGTACGCCACGCCGCCGACAAGGCCCGAAACGCCGGCGCGCGCGAGCTGTACGTCACCGAGCGCGGCTCCAGCTTTGGCTATAACAATCTGGTAGTGGACATGCGCAGCATCCCGATCGCGCACAGTTACGGCCTGCCGATTATTTTCGACGCCACGCACAGTATTCAGCTTCCCGGCGGGCTTGGGACGGCATCCGGCGGCGAGCGTCAGTTTGCGCCGGTATTAGCGCGCGCGGCGACTGCGGCGGGCTGCGACGGGTTGTTTTTTGAAACCCATCCCGATCCAGATCGGGCTCTGTGCGACGGCCCCAACATGATTGCGCTGGCCGAAGTCGAGTCCCTACTGGAAACCTGCCTGCGTATCCGCGCCGCCGCCCGCCCGGCGGCTATTGCGGCGGGATAACGTCCTGGGGATTCGCTTTGCAATATGCGTCCGCCAGAGCATACAGCGCACGATGCAAATCCATTTCATCAGGAGAAATAGGCGAAAGTCCGGCTTTTTGCCTCTCAAGTTCCTCCAGTAACGGTCCGCCCGTAATATGAACTTTTATTGGCGGTGACTGGCCAGTTGCCGGCAAGTGGGCCGTATAACGAATCGTATCGGGCGGAGGCGTCTCATAACTCATCTGATGGCGATGTATGCCAAAGCGAAGCGGCGAAATCATGACAGCGAGTCCTATCGGGTTGAAAAAGGGGTGACGAAGCCGCCCCAGAATTGAAGCGCGGGGCGGGTGTTTCATGAAAAAGCGGCGAGGCGCTTAAAATTGCGCTAACCGCAAGACGCGGCGGCGCAACAGGCTTGCATGCGATCGTACAGGCGATCAATCCGCGCCTGTTCAGCGTCATCCGGCGCGACTAAGGGCGGACGCATCGCCGCGTGCGGGATTTGCCCCTTACGCGCCAGCAGCGTCTTGACCACTGTGGGATTGGGCAGAAAGAACAGTTCGCGACCCGGATGCAGCAGTTTCAAGTGCAGCGCGCGCGCCTGCGCCACGTCGCCGCGTTTAAAGGCCGTCAGCATCGTGCGCATCGGGCGCGCGGCGAGATGCGCCAGCACGCTGACCACCCCATGGGCCCCACACGCCAGCATCGGCAGCGTCAGCGTGTCGTCGCCGCACCAGGTCAGCCACGAGTCCGACGGCATCAGCGCGACGATTTCGCTGAGGGCGTCCATGTCCGGGTAGCTTTGCTTGACGCCGATGATATTGGGGCATTCGCGATGGAGCGCGGCCATGGTGTCGGCTTCCATCCGAACCACGCAGCGGCTGGGGATGTTATAAATCACGATCTCTACATCCGGCGCGGCGTGGGCGATTTGCCGAAAATGCTCTATCATGCCGCGCTGGGTCGGCTTGTTGTAATAGGGCACGACGACCAGCAGGGCATCGACGCCGTGCGCGGCCATCTGCCGGGCTTCTTCGACGGATTTGTGCGTGTCATTGCCGCCACAGCCCGACATCACGGGGATGCCGCGCTCGGCGACCGCGTCTTTCACCGCATGAAACAGAACGATCTTCTCATCGAACGTCAGCGTTGGGCCTTCGCCGGTCGTGCCGTTCACAAGTAAGCCATCGCAGCCCTGATCCACCAGTTGACGGGCCAGCGCGCGCGCCGCATCGAGATCAAGCGACCCGTCGGCGCCAAACGGCGTGACCATCGCGGGAATCAGTTCGGCGCGAAAGCGCGGCATGAGCAACACTCCTTACAAGGGCAAGAGAATCATCAGAACGTTAGACGGAAGCGGCGGCGCCCAGCAGCTTGCGCGCAATCAACTGCTCGGCAATGCGCACCGCGTTAAGCGCCGCGCCAATACGCAGATTGTCAGCCACCACCCAGAGATTCAATCCGCGCTCAGGGTTGGAGCTATCCGGGCGAATACGGCTGACGTACACCGGATCCGTTCCGGCGGTTTCCTGCGGGGTGTGATAATCGGCCGGACCGTCGGCGACAATGACGTCCGGGGTCGATTTCAGGATATCCCGGGCGGCTTCTGGCGACAGCGGGCGCTCGAATTCCAGCGTCACCGACTCGCTATGTCCTACCATGACAGGCGCGCGCACCGCCGTACACGTCACCGGCAAGCTCGGCAGATGCAGAATCTTGCGCGTTTCCCACACGACTTTGGCTTCTTCCTTGGTATAACCGGACAAAGGGCCTTCTGTGAGGAAAACGTCAATATGCGGAATCAGGTTAAAGGCCATGCAGCGGGCAAAAACCTCGTGACGCGAGACGGCAGCCCCATCCGGCGCGGCGAGTTGCTCGGCGGTAACGGCGCGCAGCTCGTCGATGGCTTCTTTTCCTGCGCCGCTGACCGATTGATACGTGCTGACAATCACGCGCGTCAAACCGGCGGCGTCATGCAGGGCCTTGAGAACCGGCATCAGTTGCGAGGTTGAGCAATTCGGATTGGCGATAATGCCTTTATGCGCGCGCAAATCGTCGTCGTTGACGCCTGCAACTACCAGCGGAACGCCTTCTTCCATTCGGAACTGACTGGTATTGTCGACCACCACGGCGCCGCGCTTTACAGCTTCCGGGGCCAGGCGCGCGCTGATGGAGGCGCCTGCGGACGCCAGCACGATATCCACGCCTTCAAAGGCCTCCGGCTCGGCCAGCAACACTTCGACCGGCTCGCCGCGAAAGCGAATCGACTCTCCTGCCGAGCGCTGGCTCGCCAAAGGCTTCAGGCGCTTGATCGGGAATTGGCGCTCTTCGAGAATAGCCAGCAGACGGCTTCCAACCAGTCCGGTGGCGCCCAGAACGGCAACCGTGTAGCCTGAATCGGGAACATGCGAAGTCATCGGCGAACGTCTCCAGTCGAGAGGGCGGATGTATCGAAGCGCGCGGGCCAACACCGGCGCATTCGACGGCTATTTATTATAGAGGAAAGGGGGCGATTTATTGAAGCGGGAGTTCTACCGCGCTCAGCGCCGGAATTTTCAACGCGCGGGCCCTGGGGAGATTTCCCGAATCAGCATTTTCAAAGAAAAAAACCCGATTTTACGCGCACTGAAAGCGCTTTCGGCTATTTTGCGAAGGGAGCGCAAGGGCTCAAATCGTAAACCTAAATCGCTATGCAGATAGACATCTTTATGATATATTATAGACATAAACAATTCTGCACTTAGCGCCACGAGGCACATTCAATGCAATCGGTCTGCCTTCATTCACGACCTGCAACGTTTTTCCTCACGTTGATGAAAGACGCAACGCTCTTCGCCGAATTTTCGCTGGCGATCTGGCGTGCGCCGCAACAGGGCGTGCGCGTATGGCGCGAATGGTTTTTCCAGAACCGGATGCCCGCCCTTCGGGCCTGGTTTCTGCGCGAGGCGACGGCTCACAGCGCCGACGCGCAAGCGACGGCAGTCCCGCCAGAGACGGCGGCTCAAAAAATTACGCGCTTACTGGCGATCGTTGAGATCTCGCGTCCTGCAGGAGCAAGGCCCGCACGCCGCGATCGACGGCCTTCGGAACCGCCTTGCGCAACGGCGCCACGTCGGCGGCGACAGCCCGATTTCCCGCGTCGCTTCGCCCTGCGCTGGCTGCAAGCCAAGCACGCAGCCTTGCAGGCGACGATCTCCGCAGCGCCCCAGCCCCTCGCGAACACGCTGCCAGAAATTCCAGCGACGCCCACCGCCAGCGCGCGCCCTGCGCCGCGCCCCCAGTGGCTTCAGAAGATTTTTCAGGAAGAGGAATCCGGCCAAGCCTTTTCGCTGGCGGGTATTGCGCCGGTCGATCCGTACGGGCCTATCTGGTTCACCTGTTGGGACGTTCTGGAAACTTACTTAACAAGAGAAGGCCTGATAAGACAAACCCTGGCAGGCGACGCCCGCCGCGAGGCAGAGCGGCCCAGCGTCTCGCCCTATCGAGAGGACGACTCGCCCTATGGCGGTAAATCAGGCGCACTGGCGCGACTGATGGCATCGCGCGACGCCGCCCTGAAAGCGGGCGTGATTTTTCCCGCACGCCGCCGACGCGCGTTTATGGAGATTTTGCAAAGCCGCAGCCCGCCCGAAGAGGCGCTTTAGTCGGCGTCCGGTCGGCCCAGCGTTGGAAAAATCCGCGCAGGGGCTTGCGGAAGCAGATCGCTATCAGCCGCCGGGTCTGCGTCTTGCGGCGAAAGGCCCAGGGTCATCTTTTTAATAAACAGACGCCACACCTCGCGCTGGCCAATCAGCGGGCTGTGAATCTCGGCAATAAAGCTGCCCAGATTCTTGATCTCGCCTTCATAGCGCCGGTCGGTGCGCGTTTCAATGCGATCCATACGACTGGCCATCTCCAGACGCCTCACCAGGCCCACCGCGCCGGTCGCCGTGCGATATTCCACGAAGTCGCCGGTAATTTGCAGGACCTTGCCTTGCAGTCGCTGGCCGTTGGCCAGATAAATCGTATCCAGATCGCACCAGCCCGCCGGGCTCAGCCCCGCCAGCGCGCCGACGATCAACGCGAAGGCCAGCAGCAGCCGGACTCGAAACCGGGTAAGAATCCCCGTCATGACAGCGCGATCTCCTTCAGGTCAGCTTGCGCGGTCAGCCTGAGGTCAGCTCTAAGGCCATGCTCCCCGCGTCACTGTCACTATAGCGCCCGACGCGCGCCCAGCGCCATCGTCCGGCAGAAGGAAACGCGGCTTCATCAGGGGTCGAGCCGCTTTTTCACCTCAGAGGATTCCTGCGCCATCTTGCTGAACTCGAAAGACACATGGGGCTTCAGGGCCAGTTTGAGCAGAATCAGGGCGGCCAGCCACAACAAGACGCCTTGCGCCCAACCGATTTGAGGACCATGAAAGGCCTCAAACACCAGCGCATTCCAGACGACCATCATAAACAGGGCAGGAATCCCAATGGCCAGCGCCAGCAAACCGGCCACGGCGGCCAAAAAAGCAATCAGACCCGAAACACCCTTGATTTCAAAGATATGCATACGACCAAAACCCTTTTTAAATAGAGATGACTCTCCGTTCCGCCCAAAAGCGCGCGACAACGCGCTGGTTATCCAGAACTCCATCCAAACCCTAAATGTTGGCGGAAACTCTCCTTATAGATTCGAGAGCGATTATAGCGCTTTTGCCCGGATTTGTCAGCTCCCTCTCTCGTCAGGAGCGGCAGAAGCTAACAGCGAGAGGAATGCCGCCTCGTCCAGAACGGCAACGCCCAGCGCCAGCGCCTTATCGTACTTCGACCCCGGCGATTCGCCCGCCAGCACGAAATCCGTCTTTTTACTCACCGAGGAGGACAACTTTCCCCCATGACGTCGAATCAGGGTTTCCGCCTCTGCGCGCTTCAGCGTCGGCAGGGTTCCGGTCAGGACAAGCGTCTTGCCCGCCAGCGCATCCGAAAGAGCCGCGTCCGCCTGCGAAGGCGACTCTGCCAGCCGAACGCCGCGCGCCCGCAAGGCGTCAATCAGGATGCGGTTGTCAGCATCGGCGAAAAACAGGGCGACGCTCTCGGCCACCAGCGCGCCGACGCCGTCGACCGCCGCCAGATCCTCGATCGAGGCTTCCATCAGTGCGTCCACGCTGTGGAATCGCTGCGCCAGCGCCAGAGCCGTCTCCTTACCGACGTGGCGAATCCCCAGGCCAAACAGGACGCTCGCCAAGGGACGCTGACGACTGGCCTGAATAGCCTCATAAACGTTCTGCGCCGATTTTGCAGCCATGCGGTCCAGCGTCATAAGGGATTCCGGGGTGAGCTGATACAGATCAGCCGGACTCGAAGCCAGTTCTGCATTCAGAAGCTGCTCAATCAGGGCTGGGCCAAGGCCATCGATATTCATGGCGGCGCGAGATGCCCAGTGTTCCAGTCGATTAGCCAGTTGCGCCGGACATTCCGAGCGATTGGGACATCTCAAGGCAATCTCGCCCTCTCGACGTACCACCGGGGTTTGACATGCAGGGCACTGAGTCGGCGGCGAAACAGGCGCCGGCGGCGGATCGGGCCGTTCGCCCAAGACCACGTCCAGTATTTCGGGGATGATTTCCGCGGCCTTTTGCAGGCGCACGACATCGCCCACGCGCACATCGCGGGCGGCCAGCTCGTCAAAGTTGTGCAGACTCGCCCGCTGCACCAGCGATCCCGAGATGAAGACCGGGCTCATAATGGCCACCGGCGTAATGACCCCCGTGCGCCCCACGCTCAACTCGATGGCCTCGACGCGGGTCTGGCGAATCTCTGGCGGATATTTCCATGCCACCGCCCAGCGCGGACTTTTGGCCGTGTAACCGAGGGCGTCTTGCAGGGCAAGATCGTCTACTTTGACCACAGCGCCATCGGTTGCAAAGGAGAGTTCTGCTCGTCTCCCTTCCCAGTGGGCGATAAAGTCCTGAACAGCTTCAATCGAGTTGCAGGCGGCGCACGCCGGACTGGTCTTAAAACCCATCGCCCGCAGCCACGCCAGTCTTTCCCATTGGGTACTCGCGCCGGTTTCGCCGCTGAGAGGCGTCACGCCATAGAAGAAGGCGTCCAACTGACGCGAGGCGGCAATCTGAGGGTCCAGTTGCCGGAGAGACCCGGCGGCGGCATTGCGCGGATTCGCGAATTCCTTCTGCCCCTTGGCTCGCTGTTCTTCGTTCAGGCGAATAAAGCTTTGCGTGGGCATAAACGCTTCGCCTCGAATCTCAAAGCGTTCCGGGAGCTCAAAAGGCGCATCGAGCATCCCCGTCACAGGCGCACGCAGGGGAATACTGCGAATGGTTTTCAGCGAAGCCGTGATGTCTTCGCCTTCGAGCCCGTCGCCGCGCGTCGCCCCATAGCGCAGCGCGCCATTCTCGTAGACCAGCGAGATCGCCAGCCCGTCTATCTTGAGTTCAGCGACGTATCGCAAGCGTTGCGAGTCGATGTCGGCCTGTTTCGCCAGCCGCTCTTGCCAGGCGCGCAGCTCTGCGGGGTTAAAGACGTTATCGAGACTGTAAAGCCGCTGCGGATGACGAATCGTCTGAAACCCCGCCGCCGGCGCCGCGCCCACGCGCTGGCTGGGACTGTCAAAGGTCACCCAGTCAGGATGGCGGGCTTCAAGCGCCAACAACTCTCGATACAGGGCGTCATAGTCGGCATCCGGCAGCTCGGACTTGTCCAGAACATAGTAGAGATAGTTATGGCGATCGAGCGTCTGGCGCAAGGCGTCCAGGCGCTCACGGTCTGCGCGGGAATCGAACGTCGAGGCGGTCATGGGCGTCTCTCCGGCTCAGGCGGGCTGGCAGCGACTATACCCGAAACCCGCCGCGCCGAAAACCGGTCCGCAGAACGGCCGTTGACTTCGCGGGCCGCGCCGGTACAATGGGGAGGATTGCCCTGCGGAGCGGTGTCCGAGTGGTTTAAGGTGCAGTCCTGGAAAGACTGTGTTCGGCAAAACCGAACCGAGAGTTCGAATCTCTCCCGCTCCGCCAGAATCCCAGCAAGGGGAAGGGATTTCGGGCCGCAGGCATGCGTTTGTTACGCTGGACGCAAGGGGGAAAGCCTCCGGCCTTTATCAAGTAGATTTAAAATGAAGTGATAGAAGTGGATAGGTTCTGACTTGCAAAATATGGTTATACACGAGGACGCACAAAAGAATTTACAAATGGATGATAAATTTTTTCAATAATCCATTCAGCCATTTTATCAATTGGAGAGACGATAAGAGGGATAACGGCAATACCGGTCGCCATCGGTAACGCTTTGGCAATCCGGGGCCAATTTTTAGCAGTGGCATTTAAAAGACCAGTCGGTTTTAAAATATTTTCCGTCTGACGCTTTACAAAATCGACTATCAAAGCCGGAACAAAATAACTGGCGATTCCTTGAAAAATACCGGCCTCTCCACCCATGACCAATCCGTCAAAAGTCGCGTCTTTTTGCGACATACCAGATTTAATCGCTTTATTATAAGCTCTGAAACCTGTTAAAAATGCGTCGGTTAAAGCATAGAGTTCAACCACTTTAAACGTGAGGTTTTTGAGGGCCTCGCCAATCAAAGGCTCCAGGGCAACGCCAAACTCGTTCGTATATCCCAGGTAACGTGTCAAGCCCATACGCAAAGGATTATTATCTGTCAGAAATTTTTCTTCTTTCTGAAAAACATCTTGTGAAAAGGAAGGGGTTACAGAAGAATTATGTTGAAATGCCCTGAAAACCGGAGGTTGAGCAATAGGACGATACGAATATTCAGCAGGCTGATTGAAGGAAAGCAAGGGCATCGATACTCATCTCATCATGGAAGTTCAAACAATCGGCCAAAAAAGTGACTATAGAAAAGTGACTGTATGATAAACGCTCCTGAAAATAAAAGTTGTCCGTTGACTTGTGCAACGAGCGCCCACAAGGCGACTCCAGCCATGACAAATGGGGAACAGGGACAACGCGCCTGCCTTTAGGGGGAAGCGCTCAGCGGAATCAGCCGATGGGCGCATCAAGAGCGGGTAAGTCGGCCCGGGCAGACGCTATTCCAGCGCAAGGGTCATGCGGGCGGGGAGGTGATCGGAGCCGAGGGCGGGGCCGACGGTACGCTGCGTCACCCGCAAGCCGGGACTGACCAGACAGTGATCAATCGGGATCATCAGCGGACCCCACCCTACCGGCCACGAGGGCGGGAATCCCAAACCCTGTTGCGCGGTATCTGTCAGAGACAGCGAGCTTTTCAGGCGATTGAACTGATAAGACCAGGGTGTGGCGTTAAAATCACCGACAATCAGAAACGGATTCGGCGTCTGGCGGCCTTTGGCTATCAGCGCATCGAAAACGCCCCGCTGACGACGCGCCGACGAGCCGCTGGTGGGATGCTCCGGGTGAATGACAAACACCTGAACCACGCGGTTTTCAAGGCGCACCTGCGCGCTCAGATAGGAATCATAAGGCGGAATGAACTCGCGACGCGCATGCGCCAGTGGGAACCGACTCAAAAGCGTCGTATCGCCGCCATTGCCAATCAGGCGATAGGGATAGCGGGTCATCAGGTTTTCATTCGCACGGATAGCGCGCATCCAGTGAGGCGTCACCTCCTGAAGCGCCAGAATATCTGGATGATTCGACCCCACGAATTTGAAAAACCGCTGGTGGTCAATGTTTTCATCGTGAAGATTTGCCTGCATCATCGTAAACGAAGCGGCATGAGTCGACAATGGCGGCGCAGGGGCTGGCGCCAGCAGGCTTTTTAAGGCCACACCCGCCAGCGCGACGCCCGCCAAAGCGAACAACGCCAGCGCCGGACGCCACGAAAACGCCGCAGCAAGGCCAAGCGCAAAAAAGGCCGCCAAATATTGCGGCCAGAAGGCCGATAGCATCTCGAAAGGCCAATAACGCGGGCTCAGCCAGAGACACCCAATGGCGACAGCCAGCAATCCCAGGCAGAACATCCACAACAGCCAGCGCATCGCCGGATTGTCCTTTATCATCAACTCTCGCCGCAGCGTCAAGGGCGACGGCGCTCTATTCTACCCGCGCCCCACGACGACGGCAAGGGAGTGACAAGGCGGAGGCAGGCGGAGGCAGGCGGCGTCCGCGCGTTCGGTCCGTGGTATTATACGGGCCATTCTGTAGGAGAGTCCCTGTTTTGAGGGAAGAAATATCAGCACGAGGGCTTTGTAATGCTTCCTTCCGGATTCTGGCGCGTCGCGCCGCTCACGCTGGCATTGGCGCTCACGGCGGCCATGCCCACCATGTCCATACAAGAGGCCTATCGAACGATTCCCCAACGCCAGACCCCTTATAACGCGGGCATTTCTCGGATTCGAGGAGCGGAGCAAACGTATCTCACGACCGTGTTCGAGTTGACGGACGTCGCCACCGCCATTCGCACGGATGCCATGCGCTGGCTTCAGTCCGGCGCGCGGCGAGGAGCCGATCCCATTACCTCAGAGCAGGCCCTCAAAGGGGTTGAAGATCAGCTAAACGCCCTGACGCCGCCACGTAAGCTATCCGGCGTGCATCGCGCATTACAGGGCGCGCTGTTCGCCCATCGCCAGACGATTGCCTCCTGGCAGCGCGCGACTGATGCGGATTTGCGCGTGAATATGAATCAGCCCGAGATTCAGCAGGCGCATCGCCAGATAGAGCGCGCTTACCGCAAGCTGTTGACGCTCTACGCCAACGAGCCGGAATACAATCAGCAGGCGTTTCATGACACGCTGGCCGCGCTGGATTTCTTGCCCCTGAAGACCCAGACGGCTGCGCCGCGTCCCTGATTAGAGACGTCGCTTACAGGCAGGCGCGATTTCGACCGCTTTTCTTGGCGAAGTACAGGCGACTATCAGCCGCTTTGGTAAGCACTTCAGGCTTTTCAAACGTCTGAATATCGTCAGGATTTGAGAATTGGGCATGACAGGCGCCCACGCTAACCGTCATCGCGCCGTGATCGCGTTGATTGCGAATATAATCAAGCCCCGCCTCGTTCAGCTTGTAGTCCGACCGGCGCTCGCCCTCCCAATCGATGGCGCGAACCGCGTTACACACGCCTTGCGCCAGCGCCTGACTTTCGTCGCGCGTCAAGCCCGAGGCCAGAATGGCGAACTCCTCGCCGCCGTAACGAAACACCTGCGGGTCGCCCTTCTGGTTTTCCAGATAGCGCTGAACGGATTCGGCCACCTGCCGCAACACCCGATCGCCGCCCTCATGACCCAGCGTGTCATTGACCTTTTTAAAGTGGTCGATGTCGAGCATCAGCGTCGTAAAGTCGCCTTGGCGAGCCTTTGCCTCGTCTGAGCGCTGCTTCAAGGCGTCGTCGTAAGACTGGCGATTGGGAACGCCTGTCAAAGCATCGCGCCCGACGAGATTGCGAAGATTCTGAACCGTCCCCATGCCCAGATCCAGCAGGTTATGCGCTTGAGAGAGAATGGGGGCCGCGATGGGAATACGCTTCTCGCAGCGCTCCAGCAGGCTGATCAGCATTTTAAAGATGAGTTCCAGCTTGGCGAGCTGGTCCAGAGGGTTCGAGCGGCGGAAATTCCGGGATTCCGGCAGCGCCGCCAACGGATCGCGGTCCTGGCCGAATCGGGGCGCAAGCAGCGCGCGGGGGGCCGTAATGCCGCCAAAACTGTCGCCGGATCTGGCGCCTGAGTCGCGAGTAGCGGGAAACGCCTGCGGTTGAGCGCCAAAACGGAGGGAAGACAAAGCCACTGACATAAAACGATATCCTAAGCAGAAGAAGGGCGAAGCAACAGGGAACAGGGGGAAACCCATCGGGATAACGACACTAACGCCTCTCAACCCGATTTGTTGCCATTTTCGTTACGCCCTCTCTTTGCGGTATGCTGGCAAGGGTTAGGGCGATCGCGCCCCGTCGGAGGCCCTCGCTGTGCAGACCCACGCCAATTTCGCGCTTGAAGATTCGCCCCGAACGGCTGATGTGTTGGGGATCCCGGTCCGCTGCGTTGACGCCGACAGGGCTTTGCGCCTGATAGAAACAGCTCTTGAGCAGACGGCTGTCCAGAACGCGCCTGCCCAAGAGGCCTATCTTGGAGATCCGGGCCGCACGACGCCCCTGCACGTGGTCACGCTCAACCCCGAGATGATCATGCAAGCCCAGCAAGATCCTGAGCTGGATGATATCCTGAAAACTGCTGGTCTGAGCATCCCAGACGGCGCGGGCGTTGTGTGGGCGCTTCGCCGACAGGGGATCGCGGTTCAGCGCCTGCCGGGCATCGAACTGGCGGAAGCCCTGCTTGCGCGCGCTGCGCAACGGGGCTGGCCCGTCGCGTTCATCGGAGCGCAAGCGGCGACGCTGGATGCGGCCATCGCGGCGCTGTCGACGCGGTATCCGGGTCTGGCGGTCGCTTACGCCCATCACGGATTTTTCTCCACAGATGAGGAAGAAGCCGCCTGCGCCCAAGCGTGCGCCGATGCGCGGCCCAAAGCGGTATTCGTGGCGCTGGGGGCCCCGCGACAGGAGAAGTGGATCCGACGCCATGCGGGACGCTTTACCCCGAATACGGCGCTGTTAGGCGTCGGCGGCAGTCTGGACGTGTGGAGCGGACTGAAACGCCGCGCCCCGGCTGTCTTACGGCGCCTGAATCTGGAATGGGCCTATCGCATTGCCAGCGAACCGTGGCGTTTGCAGCGCACTTACAAAACGTTACCGCTTTTCGCCCTGAAAGTGCTATGCTACAGGGGGTCTTGCGACGCACCCGCGTCACGCCCGTCGTGACGCCTTGTCAGACGCCTTGCCAACTGCGCGATGAGCGCATTTTACAGGCAGCGCGCTTCTCCAGACCTGTCTCACGCTTTAACACGCTTGTCTTCTGGTTAGAATACGCCCCCTACGCCCGCCCATGTCCCTCCACCCACCCTCTTCCCGCCTGAGCGTCCCGCAACTGCGGGAGATTGCCGCCAAACTCCGTCCCGTCGCGCTGTCGATGATCTTCGAGGCGCAATCCGGGCATCCCGGCACGTCGTTTTCGTGTCTTGAGATTTTGCTGGCCCTGTGGCTCGATCACATGCGCCATGACCCTGCCCAACCTGACTGGCCGGACCGGGACCGTTTTGTCCTCTCGAAAGGACACGGCGCGCCTGCATTGTACGCCGTTCTAATGGAAGCGGGGTATATTCCGTGGGCGGAACAACCCACATTGCGCCGGATTCATTCCAATCTGCAAGGACATCCGGCGTCTCGTTATGTCGCAGGCGTTGATGTTTCGACCGGATCGCTGGGACAAGGACTCTCCTGCGCCGTCGGCATGGCGCTGGGGCATCGTCTGGATGGCCGATCGTCCCGCGTCTACGCCCTGTTAGGCGATGGCGAGTGTCAGGAAGGCAACGTATGGGAGGCCGTCATGAGCGCCGCCCATCACAAAGTCAATCGGCTGACGGCGATTGTCGATCGCAATGGCCTGCAAATCGATGGCGCTACCGAAAACGTGAAAGCGCTCGGCGAACTGGCCCCTAAATTCAGCGCGTTTGGCTGGCAGACGCTGGAGGCCGACGGGCACGATTTCGAGGATCTGCGCCGCGCGCTGGCCGAAGCCGACCGACTGGCGGACGCGTCTGACCGGCCGACAGTCATTATTGCGCGCTGCGTCAAGGGAAAAGGCGTGTCGTTTATGGAAAACGCCGCCGGCTGGCATGGCAAGGCCCCCAACCGCGATGAGTTTGATCGCGCCATGTCCGAATTAAACGCGACGCTCGCGGGATTTCAATCCTAAACGCGCCTTAAAACGTTGCCAAACGGGCGCCAAAACCTTGAAGCCGTCTAATTTTACGCGTTCGGGAAATAATAATTGCGGTACGTCTGACCGGATAATAGCTGGGGGTCAATCCATGGCGGGCTGACGCCGGCCTTCTGATCGGCGCTGAAGTTGTTATAGGCTTCCACGGGCGGGAGCATAAACGGGTTATAGCGAATCAGCTTGCTGTTGTTAGCGATACTGGCGGGCATGCCGCCCTTGTGCTGGAGGTGGTAGGCCATGGATTCCTGTTTGGCCTCTTGCTGGCTGCGCGCGTACGCCTGACGCAGCGCCGATTCCGCTGCGGCCATCAGTTGGGCCTGTTGCGCCGCCCAGACGGCCTGCATCTGCGCCATTTGCTGGGAAGACGCCGTCAACGGAAAGGCCATCGGCGGTAACTTGGCGACAAAGGTCATCTCGCCGGGCGCAACCGATCGCGACGCAGGGGCCGGGGCCGGACCCGCAGAAGCCGACGCAACCGGGCCAGAAACAGCCTGAGCCGGCGCTGGCGCAGCAGCGCGCGCGATGGGAGAACCCGCCATAGACTCAGCAGAACGCGGCGCAGGAGCCGCTTGCGGATGCTGCCACGGCAGATGTGACGATAAATTAGCCATATTCGGCATCGGGGGCAAATGCAAGGACGAGGTGATGCCTGCAAGCGAGGGCAATTGCGGCGTATGCAGCGCGCCAAGAAAGCCTGAAGACTGCGAGCCGTCGGAGTTAGTGGGCGCGCCCGGCGTAAACGCCCCTCCCGCAAAGCCAAATTTAGGCGCGGATTGCGCCGTCAGGGCGGGGCCGCCGAAACGCAGCGCGGTAAGTCCTGTCACAAGTAGTCCCATCCCAAAGATTTGTAGGGAAACAGCCTAGCATAATGGCCGTCGGAATAAAACCCGGCCCCCGCGTTTAATTGCGCCCACGGAGAAAAATTTACATTCTGGCCCGCAAAGCGCCCGCCCGTACTGCCGATGCAAGCAACGCAATCCAGGCAAGGCCTGCCAGAGCGCATAGCGCGAGGAGCGCCGAACGATATCCGATCGCCTCTCCCCAGTACGGCATCAGAAACGATCCGGCCGCGATGCCAAAGTCATTGAGCAGCGTAAACGTCGCCATGGCCGCGCCTTGGCGGCAGGCAGGAGCGCGATCCGAGGCCAGCGCCATCAGCGACGGCTGGACGCATCCGGCAGAAAGGCCGTAACAGGCCGTCGCCGCCAGAAACGACAGGGGATTCGAGGCCAGGGCCAGCGCCGCCACCGACAGAATCGTGAGCGTGACGCCCGGCAGGGCGACGATTTCGCGGCCAAAGCGATCTGCCCAGGGGCTGGTGACCGCGCGCGAGGCGATCAGGGCGATTGAAAAGACGGCGTAAAACCAGCCTTGAGAGGGCAGGCCTTTTTCGGACGTCAACAGAGGAGCATAGGCCATCATCGCGCCGAACAGCAGGGTATTGCCCGCCATCATCCAGCCGGGGAATAAAGCGCCAGCCTCGATCAGCCGCGCCAGACGCCAAGGCGAGCCCGACAGCTCGCCCGACTCTCTCACAGCAGTCGCCCGCTGGATTTCAGGCGTTTTCAGCGCCAAAGGCAGCGCTCCCAGCGCGGCAAGGGCCGACAGCCAGAAAGGGGCCAGCGCGCGCCAGCCCGCCATCCAGAGCCCCAGAGCGGGGGCCGCGGCCATGGCGATCTTGATGGCATTGCCAAACCAGGCCAACGCCTCGGCCTTACGCTGGGGCGGCGACTGGCTCAGCAGGGAAGCCGCCGCGCCGGTGTAAAACAGGGCGTAACTCGCGCCTTGAATCAAACGCGCGGCAAGCAAGGGCCAGAATCCGGGCGCGAAAGGATACGCGGCGGCGCAGGCGGCAAAGCCCAGCAGGCCCATAGTCATCAGCCACGCGGGAGCGACCCGGTCGGACAACACGCCCGCAAACGGCCTGACCAGCAGCGACGCCGCCAGAAACGCCGAGAGCAGCGCGCCCACCTGCAGGCCGTTCATCTGGCGCTGAGCGAAAAATACCGGCAGAATCGGCGTTAGCGCGTGATAAGCCCCGAACAATAAGACCGTACACGCGCACAGGCGAATGAAAGAGGAGGTCCATAACGGCGGCGACGCAGTGTCCACGCCCAAAACAGGCGCGCCGCCCGCAGACCGGCAACCGCCTGAAACCATCGGAACTCGCATCGCCCGGCAGCATAGCACAGGCGATCCGGCGCATGGGAGGCCCGCCAAAGCCAGAGGCGCCATTTGCCAGCGACCCGCCCTTTGTGCTTACAATAAACCCCTGCGCGTCCGCGCTTGTGATGCATAGGAGGAGCCTGCAGCCCGATGACCTCGACCATTACCCAAATCGCCTGCGACCTGAACGAAAAAGTCGACAACTGCTATCAACTGGTGCTGGAAATCTCCGAAGTGGCCAAACGCCTGCTGGAAGACGCCAAAGAGAAGATGCACGACGATCCGTTCTCGTCGGTCAGCTCCTCGCCAGAAAAAGTGATTTATCAGGCCCTTATTATGAAGGCCAGCGAAATTGATATCGGCAACGGCCTGATTGGCTAGGACGAAGTCAGACGGGGTGATTTAGACGCTCACGTCTGTCAGGATTCCGGCTCGCTGTCAATGGTATAGACCTGCGCCTCGTCATCCCACGCGATACTGAGCGCGTTAGGACGGCAACACACCTGGCAATCTTCGACATAGCGCTGAACAGAACCCCCGTCGGGATCAATAAACGCGCTATTGGTCTGGAAGCAATACGCGCAGGTAAAAAAGCTATCCATAAGCCCTGTTCTGGTTTTGCGACGGCTTGATTATACCTGAAGCCAGCGCGCCATGCAGGATGCGATTACGACGTCATTACAGCGCATGCTGAATGCTTGTCGGACGCGGCGGAAATCGCTAGAATAAGGGCCATCCCATAATCACATGGCGTTGACGCGATGAGTGGCTTATGAGTCGTCATTACCGGGCTTTCAAAAAACGCAGAGCAGATCGCGACGCGTGGGAACGACAGGTAGACTCGCTGGCGCGGCAATTGTGCGCCCCCGAGGAACTGAGCGACTATTTCCGCCGACGTAAGGCCCTGCGCGAAATGGGCAATTCGAGGCGAATCCGGCTGTTTCCCGTCTGGCGTCGCCATCGCGAGCGCGCCCAGCGTATTGCGCGCCTGCGCGAGAAGTTTCCGATTCTGAGAGCGCTGCCCTTGTGGGCGCTGGCCGCCTTAGCCCGGTGGCTGTAGGGCTCAGCCGTGATCATGACGTCTGTTCCTGACGGGCAAGCGACGCAGGCCCCGTTTATCGCCGCCATGTTGATTCCAACCGGCATTGGCGCGCGCATCGGCGGCTTTGGCGGCGACGCAACCCCATGGCTGAATCTGCTGGCGACGTGCTGCGATACGATCATCACGCATCCCAATGTCGCCAATGCGGCGGTTTTTCAGCAATTGCCTCCCAACGCGCTCTATGTAGAAGGCTACGCGCTGGATCGGTTCTGGATGGGCGAACTGGCGTTGCGCCCCACGCGCAGCAATCGGGTCGGCGTGATTCTGGACGCAGGCGTCGAGCCGCGCATGCGCACCCTGCACCTCAACGCGATTCACGCCGTGCAAACGGTTTACGGGGTTTGCATTTCTTCGGTGGAAGAAACGGCGCAGCCCCTAAGCCTGAGCCTCCATGACGACCCCTCCGGGGCGGCGTCCGGGAGCGTGACGACGCTGGAACCTCTCTTGGCGGCTTGTCGCCGGGCGATCGCAAACGGCGCGCAGGCGCTGGCAATCGCCGCCCGCATGCCGCCTTCGGATTCCAACGCGTATAAGGCAGGAAACGACGTGGACCCCATCGCGGGGCTGGAAGCGCTGCTCTCTCATGCCGTCAGCGAGGCGTTTGGCCTGCCTTGCGCCCATGCGCCCGTGTTCGACGAAGCCGACGCCGCCCCCGCGATGGATACGCTGGTCGATCCGCGCGCCGCCTCAGAATTTATTGCGCCCACCTTTCTGCCATGCGTTTTAACGGGTCTGGCGCGCGCGCCGCAACTGGCGCCGACCCGCCAGAACGCCCTTGCGCAAGGGGAGAGACCGCCAGCGACGATCCTGGCGCAGGACGTGTCAGCGCTGATTGTTCCGGCAGATGCGCTGGGCGGCGCTGCGGTGTGGCAGGCGCTTGAACGGGATATCGCCGTCATCGCCGTGCAAGACAACGCCACGCGCATGCGCGTCGACGCGGCGGCCTTAGGCGCGCCTCGCGGGATTATCGAGGCGGCGAGTTATTTTGAGGCTGCCGGCGTATTGCAGGCCTTGCGCCATGGCGTCGCCAGCGCTCAGGTAACGCGCCGACGGGCAGGGGCATTGCCCGAGGCGCCGGGCGTTTTTGAGCTTTTTTGAGCTCTTTTTTGAGCTATAGTAAAGCCTTATTGCGCATGCCATCGCAGGGAGCCCCGCCATGACCGATGTTCTCAATCCGCCCCTTGACGGCCTGAGCGCTTGCGAGCTTTTTGAGGGCTCCGGCGCCGGGCTCACTTACGATGATTTTATTCTGCTGCCCGGTCATATTGATTTTTCTGCGGATGACGTGGGGCTCGATACGCGCCTGACGCGCGAGATTCGGCTGAAAGCGCCGTTGGTCAGCTCGCCGATGGATACGGTCACCGAGGCCGAGATGGCCATTGCCATGGCGCTTCAGGGCGGCATCGGCATTATTCATTACAACAACACGATTGAGGAGCAGCGCTCGCTTGCCAAGCGGGTCAAGCGTTATAAAAACGGCTTCATCACCAATCCGCTCACCCTCAGCCCCGCCCATCGGATCGCGGATATTGACGAAATCAAGAAAACGCACGGGTTTTCGGGCTTTCCGATTACAGAGCAGGGGCGCATGGGCTCCAAACTGGTCGGCATTGTCACCAATCGCGACATTGATTTCATTCAGGACCGCTCGCTACCCCTCTCCGAGGTGATGACCACCGAGCTGGTGGTCGGGCGCGAACCGTGTACGCTGGAAGAAGCCAATCATATTCTGCGCCAGAGCAAGAAAGGTAAATTGCCAATCGTCAACCAGAATTTTGAGCTGGTGGCGCTGATTTCAAGAACCGACTTGCTCAAAAACCGCGATTATCCGCTGGCCTCGAAGGACGATAACAAGCAGTTGCTTTGCGGCGCCGCCGTGGGCACGCGCGAAGAAGACCGCGATCGCGTCGCTGCGCTGGTCGAGGTCGGGGTCGACGTGGTGATTATCGATTCGTCGCAAGGCGATTCGACCTTCCAGATTGAGATGATTCGCCACTTGAAGGCCGCTCATCCCCAGCTTCAGGTGATTGGCGGCAATATTGTGACGACGGCGCAAGCCGCTCATCTGATTGACGCAGGCGTTGACGGCCTGCGCATCGGCATGGGCGTGGGGTCTATCTGTACCACTCAGGAAGTGATGGCGGTTGGCCGTCCGCAAGCGACCGCCGTCTATCGCGTGGCGGCGTATGCGGCGCGTCGGGGCGTGCCGGTATTGGCCGACGGCGGCGTTTCGACGATTGGTCATATCACCAAAGCCTTGGCCCTGGGCGCTTCGACGGTCATGATGGGCTCGATGCTCGCCGGTACAGAAGAAGCGCCGGGCGATTATTTTTACAAAGACGGCGTGCGACTGAAAAAATACCGGGGCATGGGCTCGGTCGAGGCCATGAACAAGGGCAGCGCCTCGCGTTATTTCAGCGAGAAGGACCGCATTCGCGTGGCCCAGGGCGTCTCGGGCTCGGTGGTGGACAAGGGATCGATTCATCGCTTTGCGCCGTACCTGATTCACGGCATTCGCCATGGGTTTCAGGATTTGGGCGCGCGCAACGTCGCGGCGCTGCATGAAGCCTTGTACGCCAACCGTCTGGCCTTTGAGCGCCGATCGCCCGCCGCTCAGGCGGAAGGCGGCGTCCACAGCCTGTACAGCTACGAAAAAAGCATGATGTAAGCGCAGCGAGCGCTGAGCCTGAAGCCGCACCCCCTTGGATTTTACCAACGGTCTGGCTATAATGCGGGTAGAATTAATGTGTCTCGCGCGCCCATTCAACCGCCGCCGTTTCCAGAAAGGGATTGTCTGGATGCCTCTTCAGTCTCCCGAAATCGCCATTCGAATTACCGGCTATGCGTTATTATCCGGTGGGGTTTGAATGCGAGCATCTTTTAAACGCTTTCCTCAAAAACCGCCGGGCCTCTCGCTCCGGCGGTTTTTGCTCATAAGAGCCCAGGAGTCCGCGTCTTATGCTGGTCCATCATTCGTTCTCTCGTTTTCCCGCGTCGCCGCCTCTACGCCTTGCGCCGCAGAGTCTGGAGTCTGTCATGGCCGTTAATCAAAGCAAAGTGCCGGACCAATGGACGCTTGAGCATCTGTTTGACGCCATTCGCGACGCACGCTCGCGCCTGCGCCCGTACGTCAAGGCGCTGCGACTGCCCGAATCGTCGGAGCGCTCGGATTTCGCCATTACGCCGCTGGTTCAGGCGGCCAGCGGCGCGGCGCACTGGTTCAAATGCGAGACGCAGACCGTCACGCGCGCCTATAAAGTCCGCGGCGCCATGGTCGCGATGCTGCGCGCCTATGATAAAGGGCGCCGCGCCTTTGTAACAGTCTCCACCGGCAATCATGCGCTCGGCGTGCTGAAGGCCGCCGAACTGATTCAGGAAAAGTCGCCGACCCCCCTGACCGCGACAATTGTCGTTCCAGAAAACATCGCTTCGATGAAGCGCGAAAAGCTGCTGCACACGATTGAACAACTGCGCGATCGCAGCGCCTTGCGCGCAGAACTGGTCATGCAGGGACAATCGTTCGAGGACGCCCGCACCGTGGCGCGTCTTCGGGCCCAACGCGGGGATCATTACGTCGATCCCTTTGGCGACTACGACGTGATTTCCGGGCAAGGCACCATTGGACTCGAGTTGATTGATCAATTGCGCGCGCATCTGTCGCAGCAAACCGACTCCTGGGAAGAACGGCGGCCGGTATCGCTGGTCTCGCCAGTGGGCGGCGGCGGGCTGCTACTGGGGATTTCCACCGCCCTGCGCTTTGGCTTTGCCGAAGACGCGCGCCTGCGCAATCAAACGCTGCATCTGAACGGGCTGCGGCTGGCGGATATGAATTCGCCCTACGGCGACGCCATTCGCGTATTGCAGATGAGTCCGACCAATCAGCGCCTGCTGATGCGTCTGGGCGTGAATCTGCGCGAGATTCCCGACGATGCCATTCAAAGCGGTCTGGCCTGCGTCCGCGCCGAGCTGGGACGGCTGGTCGAAGGGGCTTCCGGCGCGGCGGCGTCTCCCGCCGTGGTCGCCCGCCTGCTGGCCGAGGGGCATCGGGTGGTGAGCATCCTCAGCGGCGCCAACGTCGATGAAGGCGCTTACGGGCTTTGATCTTTGGCGCGCGGCTGCAAGAGGACGACGCACATGCTTTTGTCGTGGTACGCCACGCGCAAGGGTTTTGCCGGGAATTCGCACTGAGCGCCGCTTAAGTCCTCTCGCGTAAACACCCACGCCACAACGCCATGACGCCGCGCATACGATTCCCACCCCGGCAGAAACCAGAACGCATTTTGAGAGGCTGCTGACCAGCGGTCGCCATACATATCCATGCGGGAATCCAGAATACCGCGGGTTTTTAAATTCGACCACAGCAGATAGCTGCCCACATGAGGCCGCGAAATCACGAGCCCGGGCGGGGGATGATCGCGCAAATAGGCGAAAGCGCCCGCGAAAGCAGCGCTAAATGGGAACGAAGCGGGAAAAGCGCGAACATTTGCGAGTATCAGCCCCATCGCCAGTATCAACGCGATGAACAACGCCGGCTTATCGTTTTCCAGAGAAAATCCTGAGAAAAGCGCAGGACCATTGGCGCCCGCAGGCGTTCGCCGCGCCCACGCCTGTCGTATCGCCCCTGCCACGCCGGAAACGGCGCTTGCGACAAACGGCAAGCCAGCGAGGGCGAACAGATAATAATGGCGCAACGATAACAGCGCCAGCGGAAACGTGAGCGCCAGCAGCACGCGGTCGGCAGCGCGAAGACGCGGGTCGCCCCCTCGAAAAACGGCGGCAATCACCGGCGTCACATACAGCGCCAGACGGGACGGCTCTAAGTGAAACGCCGGCGACTTCAGCTCCATAATACTTTGATTCATGTAGGGGCTGTCGGCCAGTTGCGCAAAATAACTGTACAGCGTCGCGCCATACGGATTCACCAGCGTGGCCAGCGCGCACAGCGCCCACAGCGCCATCGGCTGCCATTGGCGCACGGCGATCGCTTGTGCGGCGCAGTAGACAGCCAGAATGGCCAGGCCCGGCAAAAAGCCTAAATGAGTATTGGCCCACACCAGAAACAGTAGCGGCAGGAAAATCCAGCGCCGACGCCACGGAGCCCTGGATCCACCGTGATCACGAGAGAAAAGCGCCATCAGCAACGCAGTCAATATCAGGCTCCATGACATCGGGCGCGCGATGGCAAAAGGCGCAAGTCCGGCCAGGGCGAACGCGCCACTGAGGACGATATCAGGAACGCTCGCAAATCCTTTTCGGTACAGCCAGCGCACCAGGATCACAAACGTCAGGCCGAAAATCGCTGCGATCAACAGCACCACGCCATGCAGCCCGGCGGCGCGAAAAGCAAGCGCCAGCGCAACTTCAAACAGCCACTGATAGCAGACGATGGGAACAGCCGCCAGAGAAGCGATTCCGGCAGAAAACGGGTTGGTCGCGGGCAGCGCCCCATGGGAAAGAATCCACTCGCCTGTTTTGATCAGCCAGCAGGTGTCACTATCATTCAGAATATTAATATTCAGGCGCGTCAGCGCAGGCGCCCAGAGCGCAAACAAAAAAGCCAGCATGAAAAACACGCCAGACAGTCCGGGAAACCCAATCAGCGAACGACACAAACCGCCGAGGCGAGTCCCGAAGCGATCTGACACCTGATGCATAGATAACCAGCGTCCTTCTGTGGCTTATTCTGGCTATGGCCTGTTCTGGCGGCCTCTCTCTACCCGATACCGGGCCGCTCTGGAAGAGGAGATGGTGTCGAGGGGGGGACTTGAACCCCCACGGATTGCTCCACACGCCCCTCAAACGTGCGCGTCTACCAATTCCGCCACCCCGACGCAAGCCCGTTCGCCGCCTTTCAGCAAGCGCGCGGTACTGCGGCCCGGTCTGCCTGATTGTACGCGCGAGGGATTTGCAGTGTCAACCGTACCCGGACGGTCTTTGCCCGCAAGGTTTTCGAGGGGCTTCCAGCCCGGCGGGTTTTGGGTATAATGACCCTCACAATTGAATAGCCTCTGGAAGTGATCCGAATGGTTAGGAAGCCGCCTCGAAAGCGGTCGCCCCTCACGGGGTTGCAGGTTCGACTCCTGTCACTTCCGCCATTTTTTAGGGGTTTTTTCAGCCGGAACCGAGACCCAGGGATTTCCGGCCAGATAGAAGCGCCACGGGAGATCCACGCCCTGAGAAATACCGATGCGCCCGGTGGCGACGATCGGTTGCCCGGTCGGCAGGGGCGCATCAGCCGCCCACAGAGTCAGCTCGCTGTCGGGATGCGTTAGATCGATTTCGTTATGCCGCTCGCGGGTAATGCCGAGCGCCCGCGTGAGACGGCCCGGACCGTGAGTGCGCAGCGCGCCAGCGTCGTCATTCAGCGGCTGAAGCGCGCGAAACAGCACGGCGCCCGCCCGGCCCGCAGGCTCTGTGACGACATTCAGGCAATAATACATGCCGTAAATGAGGTAGACGTAAGCCAGCCCCGGCTCTTTAAACAGCGTCGCCGCGCGGCCCGTTTGCTTGCGAAAGGCATGGCAGGCGGGATCGTCCTGGGTGTAGGCTTCGGTCTCGACAATCCGGCAGTCGAGCGGAGCCGGATGGCCGGGCAAGCGGGCGCGTAAGCGGCATCCCAGCAATTCGCGGGCGACGCTCAGCGTGTCGCGCGCAAAGAAATCGACCGGCAGCGGCTGATCAGCGGATAAATTGAAAGGCGGTGACGTCATGGGCGCGAATCTCGCGTTGATACCGCTTGCCAGTCTAGCGCCAGGACGCCCAACAGGTCGAGCCCCCCAGCGACCATAATAAAGAAGCAGAATCTCCTCTATCTGAAGCGGGCGCCAGTGAACGCCGCAGGCTATGTTATGATAAGGAGCATGTGGGCCCGGCGCTCTCGTTCCGCCGCTTTGGTCTGCGCGTTATCCGCCCGGCGGGCGGGGTTACGCAGCCGCCTCTTTTGAAAGTCCGTCACCCAAGGCCCTCTCATACGAGATCAGTATGACCCTCACGAAGACGACCCGCATCTCTGTTTCACCCTTGGAGGATTCCGCGTGCCTGACAAGCTAATCGTTACAGGCGGACGCCGCCTTCACGGGGAGATCGCCGTCTCCGGGGCCAAGAATTCTGTCTTAAAGCTGATGGCCGCCTCGTTGCTCACCCCTCAGCCCGTGCATTTAACCAACGTGCCGCAATTGAGCGACGTCAATGTGATGGCCGACGTACTGCGCCACCTCGGCTGTCGCGTCACGCAAGCCGGGGCGGAAATGTGGATTCAGGCCGACTCGATTACCTGTAACGAAGCTCCCTACGAACTGGTCAGCCGCATGCGGGCCAGTTTTAACGTATTGGGGCCGTTGCTGGGACGCTTTGGCGAGGCGCGCGTCTCTCTGCCGGGCGGATGCTCCATCGGCAAGCGCGGCATCGACCTGCACGTGATGGGATTACAAGCGCTCGGGGCTGACGTGGAGATTGTTCACGGCTATGTCGAGGCGAAGGCGTCTCAACTGCGGGGCTCTGAGATTGTGCTGGATATCCCCAGCGTGGGCGCCACGGAGAATATTATGGTATCGGCCGTTCTGGCCGACGGGGCGACCGTGATCGCCAATGCGGCCCAGGAGCCGGAGATCATTGATCTGGCCAACTTCCTCAATACGCTGGGCGCTGACGTCAGCGGCGCGGGGACCAGCCGGATTGTGATTCAGGGCGTGTCGCGCGCGTCGTTGCGCGGCGGCAGCTATACGGTTGTCCCCGATCGCATTGAGGCGATGACTTATTTAATGGCCGCAGCCGGCGCACAGGGGGATGTCACGCTGCATCGCGTCAACCCGGCCCATATGCAGACCGAGATCTATAAACTCGTGGAAATGGGGGCAGAGATTGAAACCCCGACCCCGAACTCGGTGCGCATTCTCGCCACCCGGCGGCTGATGGCTCAAAATATCGTAACGCTGCCGTATCCCGGCTTCCCCACCGATTTGCAGGCCCCGATGATGGCCCTGCTGACGATCGCCGACGGCGTGGGCGTGATTCGCGAGACCATTTACGAGAACCGCTTCCGCCAGGTGGGCAACCTCAAGCGGATGGGCGCGCAGATTGAGCAGGACGGCAACGTCGCCATTGTCACCGGCGCGCCTTTCCTGAGCGGGGCGCAGGTACGCGCCAGCGATTTACGGGCGGGCGCCGCCCTGGTGATCGCCGCCCTGCATGCGCGCGGCGTCAGCGAAATCGAGGGTCTGGAACATCTGGATCGCGGTTACGAGACGCTGGACGCCAAACTTCAGGCGCTTGGCGCTGATATTGCCCGCGTGACGGTTGAAGACGACGCCGCCTCATCGCAACCCATGGAGAATCGCGCCGTATGAGCCAGGACGATGCTGCGCCCCAGTTAGGCAAGCGCTGGTACGATCACGACCCCCTGCTGATTGAAGTTCTGGACTTGCTGCGGACGTTTCCGGACGATGTGCGCGCGCATGCTCAGGCCTTCCTTGAAAAAATCGAGGCGCAAGTGGGCGCCGAGGCGCTTGAGGAGTTTTACGCCCTGTCAAAACCGCCGCGTCAAGGCAATCGCTGGTATGATCAGGATCCCATTGTCTCTAAAGCAGTCGAACTGCTTCGTGTTGCGCCACAAGACGCGCAACGGCGCGCAGCGCTGCGTTTTCTCGACGCCATGAAGCGCCAGGGACTTGAAGCCGTCGCCTCCGGGTCGCCTTCATCTTCATAAACGCTCCACGTCTGGAACTGGGGCGCGCCCTGACTTGCCCCGAACCGCCGGAAGCGTTTTACCCGGCGGTTGAAGCGTTTAACGCCGGGCGTTTTTTTGAGTGTCATGAAATTCTGGAAGACGCCCTCTGGCGTCCTGAACGCGACCCGGCGCGGCGCGCGTTCTATCAGGGCTTGATTCAGATTGCGGTGGGGTATCACCATGCGCATCGCGACAATCGTCTGGGCGCGCGGCGCTTACTGGCTCGCGGCGCGCAGCGATTGGCCGCCTGCGGGTTCGCAGACGGATACGCGTGGATCGACGCGCCCTCTTTCCTGGCGGGCGTCCGTACAACGCTGGCGGCGATAACGGGCGGCGAAAACGAGCTGAATCCGCCGCTCAGGTTTTAATCTTAAGAAGATGAGATGGTCGCATCTCGCCACTGGATAGACTCTTCCGCGTCATCGGGGGCCTGCGGCGAAGAGAATGCGGAGGCGGCCGTGCCGCTCCAGACGGCGGAGCGCCCGAGGTAAGACTCGTTCATGTCGTTCACGCGGCGGCCCATTTCCCGGAACATGATTTTCTGGAAGGGGCTCATTTTCTGGAAATCCTGCGCGACCGAGTCTTCGAAGACGACGTAGGCCGTGACTTCCGAGGCAGCAATGGCTGTGGCGTTGCGGGTGTGTTCATGACTGAGCAGGTACATTTCGCCAAACATGTGACCGGGGCCTAATTCGGCGATGCGCAGCAAGTCTCCCGATTCGGCAGACTCGCGGCAAATCATGACCGTTCCCAGCTTGATGATAAACAGGCGATCGCCTTGCGCCCCCTGATGAATGATGGTTTCCCCGGTGGCAAAGCGTTGTTCGTAGCCCTGCAGCATGGCATCGCGTCCTCGTGTATTCACCGGGTTTCTGCAACCCGCAAGCTCGCTGGAGCCTAAAGCCCCCGACGGGCGCATGAGAAGGCCTTGCGCCGATGGGAATTCAGGCCCTGTAAATTTGTCGGCCAAAGCGCGCTAAACTTGAGGGGGAACCAAAATTGTTACAAAACGTCGACCTTCCCAGACGACGCGATGCCGGGCGAAGGGTTTATAATCGCGGGATGAGAGCTGCGCAGCAGGACGTCGCCAGCGCCAGGAGCCGGATCCATTGTCTATAACTGTCTATCCAGGAGCCGAGAGATGAGACGTACGCAAGGTCATTCGCTGGCAGGCGCCAGATTGTATCCCAGAGGGTATTCTCTCTTGAGCGCCGGGGTAGGCGCGGCGTTCTTGCTGAACGTCTGCTTGACGACGCAGGCCGCCGCCATCACGGCGGAATCGCTCAACGCGTATCAGCAGGGCGTCGCCGCCGAGCGCGCCGGAGACCTGAAAGCCGCCGAAAGCGCGTTTCGCAAGGCTATGGAGACGGATCCAGACGACGTCCTGAACTATATTAAGCTGGCGTCGACCTTGGCGCAGATGGGGCGGCTGAATGAGTCCATCAGCCTGTATACGCGCGCCAGTGAGATGGATTCTCAGGATCCCATGCTGTACTTCACGCTGGGGAGCCTCTATGAGCAGGTCGATGACCCGATTAAGGCGGAAGCGGCGTATCGCGCGGGGCTGCGCAAGAATCCGGATTATCGGTTCGGCGAGCTGAATCTGGCCCGAACGCTGGCGCGTCAGGAAAAATATACGGACGCCATCGCGGCCTACCAGAGCTTTCTACAGGCCTATCCCGATCATTACGAAGGCAGGCGTAATCTGGCCCATCTGCTATTGGCGACCAATCAGGAATCGCAAGCGGTTCCACAGTTTGAAGCGCTCAAAGCCAAATACCCATCGCGCTTTTCGGACCATCTGGCGTTGGCAAAAGCCCTCAATCGCTCCAATGAACCGGCTCAGGCGCTGGAAGAACTCAAGCTCGCCTACGCCAAGGACGGCGACAAGGCGGAAATCGCCTCCGAAATGGGCGCGGCTAATCTGGCGCTGGGACAAACGCGCTTCGCCCTGCTGAATTATCGCAAGGCCGCCGATCTCGCCCCGGAAAATCCCGCCTTCGCGGCGCGGCTTGCCGAACTGTACGCCGCCAATAATCAGCCGGCGCAAGCGATTCCCTATTACGAGCGCTACGTCCAACTCACGCCCAACGACCCTCGGGCGCGCCAAGCCCTGGCCGACGCGTTTGTTAAAACCGAGCAGTATCCCAAAGCCATTTCGCTTCTCGATGAGCTGCTGTCAGGAGCGGACGGCCAAAGCGACGCGCGCACGCATTATGTTTTGAGCAAGCAGCGGGCCTACGCGCTTCAAATGGACGGAAAATCTGACGCGGCGATCGCCGCTTACGAAGCGCTCTACGCCGCGCCGGACGGCCAGCAGGATCGCCAGCTCCAGAAGAATCTCGCCATTGCGTATCATCGCGCCGGGCGTCTGGAGGAGGCGACAACGCTGTATAAGGCCGTTTACAACGCCGATCCCAAGCAAAACGCCTCTGTGGGCGACGACTTGGCCAATGCGCTCACGCATCTGGGCGATCGGCTGTATCAGGCGCATGATCTCAAAGGCGCGCAAGCCCGCTACGAGGAGGCCGCTCAATACGCAAAGGCGAGCAACGTCGCCCCGATGCTGGGCATGGCCACGTTATCATTCCTGGCGCGGCAATCCCAGCCGGGAGAGGCGGACAAGGCCATCGGGCTGTTTGAGCGCGTGCTGGCGGCCGATCCCGGTCACCAGCCCGCCAAGATTTATCTGGCTCAGTTGAATATCGAGCGCGCCCAGCCCGAAAAAGCCGTGGCGCTGTTAGAGCCGGTCATGCAGGAAGAAGGCGCGGCGCTGGCCACCGACCCGGAAGCGCTGGCGACGCTGGCCAACGCGTATATCGCCCTCAAGACGCCGGAAAAAGCCGTTGCAGCTTACGAGAAAGCATTACAGAAACAGCCTGACGACGATCGTCTGTTGATTTCGCTGGGCAACGCGTGGCGTTCCATGGATTCTGCGCCCAAGGCGATTGAAGCCATGCAAAAGGCGCGTCAAATTAATCCGTCCAACCCTATGGCCTCGTATAATCTGGGCATTTTATACGGCGAGGCCAGCCGGCTGACCGAATCCGAAGCCGCGTATCGCGAAGCCATCCGCGCCGAAGCGGGATTTCTGGACGCGTATTACGGTCTGGGCGTCAGTCTTGAGCGTCAATCGCTCTATAACGAGGCCATTGCCGCGTATCAAACCGCCGCCGCTTCGAAGGGCCGGTATCAGGGACAGGCGCAAGAGCGGATTCGCCTGCTGACGCCGCTGGCGGCCAAGCAAAAACCGAGACCGGGGGCATCGCCTGCCGCAGAAGCGGGATTGCCTTCACAGCCGCCGCCGCTGGCGCGTCCGACAGAGCCGCCCCAGCGTTCAGGTCTTGTAGAGCCGTCGCCCAAAACGCTGACCCCACAAACCACTGACAATCAGGCGCTTTCTCAAAGCCGTCCGCTGGCGCAAGAGGCCATGACGCCTCCTGCAACTGCAAACGACGCGTCGAATGCGCCCATTTTGCGAGCGCGTCCAGTGGTTCCCATTGCGCCGTTTGCGCCCGCGCCTTATGATCAGCGGACGTCTTCGCCTTAGTGAGACGATTCCTGCAGGACGGCCTTCTCTATGATTAAAGTCGAAATCTTTACCCATGAGCCTTTTCAAATCAACAGTTACCTGATTTGGGACGAGGAGCGGCGTTGCTCGGCCCTCGTGGATTGCGGACGCGACATCGCGCAGATTATGACCTTTATTAAGGCCCATGATCTGGTCTGCCAGGATGTTTTCCAGACCCACGGATTTCTGGAATTCCTGGAAGGGCAGCCCGCGTTGCGCGATCAACTGGATTTGTCCGCCTATATGAGTCCGCAGGATGAATTCTGGCTGGCGCACCTCGACACGCAGGCCATTATGCTCAGCGTTGATCATCCGCCGCAGGCCTTTATTGATCAGCAGGCGCTCGACGGAGATTCGTTCAGCATTGGTTCGATTCGGGTCAACGTCCTGCACACGCCGGGCAATACGCCGGGCGGCCTCAGTTATTACATGCCGGGCGTTAATGGCGTATTTGTAGGCGATCTGCTCTATGCGGGCGATCTCGGCCCCACAGATGTTCCTTACGGGGACACGGCGCAAATGACGGCTTCGGTTCGCGAGCGGATCCTGACGCTGCCCGACGACACGGTAATTTATCCGGGGCGCGGCCCCATTACCACGGTCGGCTGGGAGAAGAAGGGAAATTCGTTCAAGCCGCGTCCGTACGCGATCGCCCCGTCAAGTCCTGCCGGGATTTAATGACCTGCCGGTTTAGCGCCGGGCGCGCCGCGTTTACGTTCACAGCGCTGCTTTCGGCGGTTTTACTCATAGGCGGCGTCACAGGAATGCTTGCGCCAGCAGCTTCCACGACGCCGAGCGCGCCCAAGCGTCCGGTTCAACTGGAAGTGGAGCCGCAGAAGCAGATTTTTTCGCGCCGCGAAGGGTTGATGATGCGCGTCACGCTAAAGGCCTTACAACCCGTGCCGTTGTGTCTGGAGAAAGATCCCCTGACTCAGTTCCGCTTTCGCATTTTTCGATCGGGATTTGGCGAATTGCCGCTGGCGCCGCTGGTCAGCCGCGATACGCGCGTTATTTTCGGGCAGCGCCCTCAGGCGCGTCCGTTGGAGGCGGGGCGCTCATGGGTGTATCGCCTTAATCTCAAACGCCTGCAGTTTCTGGATGGCGAATCGTGGGCGTCGGGCGATTACGCCGTCAATGCCAGCTTTTTACTCTGCGATCCCGACGGCGGCGACGCGGAAATCACGGCCCCAGCGCGACGCCCGGCCCGCTTCATGATCATGAATTAGCCGCTATCGCGCTTCAAGCTGAGACCAGGCAGGCGTTTCGCCTGAAAGGCGTCGATTTCGTTTGGGCAGAGGAAGCGAAGCCAGGCGCGCCTTTTCTACAATGAATATCAAACTATGCCAAAAACTCTGAAAGATTTTTTGAGGAGCATTTGCGTCGATGATGGGCTTTTTCAAAAACCTGAACGTGTTTCACAAGCAATTATTGGCCACTGTCACCTCTTCGGTCGTGCTGCTGAGCGTAATCGCCATTGCCGTCCTCAATGCCATGGAAATGGAAAGCGCCTCACGACAGATGGCCCAGCGATTCTTGCCAAACGCCAATGACATCAGCGACATTAATGACGCCTACTGGATGCGTCGACTCCGCGCCAGCGCGCTGGTTTACGCCACTCAGCCCCAAGAGCGGACCGACTTGCGAAAGGGGATTAAAGAGTCTGACGAGGCGATGGATCAAACGCTGGCGTCTTACCGCAAGCGCGTGGCGGGAGAAAGCGAACAGACGCTTTTCCAGAATCTGGAAAGCTTTATTGAACGCGATCGAGCCGATATCGCCCAGCTGGTGGCGCTGTCCGGCGCAGGAGATCCCGCAAAAGCCGTCGCGTGGGAACATCACAAGTCGCGGCCGCTGTATTTGAGCTCCGATCAGTATTTTGATGCGCTCAAACAACACAACAGCCAGCAAGTGGCCGACCAGGAGGCCGCGATGCATCGGCACACCGAGACTTTTAAAGTCGCCTTTCCGTTAGTCTGCCTTGTTGCCATCGGGTTAATGGCGCTCATTGGCTGGTGGATTGCAACATCGATCAGCAGACCCATTCAGGCGATCACCAAAACGGCGCAGAAGATTTCTGCCGGGGATTTATCGGGAACCGTTGAACGCCTCGATTCACGCGATGAAATCGGGCAATTGAGTCATGCGCTGGCGGATATGTCGAAGAGCTTGCGCTCATTGATGACCCAAATTAAACGGCAGGTCTCCACCGTGACCGCTTCGTCCTGCGACATGCAGCAAACAGCCAGCCAGATTGACATAATGAGCGACAATCTGCGCAGCGCGTCGGACTCCACCAACGTACTGACCGAACGGCTCGGCGGCGATATTCATACCGTAGCGGACGCCGTGGTGATGGCGTCTGACAATGTGCGCGAAGTCGGGCGGTCCTGTGAGCAGGTCGAGCAGAGCGGCCGCGACGTGGGCCAATCCGCCGAGCAACTGGCGGTCAATATGCGCGAAATGTCGCAGGCGGCCGAGCAAATGTCAGGATCCGTTCACACCATTGCGAGCGCCATGGAGCAAATGAGCGCCTCGCTGAATGAAGTCGCGGGCAACGCCGCTCAGGCGGCCCAGGTCACCAACGACGCCGAACAGCGCGCAGCGGCCACCCGACAATCGGTGAACGCGCTGGGAGAATCCGCGCAAGAGATCGGCAATGTGTTGGGCCTGATTCGCACCATTGCGTCTCAAACCAATTTATTGGCCCTCAACGCCTCGATTGAAGCCGCCAGCGCCGGAGAGGCCGGTAAGGGCTTTGCCGTGGTCGCCAGCGAAGTCAAAGAACTGGCCAAGCAATCGGAACAGGCGACCGACGTCATTCGTCAGCGCATCGAGGATATGCAGAACAGCACCCACGCCGCCATTGCAGAAATCGCCTCGATTACCGAAACCATTACCCAAATTAACAATATCAGCGAATCCATTGCCACTGCCATTGACCAGCAGGCGGCCACCGTACAGGAGGTCGGACGCAGCGTCGTCGGGGTGGCGGCAGCCGCGCAACAGGTGGCGGGCAACGTCTCGGGCTCTGCGCAACTGGCGGGCAACGTCGCCGAAAAAGCCGACAAAACGCTGATGGCCGTCGACAGCATTAGCCAGAACCTGATTTCGTTGACCACGCGCACCCAAACCATCGAAGAAAAAATGCAGGGCGCCTCGGTCTGCTCGCAAGAAATGGAACGCGGCATGGCCCAGGTTCGCCAGGTTTCGCAGGAAAGCGCGCAGCGATCGAGCGATGTCAAAAAAGACGCCGATGCGCTTTCTTCTCTATCAGCGGAATTAACCGAGCTGATTAACGCCTTTAATGTATGCGAGCCCTATATCGTCTGGACAAACGACTACGCCGTGGGCATCCCGTCGATTGATAATCAGCACCAGTATCTGTTCCGGTTAATTAATCAGTTGAATGAGGCGGTGCAAACCGAATCGTCCGGCGCCGTGATGGGGAATCTGCTCGAAGGGCTGATTAATTACACGGTGTCGCATTTCGACAACGAAGAAGCCATGATGCAGCAGACGGATTATCCCGACGCCCGCGCCCATATTGAGCAGCACGAACGCTTCAAGGCGCAGGTAGTCGGGTTCTATGAGCAATTCAAGGCGGGAACGGCCGTTGTCGACGACGCCGTGCTGAATATGCTCACCCAATGGCTGAAAGGCCACGTCATGGGATCTGACTTCCAGTACAGAGACCACTTTAAAGAACGCGGCATGCGCTAGCATCGAGCAGAAGGCGCGATCTTGGTATAATCAGGGCTTCGCAGAGACGGCGCACGTTTTTGGACAGCGCCAGGAGAGGAGCCTTGATCGGGTATGACCGAGTTTTCTGTTGTTCGCGGCGATCTCGTCGGCATCGACGCCGACGCGTTGATAGTCAATCTGTTTGAAGGCGTCATTGAGCCCGCAGGCGGCGCCGGGGCGGTGGATCAGGCGCTGAATCGCGCCATTGGCAAAGAACTGGCCGCGGGACGGGTTTTTCATGGAAAATTAGGCGATACCTGTGTGTTTCCGACGTATGGCGCCCTTAAAACGCCGTACGTGGTGATGGTCGGCCTCGGCAAGCAGGCGCAGTTCAATGGAGCGGCCATCCGCCGCGCTGCAGCGGCTGCCATTCGCGCGTGCCAGAAGCTTCGGGCGCGGTCTGTCGCGACGATTCTGCACGGCGCGGGCGCAGGCGGCTTCGACGCTGGACGCGCGGCGCGTCTGCTGGCGGAAGGGACGCTGATGGGGGCGTATCAGTTTTTGCGCTATAAAACCCCGCAACGCGGCGATCTACCGCGAGTAGAGATTGAACGGGTCGCAATCGTCGAACGGGACGCCGCAAAAATCGCGGAAATCGAAGCCGGACTAGGCGTCGGCGCAATCACAGGGCGCGCCGTTCGGCGTGCGCGCGATTGGGTATCTGACAGCGCCAACGCCATCACGCCCGACGCGATGCGCCAACTGGCCGAAGGGTTGTCGGGCGTGTCCTGTCAGGTTCTGTCGCGGGCAGATCTGGAAAAATCCGGGATGGGCGCGTTTCTCTCGGTGGCCAAAGGCAGCGACGCGCCGCCGTATCTGGTGCATCTGAGCATCACGCCGCCGGCGTCGGTGAAGTCCACGAAAACCGTGGCGCTGGTCGGTAAAGGCATCACGTTTGACAGCGGCGGCCTGTCGCTGAAACCGCCCGCCGGACAGGAGTTAATGAAAATGGACATGGCCGGCGCCGCTGCCGTGCTGGCCAGCATGGGCGCGCTGGGCGAACTGGCTCAAGCCGGATTGCCCCTGAATTGCCGCGTCGATGGGTTTTTACCGCTGTGCGAAAACATGCCCGGCCCCGGCGCCAGCAAGCCGGGCGATATCGTACGCGCCATGTCGGGCAAAACCATTGAAATCAACAACACCGACGCCGAAGGCCGCCTGATTCTGGCCGATGCGATCACGTATGCCCAGAAGACCGTCTCCCCGGATGAGATCATTGATCTGGCGACGCTTACCGGCGCGTGTATTACGGCTCTTGGCGAGGCCGCCGCCGGGATCATGGGGAGCAATCAGCCGCTGATCGACGCCTTACGCGCCAGCGGCGAGGCTGCCGGTGAAAAGCTCTGGCAGTTGCCGCTCTACGAGGAGTACGAAGAGGCCCTGAAAAGCGATGTGGCGGATCTCATCAACGCCGGATCGAAAGGCAAGGCCGGAACCGCCTGCGCCGCGATGTTTCTGAAGCATTTTATTGAAGGCGATCGCGCCTGGGCGCATCTGGATATTGCCGGCCCCGCCTGGACCAGCGCCGATCGGCCCGAGACCCCTAAAGGCGCCAGCGGCTTCGGCGTACGAACCCTGTTGTACTACCTTTACGGCTGGCAGTCGTAAGGCCGTCAGGACGGCGAATCTGCGACGGCGGCGTCGATGGCGCGCAGCGCGGCGAACAGTTTGAGCAGGTAAGCGACCTGATCGTCGCCATTCATCCCGCTCAGGCGAATGAGCAAGGTCGGCATGCTGCCCTGGATAGAAGAGGCGCCCGGCGTCCAGCGCGCACGCCTGCCGATTTCCGGCGGCAGTTTGTTTTGCAGCGCCATCCATTCCTGAAGCGTATAGCGGACCGTGATGCGTAAAAATTCCTCGTCAGAGCGCACCAGCGGAATGCCCAGTTCGCCCGCCTGAATGCGCAAGCGCACCAGATTCACCAGTTGCAGCGTCTGAGGCGGAATATCGCCAAAACGATCGCGCCACTCGGCCTGAATATGCTCAAGCGCCAGTTCGCTGTCGATATCAGCCAGCCGCTTGTATTCGCTGAGCTTGACGTCCAGATCGCCCGCCCATTTTTCCGGGATGAAGGCCGTGACGTTCAGATCAATGACCGACGACTCGCGCGCCTTCTCCTGCTTGCCCTGAAGCGTCTGGATGGAATCGTCGAGCATCTGGCAATACAGGTCAAAGCCCACGGAAATCATGTGTCCGTGCTGTTCTGCGCCCAGAATGTTGCCCACGCCCCGGATCTCCAGATCGCGCATGGCGATCTGGTAGCCGCTGCCCAGCGTCGTGAATTCGCGGATGGCGCGCAGGCGATCGCGCGCGTCTTGCGACAGGATTTTTTCGGGGTCGTAATAACAATAGGCGTACGCTTGCGCATCGCTGCGAC
Organism: Vampirovibrionales bacterium; assembly: GCA_016712355.1. NCBI lineage: Bacteria > Bacillati > Candidatus Melainabacteria > Vampirovibriophyceae > Vampirovibrionales > Vampirovibrionales bacterium. The sequence goes on along the minus strand of JADJRF010000005.1, from coordinate 1,612,374 downwards.
CGACGCGACCGCGAATCTGATACAACTGCGCCAGCCCGAAGCGATTGGCCTGATCAATGACAATGGTGTTGACGTTGGGAATATCCAGCCCGCTTTCGATGATAGTCGTACACAGCAGGACGTCGGTCTGGTGATTGGCGAAGTCGAGCATCACGGTTTCGAGATCGTCGCCGCTCATCTGGCCATGGCCGACGGCGTAACGCGCCTCAGGAATCAGCGCCTGCAATTCGCCGAGTTTTTCGTAGATGCTTTGGACCCGGTTGTGCAGAAAATACACCTGACCGCCGCGATCCATCTCTTGCAGAATCGCCATGCGGATTTGAGCCGGATTATAAGGGCCGACGAAGGTTTGAATGGGCAGACGATTGGTCGGAGCCGTGCGGATCAGGCTCATTTCGCGCACGCCGGACAGCGACATATAGAGCGTGCGGGGAATCGGCGTGGCCGACATCGTGAGAACATCAATATTGGCGCGCATCTGCTTGATTTTTTCTTTATGCGCGACGCCAAAACGCTGTTCTTCGTCGATGACCAACAGGCCCAGATCTTTAAAGACGATATCTTTTTGTAAAAGCCGATGCGTGCCAATCACCACGTCGATCTCGCCCAGAGCCAAGCGGCGAACGACATCGCGCTGCTCCTGAGGCGAACGGAATCGCGATAACAGGCCAATACGCACCGGATAAGGGCGAAAGCGCTCGCTGACGGTATTAAAATGCTGCTGCGCCAGAATGGTCGTCGGGGCCAGAACGGCGGCCTGTTTGCCGCTGAGAGCGCATTTAAACAGCCCGCGCAAGGCGACCTCGGTCTTACCAAAGCCCACATCGCCGCAGATCAGGCGATCCATGACCTTCTCGGATTCCATATCCCCTTTCATATCGAGAATGGCCTGCCATTGATCGGGGGTTTCGGAGTAGGGGAAGGCTTCTTCCATTTCCACCTGCCATGGAGAATCGGCGTCAAAGCGCACGCCGGGGGTTTTGGCGCGCCGCGCGTACAGGGCCACCAGATCGCGGGCGATGTTGGCGACCGACTTTTGCACCTTGCCCTTGACGCGACTCCAGTCGGTTCCCCCCATGCGATTGAGTTTGGGCGGCTTGTCGCCCGCGCCCCGATAGCGCGACAACTGATTGACCTGATCAACCGGCACATGCAGCTTATCCGTGCCGGAATATTGCAGCGTCAGGTATTCGCGCGTTTCGCCGTCGATTTTAATTTGCGCCAGCGACAGAAAGCGCCCGATGCCGTGTTTGATATGCACGACGTAATCGCCGGGGCGCAGGTCGTTGACGGAATTAATCACGTCGATATCGTCGCGGCTGCGCCCGGATTTTGCCTTGAGAATAATCCGCTTGTGTCCGCGCCCGAATAATTCGACATCGCTATAATGCGCCAGACGATGCTCCGGCAGTAAGAATCCTTCTTGTGGGCCCGTTTTGGAGATGATGACTTCTGAGGTGGGTTGCCACGAGGCGTCTTCGGCGCTGACGCCTTCCTCGCTCCAGTAAATCGCGCCGACGCCGCGCTCCTTGCAGGCGTCCAGCGCCCGTTGCGGGTGATCGGTCGTCACAAAGACGCGTTCGCCGTCTCGCAAATGCTGCTGCAAGCGCTCGACAGCGGCGCCCAAATCTGCGCGGAACTGGGTCGGGGCCATCACTTGTAAGGGATACAGGCTCTTAAGGCGGTCGAACACCGTCTGGCTATCTGTTGCCAGCGGCAGGGCGTCGAGAATGAGGCGGCGCGGGATGCGCTCGCGCAACTCACGCAGCGCGTCGGCGTCCTGCACATGATAGGAGAAGCCCATATCGAGCAGGCGTCCTTTGGCAAGGCCCTCCTGAAGTTGTCGATCCAGCCGATCGCTCAGCCCGCCCAGATGATTCACCAGCGAGGGCCAGTCATCCAGCGCGGCAATGGCGTCGGTCGGCAACGCATCGAGCAGGGTTCGGTAAGCGTCTTCGGGATTGTCTTCGACCAGGGGCGCGAAGTAATCGACGCCATCGGGTAAAAATTCCTGTTCGAGCGCCGTTAACTGGTTGGAAAGCGAGCCGCGCAGGCCTTCGATTTCTTCGGGGGAAAGGCGCTGTTGCTGACGCTCCAATTGCTCAGCGATACGCGCTTGCAGACGCTGGCGATTTTCGGGCGTTACCAGCAGCGCCGAGCGAGGAATCGCCAGGGCTTCCCCGACCAGTTCAACCGAGCGCTGAGAGTCCACGTCGATGCGGCGAATGGTTTCGATCATGTCACCGAAAAATTCGATGCGCACCGGATCGCCGTTAATCGGATAGAGATCGAAAATATCGCCCCGGCTGCTGAATTCGCCAGGCTCCATAATTAAACTGGTGCGCAGGTAGCCCATTTCCAGGCATCGACGGGTGAGGGTTTCGGGCGCAATCTCATCGCGGCGGGCGATTCGCACGGCGTGGGCGTTTAAATGATCGAACGTGGGATGCTTCAGCAACAGGTTTTTGGGAGACAGCAGCAGAATAAACGGATCGGGCTGATGTTCATGCTGGCGAAGACGGGCCAGTAAGCGAAACTGCTCGCGTAAATCGCCCGCCGGAATCGCGGATTGATCGTAAGGCGAATAGGCGTCCGGGGGCCATGCCTCGACGCAATGAGCAGGCAGCAGCTGGTTGAGTTCAAAGCGGAATTTCTGGACGTGCTGGGGCTCGGCGCAGACGACCACCAGCAGCTTGCGGCAGTGGCGAAACACGGCGGCCAGAATCAGCGCTTTGACTGCGGGATTGGCCAGATTCTCGAGATAGGCTTCGAGCGTGTCCGGGCTTTCATCGGCTTTTGGCGCGCGCAGAAAGCGATTGCCCAGATCCTGGGCCCACTCGGACGCCAGAAAGACATCCAGGAGATGGTTTCCTGCGCTCAACACCTTGTTGGAAATACGGGGCGGGGTCATTGAGCGGGATCCGTTAAGGGCGACGGGTGTTCAAAGCCAGAGCCAAAAGCGCCAGAAACATCTCCAGGCTCCGGCGGACGCGAGCGCGCCGGGACAAAGGGGCCGTGTTGAGGCGCTATCACCACCGCGTCACCCACGCGAAGGCCCAGACGCGCAGCCTCGCCGCCCGATATTTCCAGCGCGCCATCGACCCAATCCAGCGAACGATACACAGGACATGGATCCACGGCGCATGGCGGCGCGTTGGCGACAATGCGCGTCACCCGCAGATCCCGGTAGAAGACGATATCCAGCGGCATGCGACAGTCCTTCATCCAGAACGCCGTGCGCTGGCGAGTGTCGAAAGGAAAGAGCATCGCGCGGCCAGCGCCCAGTTCCGCACGTCCCATCAGCCCGTGCGCCTGTTGTTGAGAAGATCGGGCGACCTCGGCGTCAAAGGCCGCCGCGCCGACGTTGACTCTGGCAAGCGGCAGAGACGCCGGCAGCGCGGGAAAGACGTTTTCCAGCGCTTCGGCAGCCAGAGGACGCAGGCACAGGGTCAGCAGAGAGATCGCACAAAATATTCTAAAAACAATTTTTAAAAAGGGCGCGCGCGCGGTGGATAAAGCGCTACGGCGGCGGATCCTCATGGAAACGACTCCTCTCAGGGGTGAATCCGGTGCGGGGCGCCGAGCGACGACCAATAAAGCCACGGCGGATTCAAGCCTGTTTAATTGTAGCGAAACCGCACGCGCGATTCAAAGCGCCGCGCCGGAGACATTGCAAGACGGGCAGCTCGAATGGGAAATCCGCGCAAAAGAAAAAGCACAACTTTAAATGAATTAAAGTTGTGCGCGCTATGAGGAGTAACTGTTGCTGAAGTCATTGAGGTTGGTAAGTCTGGCTGGAAGGAGGTAAGGGGGAAGAGAAAGTGGAAGAAGAGGAGGAAGAAGAAGTCTTTGTATTATTGTTATCGCAGAAAACGGAAATTGCTTTAAAAACAGCCAAAAACACGCTGACGACGTGGTTTTCAGCAAGACGAAAAGGGGGCCAAAAACGGGTCAAAATCACGAATTTTTGTAAAGATTTTAGCGTCAGGATTTCTGACTTCTACGCGCGCGCGATTAATCGGCGCTGAGCGGCGTCAAGGTCAGCGGGCTTTCTAAAATGAGGGTCATCCGCTCGCCGGGCAGCCACTGGATATGGGCGCCCATTTGACGCGGACCATCCAGCACCACGCGGTTGTAAGCCCCAATGCCCCACACGTGATAGGGAATCGCCCGAAATTTAGTGCCCGGCGTCAGCTCTCCGCCCCAGACATGCCCGGGACGATCCGTTTGAACATGCGCAACGACAGGCAGTTGTGCGCCGTCGTCCTGAGTGAGGCGGTCAAAGCGAATGCCCAGCGTGGCGTTTTCTCCCTGAACCGGGACCTCGCACACCGTGACGCGGCCCAGCAGACGCGCCTGCTTGCCCAAAACCAGCGTCCGGCCGATATACAGCGGCTGCGACACGGCCGCCTCGACGGGATCGCCGACGTGGTTAATGGCCGTACTCACAGGCGTTTGAAGCACGACGTGCAAAGCCGAGCCGACAGGCAGCGTGAAGGACGTCGGCTCTGGCTGCGCCTCGACGACGCTGGCGTAATAAGCCGGGTCGGCGATAATTTGCGCACTCGCCGACGGCGCCACGCGCAGCCCGGCCCCCCATGCAAGCAGGGCGATGAGCAGGTAAGTGGACAGGCGGACGGCGCGCGTCATGAGAGCTGGGCGTCTCCTTGATGGGGAAGGCGAAGAGGCATCGAGGCTTAAGAAATCGGGGGTATTGTCATTATAACGAGGCCCGCCTATTTGGCAGCGTCTGGCGCGCATGTAACAGTTTGACGCGCGCGCCGCCTCAGGGCCGGACAGGCGTGATAGGCTAAAAGAGTCGTCAGTTGCGCGCATTCGGGATGTTCCTGATGGTTGCGGCCCGCCAGTCGTTTTTTGGGCGTCACGCCCTGCCCGTATTTGATTTTCTCTCCAGCCGCTCGCGGCAGGCGCTGGAGCAGTATCTGGCCAGCGGCGCAAGCGAGCGACGCGAGCGGCAATTGCTGGAGTTTTTTAAAAGCGTCGACTGGCTCCCGCTGGAAGAAATCACGCTGTTGAACGGGTCTCCGGCGCGAAAACTGCCGGTCGCTGAGCAGATGAGCCTGTTTCAGGATCTCAAGGCCTATTACCGGCAAAAAGACGAAGTGCGCCAGATGCGGCGTCTTCAGCGGCAAACGCGTCAGCGCCGCGTGATTGAGTATTACCGCCAGAAAATTTCGTCGCCGGATAAGCGCCTCCTGGAGCAATTGCGCGATTACGAACTGGCGCTCACCGGACGCGACGCCAATTGGCAGTATTATTTTGCCCTGCGCAGTTTCAGGCGCATCGACGCGTTTATCTCGCAGGCGCCCGCAGAGCGACTGTCTCAGATTGCTCAATTCAAGCGCGACGTGCTGGCTTATAAGCGCAATCTGGATTCGGGGCGCTGGCGCGATCCGATGGAAGACGAGCCATTTTTATCCTTCGACGAGTGGTGTCAGCACGCGCGGATCGAGGATTCTTCATCCGCGACGCAATCCGGGCGAGGGTCTGGCGGGCTTTCCGGCGATTACGCCTTGTTTCAGGCAACGCCGCAAACGCCGCTACCAGCGATTAAGCGCCAATTTCGCCAGCTCGCCCTGCGCGCGCACCCGGATATCACGGGCGATGACGGCGCCGCTATGCGCCGTCTGCTGGCCGCTTACGAACGCGTTCGCGCCGCGCACCGTTCGCTATAAACGCAGATCGCCTCTAACGCTGAGCCGCTGCCGCGCGCAGGCGAGATTCTATCACTGCCCAGTCGAGATTGCGCCAGAATGCGTCGAGATAGGACGCGCGCCGCGTACCGAAATCGATCATGTAGGCGTGCTCATACACGTCCAGCGCCAGAATGGGAAACACCCCCAGCGGAACGCCCACGTCGTGCGCATCCATACCGTAATGGCGCAGTTTGCCATCGGACAGACTGACGCCGGTGACCACCCAGCCCCGCATCGCGGCGCCAGCGGCTTTGAGGGATGCTTCAAAGCGGGCGAAATCTCCGAAATCGCGGGTAATGCGTTCGCTCGCCAACGGGCCGGGCGCACGCTGCGAGCCGCCCAACGCGCTGAAATACCAGTCGTGCAGCAAGGCGCCGTTAATGGCGTAGCTCTGCTTGAGAAAAACATCGCGCATGGCGTCCCATTGCGCGGCAGCCTGCAACTCATCGAGCCGCGCGGCGCTTTTGGCAACTTGGGCGACATAATTGCGGTAAAGCCCCAGATGCTGCTCCAGTTGCGCCGCCGAAAACCCTTCCAGGCCTGCCTTGAGGTGATCAAACGGCTTTTCTGCAAGCGAGAACATGGCGGCCGACGTGGCCAAAACGCCGGTGCTGGGACGCGCGGCAGGCGTCCCGCGTCCCAGGGCCCTGCCAATAAACGAAGACGAGGCCAGCGCGCCGGCGCCGGCGAGAGCCGACCATTTCAGGAATTTTCGCCGTGAAAGCGGGGCCTCCAGAGCGGTTTCATCGATCGGAAACGTCATGACGATCTCCTTTTTATCGCAGATGAGTAGCCTGCCAAGAGCTAGGCGGATGTGGGCAGAGCCAGCAGCGACAGAATCGCGCGGGCGAAGTCTGCGGCGGCGTCCGGGCCGTTGGCCGTCACGAGACGTCCGTCAATGGTGACCGGATCGCCGGTGTAAACCGCGCCGCCCTGTTGCAAAGCGGCGATGGATTCCGGCATTTCCCACACGGTGGCGCGCTTGCCTTGCAAGAGACCGGCCAGAGCCAGCGTGGCGGGAGACAGGCAGATAGCGCTGATCACCGCGCCTTGCGCGGCCATGGTCTGTAGAAGGCTGTGCAGATCGGCGTTGCGCCACAAGTGCGCCATGGCGCCGATGCCGCCGACAATGACAATCGCCTCGTAGCGCTGCGGCAGAATATCGGTAATCGTGCGGGTAATGGGCTCGCTGGCGCCCAGCATGCCACTGGCCTTGCCGGTTTTAACGCTGACCGTATCCACGCGAAAACCGTCCGCCTGAAACGCCGCGCGCGGCTCCAACAGCTCTTCGTCGCGAAACCCGTCGGGGGCGATCACCATCAGGATTTGTCGGGGATCGGCGGGGGGATTCATGCCAAAGCTCCTCTCTCATGCAGGATTAGGGCCGCGTGTTGCGGGAAGGCGTTTCTGCCGAACGAATGGGCAAAAACGCCTGAAAGCGCTTCATTGTAACATCCTTCGCAGGGCGTCTCGACGCAGAGCAATTTTACGCGGCATACAGGGCTTTTTCGGCAATCTCAGAACTCTTAACTATTTTTTCCTTGCAATGAAAAGGGCGCTGACTGTATGATTGTTTTTGTAAGGCAATGAACAACACAGAAGTCACACGGGGAAAAATTCGAGCCATCGAGTTCAATCATCTCAGTTGTTGCGAGTCGGATATCACAACATCTCGTGTCTGAAGTCGGGTGCGTCATCACAGTCGTCAGGGGAAGTCACAGTCATCAGAAGTCATTTAAACGGGTGCGTGTCAGGGTAAGTGAATAAGGGGGAATCCATCATGGGGTTTGGAGGTTTCGCCGGGGAATTCCAGTCGCAAGAAGTCGTCGCGACGCAAGACCAGCAAAACGTCAAATCGTTTCCGATGCTGCCGTTGCGTAAACGCCGTCATGGCGCAGAAGCCGCGCCGGTGGTCGTCGATCAACTGGAAAACATCCGCCTGAGCAAGTCCCTTGAGCAGGAAAACAAGCGGCTGGTCAGCAAGCGTCTGCAACGGGTTGCTGCCCTGCGGCGTCTGTACGAGCGCGACGCCCTTCGGTTAAAAGGCGTCGAAGAAATCGAGGCCGTCGAAGCCCAACTGCGTCTGGTGAACATGGACAGTCTGGACGGACAGAAATTGCAGTATCAAAAAAGCATGCTCGCCTTCTATTACGGCATGCCGGTGGAATATATTCAGGCGGATTCGGCCAGCGCCAATATCGAAGGCATTAACTACGCCATTAAAACGCTGGCGCGGGTCATCGCCCAATTACCCGCCGACGATGAGTCGCTGGGCGAGCAGGCCGCGCGCATCGGCGAACTCAAGGCGATTAAAACGGGCCTGTACAAAGATATGGAAGCCGCCGACCGGGTTTTTCTGGCGCGTCGCAGCGTCATCGAAATGATCTACGGCGTGGCGCGCCTGGTTTTAGGGGGCCGCTCGCACAGGAGCTAGCGGCAAAACGGGGGGTTACTCTGTGATACGCGCACATATCAACTGATACGCACGATCTCGGGCGAGGGCGCTGGTTTAGTTGACGAATCGATACTTTACCAGCGCCCACAACGCCCAAATGCCATCTCGCCAGGTGATCTTTTTTCCTTCATGGAAATCACGTCCATAGTAGGAAATTGGCGCCTCGAAGAGATGGTATTTTTGTTTGAGAACCTTGGCGGTGACTTCCGGCTCAAAGTCGAAGCGATTGGATCGGATCTGAATGGTCTTGATGACGTCGGAGCGAAACGCCTTATAGCAGGTTTCCATATCGGTCAGCGTGGTGTTGTACAGCAGATTGGTCACCAGCGTCAGAAAACGATTGCCCAGCAAGTGCAGGAAGTTAAAAGCCCGCACCGGTTTGCCGCTCGCCAGCCGCGTGCCGTAGACCACATCGGCGCGGTCGTCGAGAATGAGGCGGACCAGATCGGGATAATCCGCCGGGTCGTATTCGAGATCCGCATCCTGAATGACGATAATATCGCCGGTGGCATAATGCAGGGCCGTGCGCAGGGCCGCGCCCTTACCCATGTTACGGGCATGAAACAGCGCCCGCAGATCCGGGAATTGCTCTTGCAGGCGCTTGAGCAGATCGCGCGTGCCGTCTTGCGAGCCATCGTCCACCAGAATAATTTCGGGCGTGAGACCGCAGAAATCTACCGCGCGCACCCGCGCCAGCATCTGTTCGAGAAAGCCGGCCTCGTTGTATACCGGTATCAAAATGCTGATGCGTTCCGCTTTCATAATGCCTGTCTATCCTGCCTACCTGTCTGGCTTGGGTCGTCTGTCGGGGACTCGCGCGGGAGCCGACCGGTTCATTCTATAATAGACGCCCCGTTATCGCTTGCGAGGAAACGTTTTTCACGATGCGCGTCCTGTTTCGGCTTCTGGCCTTTCTGCTGCTGACGCGCTTTGTCGCGGGCCTTGTGGGAGAACGCGCGCCGCGCGCGCTGACAGGCGCGCTCGATCTACTCTTAAACTGGCTTACGCCGCCCGCAACCCTTGCGCTCAACGCGCTGGCGCAGGCGATTCCGCCCTCATGGGCGACCTGGCTTCCCGCGCCCTCGGCGAGTCGGCTGATAGACGCCATTATGCGCTTCTTAACCGGCGCGCCATGGCCATGGCTGCGCGAATGGTTTACGGGGCGCGTGGAATGGACGTATCTGCTCACGCTGGGCTTTGCGATGGCCCTTGCCTGGGGGCTTCAGCTTATGCGCGCCACTGGCGTGGGGTGGGGACGCGAAGCGGGTCACCGTCAGCGTCTGCGTCAGATGCAAGCGGGTCATGAGCGCCAGATCCGAGCCCTGGAAGCGACGCGCGACGCAGCGCCGGGCGTGCGGGAGCGAGACCCGCTCAGCGGATTATTCCAGCGGGCATGGTTTTTTCATGCGCTGGAGCGCGAGTTGCAGCAGGCGACGCAGTCTCGCCAGCCCATCAGCGCGGTTTTATTTCGCTTGGGGGGAGCGGGGGGACTCTATGGCGAGACGCAAAACCCGCCGCTATGGGCGGATGAGACTTTCCGGCAGGCCGCCCAGCCTGTTCTCAGCCTGATGACGCCGCGCGAAAACGTGATTGCATGTCGCTATGAACCCAGCGCCATCGCAGTGATTCTGGTCGGCGCCTCTCCGCAGGAAGTGGACACGTTTGTCGAGCGCCTGCAAGCTTACTGGAGCAATCCGCAGCAAGCGCAAGCGGACATTACCACGCCAATCGCCTCAGCCGCTGGCGCGCTCACCGTCGCGTTCGCCCCAGCGCCCGGACGGGAAGCCGAAAAGCCGCCGCATGCCGAGCGACTGGCGCAGCAACTCGAAGCGCTGGCCTACGAGGCGCACCTTCAGGGGCCGGGAGAGCGCCGCGCCCATGTCATTACCCTGCATTGAGGCCGTTAAGCGCCTCAGACGCTAAAGGGTCGGCTTGAAAAATTCGCTGTATCCAGCCTGAGCGCCAATGAAAGGCGTTTCCGGCAGCAGATTGCCGATGCCCATCAGCACGCCTAATCCGCCTAAGCCGCCGCCCACCGTGCCGGGGATGCCGGTAGCCGCTTCACGCTGGATGGCCAGATTGGATTCCTGAGTCAACTGGGCGGCCAGCGGAGAGGCATTCGCTCCCCAGGCGAAGAGGTCGCCGTATTTTTGGTCAAACTCAGCCAGTTTGGTATTAAAAGCCTGACGATCCGCCATCGTAGAGCTAACAACGCCCGTATACGCAGGGTTGCTCAAAATTGAGCTGGGCAGCGTCGCGCTATCCGTCAGGCCCGCGCCCACGCCGACCGGCAGACTGCTTTTAACGCCCGTATAAGCCGGATTATTAAGAACCGAGGACATCGTACCGAGATATAACGACGTCGCCGAACTCCCGAAGGCCCATTTGTACAATGTGGGATTGGTTGCGGCCAATTGCTGAACGTACGCCTCTGACTGCGTAAGCCCGCCTGAAACAGACGTCATGATACAAAACCCTCTCGATTCATATTGCGGAAGATCATCCCAGAAACGGGAAAATCAAAATATATAAAAATAAAAACATTATTAAGAGTTGAATTGTTCTTTGGATTAAATTTGTTAATTATTGTAAAGTTATACGACGCTCCCCAATTTTTTAAGCTTTCGGCGCGCGTCTTCGTTAGGATAGGGAGCGTTGATACACGGGATGGCAAGCATAGGCATGGCCTTCAAGCGGTCCTTTGGATTTTGGCGTATCGTCCTGGCGACGGCGCTGACGTGCGCGCTTTTGTGGTTAGCGGCGCGCGGCATTGAGCGTTTAATCCCGCGTTTTGTCGACCTCGACGCGTTACGCGCGCGTATTGAGCAGGAAACGCCGAATGCGCTGATGACGCAACCCGGTTGGCGCCTGCGCTTGAGCCGGCCCGTCGTGACGCTGACGTGGCAGGGCGCTCGGGTGTTTTTCTCCGAAGCGACGCTGCTGGATCCGGGCGCCAAGCCCGTGGCCCGCGCTCAACAGGCGGCCCTCATCGCCCGGTATTGGCCGATGCTGATCGGCGGCACGCCCGAGCTGGGGCGCGGAGAAATTGAGACGCTCCATGTGGATATGCCGACGCGCCCGCCGTTTAAACCGCTTCAGAAACCGCCGCCGGAAGAGAAGCAACCGGTCACGCTCCAGGATTTTTCGCTTGCGATTGAACGTATGGATGGCCGTCTGGGCCCCTGGGCCATCGCCGATCGCTATGTGATAGGACGCAGCAGCAATATGAAGCTGGCGCATTTAGCCAGCGATCGCGACATCGCCGTCTCCGGCGAAGCGGCGCTGTGGCAGACGTCGCTGACGGGAGGACTGCAACGCGCACTGGGCGAGGGCTGGGCGTCGATGGTGATTTCCCAAGGCGAGCCCGCTGCAAAAAGTCCAGTCAGCGCGCTGGATCTACGCGCGCGCAATATCGATCCCGCTGTGGCAGGCGAATGGCTGGAGGCTCTGGCGATTCATCCCGGCATTACGGCGCAAGGCAGGATCGAAACGCTTAGCGCTCAGTATCGCCGCGCGTCCGGTTTCTGGGGAGGACAGGCAAACGACCGGATTCAGGAAACCGTCAGCGTGTTTGCGCAAACGCGCCAGCCCTTGAACTGGCGTCGCGGCGAGGACGGCGGACAAGCGCCTCCCGGCGCGTTGCAAGCGTCTTTTCGCGCAGAGGGACGACGACGGCTCTCGGATATTTTGATTCGCTTGTCCCGACGAACGATCGACGGCAAGAATTCTAAACTGTCAGACGCTTTACATATTTCAGGCGAGATTGAGAACCCGAAGGCGCTGGACCAGCCCCAGTCCGACTTGCGCGCCGCCAAAGCCCGCCTGCGCGTCGCCATTACGGATTTCTCCCTGTCGACCTTACGGGCGTTGCCCGCGCCCGACGCGCAAACCGCGCAAGCCCTGCGCGCCATTCGCGGCAAGCTCAATGGCGCCATCGACCTGCAGGGGCGATTGCTGGATCCAGACTTAAAAGGCAGCCTGCGACTCAGCGACGTGTCCGCAACGATTCCGGCGCTATCGGCTCAGGCGCTGGCGCAGGATCTCAGCGGGCAAATCGCCTTCAACGGCAAACGCGTCACCGCCCGCGACCTGCGCGGTCGACTCTTAGACGGCGCGCTGGATCTGTCCGGGACCATTGACCGTAAGACCAACGCCCTGATCGACGGCGCGCTGACGCTGGAAGGGCAGGATGTTTCGTTAATGAGCGGACTGGCGCGGCAACTGGCGCGCGCGCAGGGCAATCCTATCCCGGACTGGCTTCAGCGCGGACGTTACGAAGGCCGACTGTCGGCGCGCTTACGAGCCACAGGCGCAGCCTCAAACCCCGACTGGGAAGGAGACGCCTGGATTCGTCAAGGCGTCGTCCGCGCGCCTGACGCCGCAACATCGAGCGGATTCCGCGCACTGGCCAGCGGATTAACCGGCCATGCGATTTTTAAAGGGAAAACCATTGCGCTGCAAAGCGTTGGCTTTCGCCTGCTGAACGCGCCGGTCAGCCTGTCCGGGGTGATTTCACGAGCGGCGCGCGGACGCGAAACCATCGCGGCGAAAATGACGATGACGGCCATGCCGGTCGAAACCCTGCGTCAATCGGCGCTGCTGGCGTCCCGACTGAGCGCGCGGCCGCCGCAAGGGCTTCAGACGCTGGCAACCCTCAACACTTCGGGCACGCTCAGCGGCGCATTAAGCATCACGGGTTTATTGCAGAATCCGGCGTTCAGTGGTCAGTGGACGCTGCGCCAAGTGGCGCTTTCGCCCGGGAACGCCTTGATGGGGCTCAGCGGCCTGGAAGGAACGCTGCGCCTGACGTCTTCTCAACTGACGCTTTCCGGCATTCGCGGCCTGTGGCAGGGGACCCGCTTTCGGCTGGATGGAGCCATCGATCGCGATGCGCGCAATCCGATGGCGTTTCGGCGCTATCAGGCGCATTTAACCGCATCGGGGGATATTGCGGCCTTGGTAAGCCGTCTGTCAACGCTGGCGCCGGGGCTTATGGCGCTGCGCGAGCGCGATGCGCGCGGATCCGCCGATGTAGACGTATTTCTCGGCGGCGAGCTGCCCCAGGGGGCGTCTCAACCCGTTTTAATTTCTCCCACGCTGAAAAGCGGAAGCATTCGCCTGCGAAACGCTTCTTTTCTGCTGACGCCCGGCGGCAGCGATCGGGTTTCTGTCCAGCAAGCCGATTGGGTCGTGGATCGCAACAGCGTCATAAGGCTGCGTCCGACCCAGGCGCAGTTGGGCGATGTCCTCGTCAGCCTGCAAGGCGTGTTGAATCCCAACACAGGTCATTACGATCTGACGCTGGACAGCGGTCCCAGCAGCTTGCGATCGCTGGCGCGGATCAATGGGCTTGATCACAGCCTGCCGCTCCTGCGCGCGGCATCCGAAAAACGGCCTTTAACCGGTGAGGCTGCTTTGACAGCAAATGTGACTGAAGCAGGCGGACGCGCGACCCTTCGATTTGAGAAAATCGGCGGTCCCTTTGGGGAATCTGCGCAGTGGGGGCCGGTAAACGGGCAACTGGCAATGACATGGCGCAACGGCGAGGGAGTGATTCAGACGGTTTCCGCCGGTTTAACCGCGCGCGCGCGCGAATTCAACGGCGAGGCGCGTTTTGAAGGGCGGCGCAATGCTCGCGACAACACAATCACAGGCCCCTTTACGTCTCACTGGCAGAGGGAAAACAGCGCGCTAATGACGGCAAACGCGGCGCTGTCGCTCGGCGCGCAGCGGCTGGCCATCGATGCGGGCGAGGTGGATTTCGCGGACGCGGGCCGTCTCACGTTTGAGGGGGCTCTTGAGCAGCCGTTTAACGAGACGCATCGCCACGGGCAACTCTCTCTGGCGACCTCAACGCCCCTGAATCTGACCCTGCTAGGACCACGGCTGGGACTGGCCGCAGGCGATATGGCCGGAAGCCTGTCGGGCAATCTCGTGGCGCAAGGTCATAATCAGGAAGACGCGGTCGTGCTGGGAGTCCTTGATCTGGATAAACTCTCGTCGCAGCCGCTGCGCATCGTGGAAGCAAGCGGGCGCGTGGTACTGGAAGGCATCGACGGTCATTTTGATTTCTCCAGACTGGCGTTACCCGGCGTCGATATCGCGGCAAAAGGCGCCATTGACGACGTCGCCGCCTTCCCGCTGCCGCTCAAAGACGTCGCGATCACGGGACGGCAATTCGTCGTGGCGGCGTGGCAAACGTACGTGCGCGAAGTGGTGAATCAGCGCCTGACGGCAGGCTTTCTGACGCCATTATTCGGACCGCGCAAGCCGACGGATCCCCAGGCGCCTGTGCTGTTTGAAGACGCCAGCGTCGCCCTCGACGAAGCCGTTTACGACAACGTCCTCGTCAATAGCGTCCGGGCCCGGATGAATCTTGCCAGCTCAGGCTTTTTTGAATTACTCGACGCCAAGGCGGACGTAGCAGGCGGCAAACTTAAGGGTCATCTGGCGATCACGCCGCTGGACAATCAGTTTACCCAGGTCACGCTTGAAGCCTCCGGGGTCAAGGCCAATGCGTTGGCGCGCGCCTTGTTAAACGCGCCCAACCAGATTTTCGGCGACCTGAAAGGCGTGATTCGCTTTACCACGCAAGGCGCAACCGATGAAGAAATGACCAATAACGTCAACGGCGACGCGTCTTTTGTCATCACAGACGGTCGTTTGCCTGCTATTGCCAAGCTCGAGACGTTGCTGACAGCCGTCAACGTCTTGCGCGGCGGCGTGATTGGCCTGAGTTTAAATAATCTGCTCCGTACGATGACCCCGTTTAACACCAATTATTTTACTGAGCTGTCGGGCACGTTGCGCATCGCCCAAGGGCAGGCTTACACCACTGATTTGCTTTCAGACGGCGAAAATCTGGATCTGCTGATTGCTGGCCGCATTGGCCTGAAAGACGCGCAGGCGAACCTGAAGGTAACCGGCGCCATGAGCCAGGATGTCAGCGGCGCGCTTGGCAAACTGGGCAAACTCAGTCTGCGCAGCCTCCTGCGTTACCTGCCAGGCGTCGGCTTCCTGCCGGGCGTGAAAAACGGCGGCATTCTATCCTTTGTGCCGGGCGTCGGCTATGTGCCCGGCTTTGGCGGGCGGCCCGGCGAGCGCTCGCGATTCCAAGTCAAAATCAAGGGCTCGCTGGAAGATACCAGCGCCATCCACGATTTTGAATGGCTGCCGTAAGCCGATTGCTTACCCGAGTCACGCGCGCAGTTTCTGGCGCCCGGGCTTTTCGACGTAACGATACAGAAGCGCAGACCCGATTAACGCGCTGACAAGCGCCAGGCTGGCCAGTCCCAGCTGCATCCAGAGGGGCGTATCCGCAAGCGACGCATGAAAAACAACGGCGCTGCCATGGCGCAAATACCGCAATAGCAGGTTATGCAGCAGGTAAAACGAGTAGCTGATATCCCCGCCAAAGACAATGGCTGCCGCAGTGAAGAGACGAAGAGAAACGCCTTGTCGCTCGCCACAAGCCAACACGCTGATAAGCAACGAAGAAGGCAGCATCAGGCATAGATAATAATACGGCGTCAGGTGAAACGCTTCCAGCCACAGGGGAGCTAGCGCGAGAATGCCAGCCAGCACGGTAATCCATACGCGCAACCCGATCACGCGATTCGCGCCGGGCAAGGATTTTCCACGCAGGAAGAAAGCCCCTGCCAGCATCCCGCAGAAAAACTCCGGCACGCGATTAATAAAAAAGCGATCACTCGCCCAGAAGCCGCCATGGCCAAGCATCTGAAGCGCGACGACGCCTCCCGTAACCAAGACCATAGACGCCCCGAGTTTCCAGCCCGGACGCAGCCATGCCAGTAACAGCGGGAACAGAACATAAAAAGCCGCCTCTACGCCCACGCTCCAGCCCACGTCATTGAGACGACCACAGGTCTGCGGCGAAAGACAATGCGTCAGCGTCGCGTTTGCGCCCAGCGTCCAGAGCATTTGCCCTCGATAGGGCGAGAAAAACTCGATAGGAATCGCTAAGAGTCCCGTGGCGATAAAAGCAGGATAAATCCGCGCCAGACGCGCGACGTAGAAACGTTTGAGGCCAGCGCCTTCGGCGAAACTATCGTGATAGCGGATCAGCAAAACAAAGCCGCTCAACACGTAGAACAGCGACACGCCTAAATGGCCTATTCCTGCAAAAAGAAGACGGGCAGGCCCTTCAACGCCAAAATACCCGAAGTGATACATGTGGGAGAAAAAGACCGAAAAAGCCGCATAAAACCGCAACCCGGTAAGGCTTTGGATGTTTTTCGCCGCGTGGCCCGCCGCCGACCCCGCCAGGGCCAGCGCGCCTGACGATTGCGATGCAATTTGCGGCCGGGCGTTCAAAAGCGCTCTCGCCCCCACTCGACTCGTTAAATTAAACGCTCACGAACCGCCATTGTAACGAAAAGCGCTTTCACCGAGGCCCCCTGGATAGGGGAGAATCGGATTTATGGCCGCCATTGCCCCCTCCAGATTCGCTGCGATCCCGACTCAGAGCGTACGGGAAAGCGCAAGTGAGGCGAAAGTTGCGGACCCTGCGGCGAAAGCGGCGAATCGGCAAGCAGCGCCTGAGTGCAGCGTTCGGCATCGCGATGGGTAATGAAACAGGCCTCGGGTTGCGCGTATTCCACTCCCCGCGTCGCCTCGGCGTTCACGTGACGAAACGTGATGTCGGCTGGCGTTTCGAGCCCTGAGAATGGAAGTGAACTGAAAAAGGCTCTCATCGGGGACGGCTCCTATGATGGGATACGACTAGTTTCAGAGTAGAGCTATCTACGACAACCGTCATTAATCTGGAGATGGAAGTCGCCATGGCCAAAGGGTGTATCTTCTGCGCTGAACGCTGCCAAATACGTTAAAGCGGCGTCAACAGGCGCGAGCCACGACGCAAAATGCGGCGCAGCGCCTTGTCAAGGGATTGCGGGCCTGCTATCGTGTTCAGACGA